>JBBWZJ010000132.1:0-13045 GCA_039648985.1 Acidobacteriota bacterium | reverse complement strand
GTTGCCTCTAAGGGGGTTCGCTGTTATACTGTTTGCGTTCCATTCATGTAGTTTCGGCTGTCTCCCAGCCAGCTGAGCTAGCTAACTTCGTTCCGGAGGACGCGTGCGCCTGAGAACACCTCTGCTGGTCATCCGACTGTGTGCGCTGCTGTTGGGTCTGAGCGTTGCCGTGCCGACCACGGCCGAATCCGCCCAGAAGCGCGCGAGCCACAAGCGATCCGCGCCGAGAGCTGCCGCACGCCGGCCCGCGCCGCGGCTGTCGGCGGCGCCCGTCTATTCCCCCTCCGCATCCCAGGCCCGCAAAGCCCGCCTCGAACGCGCCCGGTCCGCCGCACGCGGCCGCGAGTTCCAGCGCATGGCGGCGCTACGCTCGCTGCAGGATGTGATGACGCCCCGGTACAAGACCGATTCGAACGGCGAGCGGGTGCCGGACATCCGCGCGGCGGCCGCGATCATCTTCAACCCCGCGAACGGGCAGGTCCTCTGGCAGGAGAACGCCCAGGACAAACGCTCGATCGCGAGCATCACCAAGGTGATGACGACTGTCGTGTTCCTCGAAGACAATCCGGACCTCGATCAGACCATCACCGTCGAGCGCGGGGACGTGTACGCGGCGTCCACCACATACCTCAAGGCGAATGACCGGCTGAAGCTCAGCGACGTGCTCCACCTGACGCTCATCGCATCCGACAACGCCGCCGCCCGCGTGCTCGCTCGCGTCTCGCACGGCGGCACGGCCTCCTTCGTCGAGCGGATGAACGAGAAGGCTCTCGAGCTCGGGCTCGAGTCGACGTCGTTTGCCGATCCGTCGGGACTGAATCCCGCCAACATGTCGTCGGCCTACGACCTCTCGCGGCTGATCTCGTTTGCCGCGGCGGACGAGCGGATTTCGCCCATCATGCGCACGCCGACGTACACCTTCTCAACGGACCGCCGCACGATCAGCATCCACAGCACCAATCGCCTCGTGATGGGCGGCGACATCGACGTCCTCGGCGGCAAGACCGGCTTCATCAGCAAAGCCGGATACTGCCTTGCGACGCTCCTGCGCCTGCCCACCGGCAACCAGGTCGCCGTCGTCGTTCTCGGCGCCCGGTCCAATCCCGGCCGCTTCTGGGAAACGCGCCATCTGTTCAACTGGATGTCCGACAAGGCGTCGTCCATCTTCAGCAAGGAAGAACAGATCCCCCAGCACTAGAAGGGGTGGCACAGCCCTTCTAAATAGCTGGCCCTACTTGTATCCCTTCTGCATGGCCGCAGCGTCGAGGGGAAGAGTCGCCACCGCATCCACCACCGGCATCACCGCCCGCGACGCGCGCCTGGCGTCGAACGCCTTTAGATACCGCTCGCACACATCACACGCGTAAAGCCGGTACTGGCCATCGCGGCTTGCGAACGAGGTCATCCGGCTCTTGTCGGCATTCGCGCAGAACGGGCAGGTGATCTGGTGGAAGTGCCAGCGCGCCGAGCACCGTCCGCAAATGAGGATGCGATCGGCGGCGGGGGTGATCACGGCAAAGTCAGGCTCGCCGGCACAGAGCGGGCACGTGCCGCGCGTCCATCCAACGAGGTCGGTCTTTGCCATGATGGCATCGGCCGAGCGCGTCAGAAACGGCCGCATCGCCTGGAGGATCACCGGCTCGAGTCCGGAGGCATCGGCCGCGATCGGTCCCGCCGACGACTTCGTCGCGTCGTACCACGAACGGAGCGCCGCCGGGAGGCGTTCGGAGTCCCGGCAGAGCGTCTCGACCCGACGAAAGTCCCCTTCTTCCAGCGCGTCGTGGCTGCGCATCGCCGCCGCCGTCGCGCGCAGCAGAAAACGCAAGTCCCCCCACTCGATCGGAATGTGCTCGAACTGCAGCACGGGCGGCGTCGCGAGCAGACTGTTCAGGTAGTCCTTGTCGAGCCGGATTGACGGCAACGATACGCGCGACTGCACACGGCGCTGGAGCTGCAGCAACTCGACCTGGAGATCGACAGCCGATCCGAGATCGGGTTGTTCCTGTTTGAGGCGGCGGAGCTCGGCGATCTCGCGAGACTCCGATCGCGCAGGATGGGGTACCTGGGGTTCGGCCACGGCAGGATTCTAATTGAAGGACGGCTCCGGCGGCACGCGCTTTCAGCTCTCGGCTGGGCCCCAAGGGAGCCCCGGCCGCGGATCGCGAGTCCCGAGAGCCCGAAAGCTGACAGCCGATAGCCGAAGCCGCCAGGGCCGCGATCAGAACCTGTAAGCGACGCCGACTCGAAAGCGCCGCGACTCCACGAGCGCGAGCGGCGTCGAATAGCGCAGCCCGGACTGCGTGACGCGCGATGTGACAGTCGCGTCGTTGAGCACGTTGAAGCCGTCAACCTGCAGCCGGATGCGACGCGCCCCGATCGACAGCTCCCGCTGCAGCCGCGCGTCGAGGCGCATGATCGCGTCGTAGCGCTCGCTGCCGCGGGGTTCGACGAACAGATCCACGCGCCCCTGGTTCAGCCTCGCCGATTGCGAGCGCGTGAAGGTCCGGCCGCTCGTGTAATAGAACGCGCCAGACAGCACGAAGCGGAACGGCAGCCGATACGTCCCGAACACTTTTGCGAGATGCGTCGTGTCGTTCGCAAGCGGGCCCGTCCGAAACGGCTGCAGCGTCGGATTGGTATTCGGCGTTTCGAAATCCGGGCTCATCGAGGGTCCGGAGGTGTCGTAGTTTCCATCCGTTCTCGACATCACCCACGATCCCTGCACATCCCATCGTCCGCGCATCGGCCGGGCCGCCGTCACTTCGACACCCTGATGGCTCCTGAACGACCCGGGGAGATTGGTGATGACGAACTTGTTGCGCAGGACGTTCGTGCCCTGGTTGTAGACATCGGTCGCGTTCGTTGTCTCGTCGCCTGACGCGGCAAACCCATCCGGTCCGGTATCCCTGGCCAGCACCTTCACGAAGTCCGTCGCCCGATATTGCAGCACGTCGTCGATGAACCTGTCGCTCCGCCGATCGGTCGCGTAAATCCCCGCGACAAGCCCGTGGAAGAGCCTGTGCTCTACGCCAACGACCGCCGCCCGCGTCCTCGGCGCGTGGATTCCCGCAGCGACTGTGTGGTTGGTGCCGGCTTGCAGGAGGGACGCCGGGCTGACGATGTCGAGACGGCGATCGATGGTAGCGGCGTAGAGCGGCGCGATATCCGGGTCGACAGAATCGTAGTCAGCCGAGTGCGGCGCCTCGTAGTAGAGGCCATAGTGCGCGCGGACGACAGTCGCGCCCGTTCCGCGTACGTCCCAGGCGACGCCGACGCGCGGAGCGATCGACGTGGTCCCATAGAGCGTCTCGTGCGCGCGGCTGTTGATGCCGGTGCTGCGCTCGAACCGGACCCCGGCGTCGATCGTCAGCGCCGGCCGCAGACGCCACGAATCCTGCGCGAAGGCGGCGTACGAGCGAGTCGTGTTGTCCGTGCGGGAGCCGTCCCACAGGTAGAGGAGGTACGGCACGCCCGACGCGGCGTCCACCGACCGCCCGCCCGGATACCCATACGTCGTTGTCGCGGCACTTAGATCGAGCTCGCCGCCTGCAGCCACGTCGTGGGCGCCCGTCGATCGCGTCAGCTTCGCCTCACCCTGATGCCGGTTCCGGCGCGCACCGTAGAAGTAATAAGAGTTGGCGGAGTAGTAATCCGCGGCGACGTCGTACCACCCGGGCGCGTCGCCGTTGTAGGGTGCGAGGTCGTCAGCGCCGTGGAAACCGGAGTAGCTGGCGTCGAGGACTGTCGAGGCTGAGAGAATCCGGGTGAAGTGGCCGTTCCACGCCATCGTGGACGAGCGGTCGGCGAGCGTCGCTTCGGGGGCCACCTGCGAAGCCGCACCTCGCGCCTCGATGACGTCGCGCTCCGCGTGCACGAATCCGGACAGGCCGCTGCGGTCCGACCACCGCCATGTGGGCTTGAACAACACGCGCGGGGAGCTCTCCGACGGTGACGGCGTGCTGGAGCCCACAGCGTGGACTCCAGGAGGCGTCGCCGCGGGATACCCGGCTGGCGTCTCGCGCGCGTAGTAGAAGTGAGCGCCGGCGAAGAACCACACGGCATCCCGGACCAGCGGCCCACCCACCTGCGCTGACGTGTCCGACGCGATGTCGGTGTGCCTCGGGGCGAGATCCGGATTGGCCGCGACGATGTCCGCCGAGACATTCGGGTTGGTGAGCGACTGGTTGCGGTACAGGATCTCGGCCAGTCCGTGGAAGGTGTTGCCGCCAGACCGGAGAACCGTCTGGGACGACGCGCCCGTGAAGCCGCTCTGTTCCGCGGCGGCTCCGAGCGCAGTGACGCGAACCTCGTCGATCCAGTTCAAGGACGGAAACACCCATCCGCCACCCCGTGACGGATCGGCGCTGTCGAGGTCGTCAATCCGGTACGCGTTGGACCATGCGCCGGGCGCCGCGTAAGCGCTGTAATTGTCGGGATTGATGCCCGGAGCAAGCAGCATGGCACCCGGGCCAAAGCGCGCCGCGATTGGCATCGTCGTTAGAAAGCTGGCCGTGAGGTGCGTCGCGCCGACTGCCGATTCTCGTGTGACCGCATCGCCCGATGTCATTGGAGCCTCAGCGACCCCGCCGCGCTCGAGTACGGCGTGGAGTGTGGCCGATTGCCCGAGTTGCAGCTGCGCGGATCCGGTGACCGGACGGAATCCGGCGAGCGCAATCGCGACGCGGTACGAGCCGCGCGGGAGTGCGGGGACGCGGTAGTGACCCGCCGCGTCAGTACTGGCCGATCGCGTCGAGCCTATGAGGCTCTCGCTCGTGACGGTCACGACCGCGCCGACGAGCGGCGCGCCGGCGGCGTCGCGGACCGTGCCATTCAGCACGCCGGTGTACCCCGACTGCGCAAGCGCAGCCGGCGTCTGCAGCAATCCGGCCGCGATCAGCAGAAGCACGATCCGTCCCATCAGAGGCGTCACTCCTTGTGGCGGAGTATGCCACCAGTGTCGTTCGTTTTCTTACGAGCACCTTGGCACCTTGGCACCTTGGCACCCTTGCACGCGGCACCTCGGCACCTTGGCACGTGGCACCCTTGGCACCCTGGCACGTCGGCACCCTTGTACGTGGCCCCCTGGCACGTTTTGCACTATGGCACTCTGTCAAAAGCATTGCTAACATTGTTCGGATGGCCGAGAAGAAACGTCCTGGTTCCAGAGCGAAGACACCCGTTCCCGACAGCAGTTCCGGCAAAAAGAAGGCTCCCGCTAAGAAGGCGGCCAGCGCGGCGAAGAAGGTCCGGCCCGCGCAACCGAAAGACCCTGCACCCAAACTTCGGCGGGCCGCCGCGCCGACGCGCGGCGATAGCGCTGCGCACTCAGATGCCACGATCGCACCTGAGCCGGTATCCACGAAAAAATCTGCGAGTGTGCCCCGGACGTCGGCAGTCACGCGGACGGCTGCCGGGCGTGCAGGAAGGCGACTGCCGGCGGGTTCAACCACGCTCGATGTGGTCATGGTCGCGTCCGAGGCGCACCCGTACGCGCACACCGGCGGGCTCGCGGAAGTTCTGGCGGCACTGGCCGATGCGCTGGGCCGTCTGGGTCACCGGGTCACGCTAATCGTTCCGCGGTACAGGGACGTCAACGCAACAGGCACACGTGCCGAGCGCACGAGCATCAGTCTCGGCGCGCACGGCGTAGACCTGACGTTTCGCACAGGCAGCCCACACCAGGGCGTCACGCCCGTCTTCGTGGACGTGCCGGCGTTGTTCGACCGCGACGGCCTCTACGGTGGGCGGAACGGCGATTTCCCGGACAATGCCTGGCGCTTTGCCGTTTTCAGCCGCGCCGCGCTCGAGTATGTGCGCATGCGCGGAGTGCGGCCGGCCATCATCCACGCACACGACTGGCAGACCGGGATGCTGCCGGTATTCCAGAAGATGCAGTTCTCGAGCGACCCGGTAATTGGCGGAGTGCCGGTGGTCTTCACCATTCACAACCTGGCGTTCCAGGGGGTGTTCCCCGCGGCCACTCTGCCGGATCTCGGTCTCGGGTGGGAGGTCATGGACATCCGCGCGCTCGAGTACTGGGGGCAAATCAGCTACCTCAAAGGGGGCATCAACTTCAGCGAACGCCTGACGACGGTGAGCCCGTCGTACGCCCGCGAAATCCTGACGCCGCAGCTCGGGTTCGGTCTCGACGGGGCGCTGCTTCGCCGCGCGGACGAATTGAGCGGCATCCTGAACGGCATCGACGTGACGCGCTGGAATCCTGAACACGACGCGCTGACGGGCGCGACTTACCGCGTGGACGACCTCTCCGGAAAGGCGCAGGCCAAACAGATCCTTCGCGAGACCGTGGGTTTGCCGGCCGATGGCGAGGCGCTGCGGCGTCCGGTCATTGGAATGATTTCGCGTCTCACCCAGCAGAAGGGACTCGACCTGTTCGCCGCCGCGGCCGACGGCCTGATGGCGCTCGACGCCACGTGGGTGATGCTGGGGAGCGGGGATCCCGAATTCGAGGAGCTGTGGCGCAGCCTCGCGGTGCGGTACCCAGGCCGGGTCTCCGCCACCATCGGCTTCGAAGAACGGCTGGCGCATCGGATCGAAGCAGGGTCCGACATGTTCCTGATGCCGTCCCGATATGAACCGTGCGGCTTGAACCAGCTATACAGCCTCCGCTACGGCACGCTCCCGATCGTGCATGCGACAGGCGGCCTGGACGACACGGTGCGGGACGTGCCCGAACCGCACCCGAACGGCGTCAAATTCCGGGAATTTACCCCCTGGGCGCTCCTCCACGCCGTCGGACGGGCGCTCGACCTGTTCCGCAACCCCCGGGAATGGAGGGAGATGCAGCAGGCCGGCATGAAGGATGATTACTCCTGGGACGTTTCGGCCCGCGAGTATGTCAAAGTGTATGAGGCCGCCCGGGCGGCGTCGGCGACCAGAAGCTGAAGGACACCGGGTCGCGGCTTCAGAATCATCCAGAGGCAACCCTAATGGCATCCGAGAAAGTCACCACCCTCACCGACACGAACTTCGATCAGTCCGTCATCAAGGCGGCCCAGCCGGTCCTGGTGGATTTCTGGGCCGAATGGTGCGGCCCCTGCAAGCGACTGGGACCCACGATTGACGAGCTGGCGACCGACTACGACGGCCGGGTCACGATCGGGAAGCTTAACGTGGACGACAACCCCTCAGTAGCGGGCCGCTTCAGCATCCGCGGGATTCCGACGCTCCTGCTGTTCAAGGGTGGACAGATTGTCGAGCAGGTTGTGGGGTTGGCCGACAAGGACTCGCTGAAGAAGCTGATCGACAAGCACGTCTAGCAAAGAAGCTGTCAGCCATCAGCCAACAGGTAAGAACACCTGAGAGCTGGCCGCTGAGAGCTGAAGTCCGAGAGCTGAGGCTAATGCTGATAGCTGAAAGCTGAGAGCTGGTAGTACAGAGGCCATGGCGAACCACAACGTCATCGTGATCGGTTCCGGCCCCGCAGGGTTGACGGCCGCGCTGTACAGCGCCCGCGCCAACATGAAGCCGCTCGTCATCGAGGGGCTCGAGGCGGGCGGGCAGCTGATGCTGACGACGCTGGTCGAAAACTGGCCCGGACATCGCGACGGCATCATGGGCCCGGAGCTCATGACCGAGATGCGCGCGCAGGCCGAACGTTTCGGCGCCGAGGTCGTTCGCGGTCAGGTGTCGGCCGTCGATCTAAAGACGCACCCGTTCAAGGTGACGATGTCAGGCGCCGAGCACACGGCCCGTGCGCTGATCATTGCGACAGGCGCCTCCGCGCGGCTTCTCGGGCTGCCCTCCGAGCGCGCGCTGCTTGGCCACGGCGTGTCCACCTGCGCCACCTGCGACGGATACTTCTTCCGCGGCAAGCCCATCGCGGTTGTCGGCGGGGGAGACTCGGCGCTCGAAGAGGCGATCTTCCTCACCCGCTTCGCGTCGAGCGTCATCGTGGTCCACCGCCGCGAGTCGCTCCGCGCGTCCAAGATCATGCAGGACAAGGCGTTCGCGAACCCGAAGATCTCCTTCGAGTGGAACTCCGACGTCGAGCACATTACGGACGACGGGAAGGGCGAGGTCACCGGGATGGAGCTCGTCAACAACAAGACGGGCGTTCGGAAGAGCGTCGCCGTCGACGGCGTGTTCGTCGCCATCGGCCACACGCCGAATACATCGCTCTTCCAAGGGCAGCTGGAGCTCGACGCGGGGGGCTACATCGTGACGCACATGGGGTCGCGCACGAGCGTTCCCGGTGTGTTCGCCTGCGGCGACGTCCAGGATCACACCTACCGGCAGGCGATTACGGCCGCGGGGTCTGGGTGCATGGCGGCAATCGACGCCGAGCACTTCGTGGACGGCCTGCCCCAGCACCTCGGCGACCCCGAACGCGCGGCGGAGGTTGCCGAGTCGATTCCGGCGGCGCAGCAGCAGGTAGCACGTACCACGTAGCACGTATTTCTAGTCTATCCAGCCTCCCCCGACGACAACGTCACCGTCATAAAAGACGACCGCCTGACCTGGCGCGACGGCGGTCTGGGGCTCGTCGAACGTGACATGCACCCGGGCGTCCGCCCGCGGATCGATCGTCGCGCCGGCCTCGCGGTGGCGGTGGCGAATCCGGGCCGTGACGCGGAAGCCCGATTCCGGCCCCACGCCTGAAATCCAGTTGACCCCGGACGCCGTGAGCTCCGTCCGCTCCAGTGCGTCCTTCGGCCCGACGATCACGCTGTTCGCGTCGGCGTCGATGCCGACGACGTAGAGAGGGATGGGGGAGGAGAGCCCCAGGCCCTTGCGCTGCCCGACCGTGAAGCGGTGGACCCCCTCGTGCCGGCCGATCACGGCTCCGGCCGTGTCGCGGATCGCGCCCGCGCCGGCCATCGGCGCCTGCCGCTCGAGAAACGCCGCGTGATCCCCGTCCGCCACGAAACAGATCTCGTGGCTGTCCGGCTTTCCCGCCACGTCGAGCCCGAGCTCGCGCGCGTGCTCCCGGACGACCGCCTTGTCGAGGTGGCCAATGGGGAACATCGCGTGCGACAGCTGCGCCTGGTCGAGGGTGAACAGAAAGTACGACTGATCCCGCGCCGGGTCCGCGCCGCGCTTGAGGCGGTACCGCCCCGTCTCTGGATCCAGATCGACCCGCGCGTAGTGTCCGGTCGCGACGAACTCCGCATCCATCCCTTCCGCGCGCGCCACGAGCGTGGCGAACTTCAGGTCACCATTGCAGTGCACGCAGGGAATCGGGGTGCGGCCGGACGAATATTCCGTGACGAAGTTCGCGATGACTGTGTCGGCGAACTGGCGCTCGAAGTTGACGATGTAGTGGGGGATACCGATGCGGGCGGCCACGCGCCGCGCGTCGTGGAGGTCGTCGATCGTGCAGCAGGTGCCGAAGCGAACGCCCCCCTCGCGATCCGAGTGATCGTAGAGCTGCATCGAGAGGCCGATCACGTCGTGGCCCTCCCGGGCGAGGAGCGCCGCGGCTACCGACGAGTCGACGCCGCCCGACATCGCGACTACGACGCGCACGTCAGCCTCTCACCCGCGCGCCGGTCAGGCTCCGGAGCTTCTCCACGAGCGCTGGCAGCTTGGAGACGACGAAATCCACCTCGGCCTCGGTGTTTCCGGCGCCAAGGCTGAAGCGAATCGAGTTCTGCGTTCGCGGAGACGGCAGACCCATCGCGCGGAGGACGTGCGAGGGCTCGAGCGTCCCGGAGGAACAGGCGGAGCCCGTCGAGACCGCAACCCCCTCGAGATCCAGCGCGATGAGCAGCGACTCCGCCTCGACCGCCTCGAAGCTGATGTTCGTCGTGTTCGGGACGCGCGGCTCCCGGGCGCCGTTGATGGCGGTGCCGGGCACCCGCGCGAGAATCGCCTCCTCGAGGCGGTTCCGGAGCGCTGTCAGTCGCGGCCCCTCGGTCGTCAGTTTCGCAGCAGCGAGGCGCGCCGCTTCGCCGAGGCCTCCGATCGCCGGGACGTTCTCGGTGCCGGCGCGGCGGCTCCGCTCGTGTTTGCCGCCGGTCAGAATCGCCGTCACCCGTGCGCCGCGCTTGATCCAGAGCGCGCCGGCTCCCTTCGGACCGTTGAACTTGTGCGCCGACAGCGACAGGAAGTCCACACCGAGCCGCTTCACGTCGACCGGGATCTTGCCGACGGACTGCACCGCATCCGTATGGAACAGCGCGCCCCTGTCGTGCGCCAGGCGCGCCACCTCCGCAATCGGCTGCACCGTCCCGATCTCGTTGTTCGCGTGCATCACGCTCACGAGCGCCGTGTCGTCGGCCAGCGCGGCTGCGAGATCCGCCGGCTGGACAATCCCTGTCGAATCGACGGGCAGCAGCGTAGTGCGCCAGCCGCGGCGGGCGAGGGCCTTGAATGTCGTCAGCACCGCCTCGTGCTCGATGCTGCTCGCGATGAGGTGCCGGCGTCCGGTGGGCTCGAGCGCGTCGGCGACGCCGCGCAGCGCGAAGTTGTCCGACTCGGTACCGCCGCTCGTGAAGACGATCTCCGACGGCTCCGCGCCGATCAGGGTCGCGACGAGCGACCGGGCATCGTCGAGCACCGCCTTCGCGCGCTGCCCGAAGTGGTGCACGCTCGATGCATTGCCGAAGTCCTCCGCCAGGATCCGCGCCATCGTCTGGACGACGCCGGGATCAACGGGAGTCGTGGCGTTGTGATCGAAATAGATCCGCATTGGCGATCCCCCATCATAACATCCGCGCTAAGTCTCAGGGCTGAAAGGACTAGACAGGGGTCGAGGCAATTCGTATACTCACGGGACCCTGCTGCCAAGCCGCGGAAAGACCAACATTTCGGAAGTGTGGAGAATGCCCAATGTGGAAACGGGATGAAGCGGTCAAGCCGACTGCACCGGCCAGCCCCGGGCCAGCCCCGGCGCACCCGGTAACCGCGCCCCATGCCGCGGAAGCGGCTCCGGCGCCGCGTCCGGCGACGGCCGGCGACCCTCAGCGTGGACAGGAGAAAACTGCTGTGAACATAGGTAAATCCGTTGTCATCAAGGGCGAGCTCAACGGCAGTGAAGATCTGACCATCGAGGGACAGGTCGAGGGCAAGATCGAACTTCGCCAGAACGTGCTGACGATTGGCGCCAACGGCAAGATCAAGGCGCAGGTCTTCGCCAAGTCGGTGATTATCCTCGGCGAGGTCACCGGCAACGTTTCCGCGAGCGACAAGGTCGACATCCGTGACAACGGATCGGTGGACGGCGACATCGCCGCGCCGCGCGTCGCGATTGCCGAAGGTGCACACTTCCGCGGCAGTATCGACATGCAGAAGACCGGCGGTGCCAAGCCCGGCGACCAGGCGCACAAGGTCGAACAGAAGACCGAGACGAAGCCGACCGGGGCGCCTGCGCAGGCAGGACCGCAGACCGGCGCGACAGCTACTGCCGGCGCGGGCCGGTAAGCACGCTCAACTCGGGAGGCCGCGGAACGGGCCATCGGGCCCGTTCTGCGGCCTTGCCGTTCCCTCGTCCCCGATAACCCATGCTGTCAGACCTTCTCCGCTGGGGCGGGAAGCGCCCCCGCCAGCCCGACGCGTCCGGCACGGCTCCCGCGTCGCGTGGGGAAGCGCCGCCGATGCCGTCGAAGGCCTTCCCCAAGATGCTGGCCGCGATCGCCGCGCAGCCGGACCCGGCTGTGCTTCTCGACCTCGGCCCGGTGATTGGCTCGAACGTCGAGTTCTTCGGCGAGCGGCTCGGGTGCAAGCTGCACATCGAGGATCTCTTCGCCGAGTTCGACAGGCATTCGCGCGCCGGTACGCTCGACGAACTGCCGAAAGTGTTCGACACGCGCTTCCACCACGCGGACGGATCGGTTGACGGGATCCTCTGCTGGGACGTATTCGACTTCCTGCCGAAGGCCGCGGCGCAGTCGCTCGCGCGCCAGATCATCCGAATGCTGCGTCCCGGCGGCGCCGTGATGGCGTTCTTCTCGACCGCTGCGGGGGGCACGTCGGGCTTCACGAAGTACGAAATCGTGGCCGACGGGCTGCTGCGGCACCGGCAGCACGCCGGGGCCGGCGGGCAGAAGCACGTCCTCGCGAACCGCGACATCATCCGGATGTTCGAAGGGCTCATCGTCTCCGACTCATTCCTGCTGAAGAACAACACCCGCGAAATCCTGCTCAGACGCAAGAGCTGAGATCCCGTGCGGCCGCTCATTGCGCTCCTGAGCGACTTCGGGTCCCGCGACCACTATGCGGGCACCATGAAGGGCGTGATGATGGGGATCTGCCCGGAGCTGTCTCTGGTCGACATCACGCATGCCGTGCGTCCGCACGATGTGCTGGAGGGCGCGCTCCAGCTGGCGGCGGCGTGCCGGTATTTCCCCCCGGGGACGATCTTTCTCGCCGTCGTGGACCCCGGGGTCGGGTCCTCGCGCCGCGGGCTGGCCGCGGAGGCCGGGGACTATCGATTCGTCGCGCCCGACAACGGCCTGCTCACGGCGGTGTTCCGCGAGATGCCGCCGAGAAAAATTGTGGAGCTCACCGAGCGTCGGTATGCGAGGCCCACGGTCAGCCGGACCTTCGAGGGACGCGACAGGTTTGCGCCGGCCGCGGCGTGGCTGGCGCGTGGCATTCAGCTCACGGCACTCGGACGCACCCTGCCGTCGTACCAGCAGATCGACATCCCGCAGGCTGAGGTCACGACGACAACGCTGCGCGGCGTGGTCCTGCTGGTCGACAACTTCGGCAACCTGGTGACGAACATCGATCGTCGCGCCTTCGAGACGCTCGTGCGGGACCACGCTGTCACGCTGAAGGCGGGCGGCCAGGCGATTGGCGGGGTCGTGGCCACATACGCGGACATCCGTCCAGGCGAAGTGTGCGCGCTCTTCGGGAGCACCGATCACCTGGAGATCGCGGCCAACGGGGGGAGCGCCGAGACGGTGCTGGGCGTGACGCGCGGGGCGGTGGTCGAGATCAGCCGCGCATGATTGGGTAAACTAGAACTCGTTCGGGGTTCGGGGTTCGGGGTTCCGGGTTCTCGGTTCGGGGTTCCGGGTTCTCGGTTCGGCGTTCTCGGTTCAAGGTTCGCCGTGCCGAGGCCCGTAGAACCTAAAAC
>JBBWZJ010000192.1:0-2640 GCA_039648985.1 Acidobacteriota bacterium | reverse complement strand
CGGCGCTGCTCACTCAGCGCACTTCATTGCGCCAGCAAGCCGCCATCATCGCTACTCTCCTGCTCGGCTACTGGGTCGTCATGACCGTACTGCCCGTGCCGGGCGAAGGGACGATCGGCGCGCTCCTGCTGGACGATCCGACCCGCACGATGGCCGCGTGGACCGACCGGCTGGTGCTGGACTGGAGCCGCTGGGGGCTGGGCAACCACACGTGGGTATCTGGGGTGACGTGGGACCCCGAGGGGATCCTCAGCACCGTCCCCGCGATCTGCACCGCGATGCTCGGCAACATTGCCGGCCGGTGGATCGGGGAGCGACGTCCGCTCACCGAGCGGCTCGCCGGGATGTCGGCCGCGGGGTCGATCGCGATGATGGTCGGGCTGATGTGGCACTGGGTCTTTCCGATCAACAAGAGCCTCTGGACCAGCTCGTACGTCATCTTCACCGCCGGCATGGCTGCCCTCAGCCTCGCGACGATCATGTGGATCGTGGACTTCCAGAAGGTCCGCGGCTGGACGAGGCCCTTCGTGATCTATGGGGTCAACCCGATCATCGCGTTCATCGGGTCCGGGGTGATGGCGCGGCTGATCTACTCCATCATCAAGGTCTCTTCCGACGGCAAGCGGATCCCGCTGCAGGCCTGGCTGTATCAGACCCTGTTCGCCTCCTGGCTCAGCCCAGTGAACGCCTCGCTGGCCTTCGCCCTGGCGTTCGTGCTCTTCTGGTACGGGATCCTCTACGCGCTGTATCGGCGGAACATCATTCTCAAGGTGTGAGGAGAACGGAGGAACGGATGAGCGGATGTACGGCAAAGCGTCACCGCAGTACCGCTCATCCGCTCATCCGCTCATCCGCTCCTCCGGCTTTCTTCTTGCCTTTCTCCCTCGTAATGCATCGATTCGCCTCCTGGCCGAACGCTCCCCGCGTGACGGCAGTCCTCGCTCTCGCCGTCCTGCTCCTGGCGCCGTCGGGCGAGCTATCCGAGCTCGCCGCGGCCGCGGCTCGCCCCGAAGTCTCCATTGCCCATGTTGGGGCAGCCGAGGCGCAATCGCGTGCGCGGCGTAGGCGGACCAAGCGGACGACGCGGGTCGTCCGGTCCACGCGGCCGGCCGCCGCGCCGGCGGTGGGGTGGACCTCGCCGCGCGGCGCCTCCGAGCTGTCGGCCGACTTCGCGAACATGATCAACAACCGCGTGCGCAGCGGGAAGTTCGGCGTCATGGTGGTGTCGCTCACCCGTGGCGACACGCTGTTCGCGCACGAGGCCGGGGACATGATGCAGCCGGCGTCCACCATGAAGCTCTTCTCCACCGCCGCGGCGCTCGACCGCTTCGGCCCGGAGCACGTGTTCTCCACGGACGTGCTGCGCGACGCGCCGCGCGACTCGGCGAGTGCGTCCGGCGGCGTCGTGAACGGCAACATCTACCTGCGCGCCGACGGCGATCCGTCGATGTCGTCGCGGTTCTGGAAGGATCCCAACTACCCGATGACGACCCTCGCGCGATCGGTGGCGGCGGCGGGGATCAAGCATGTGACGGGCGACCTGGTCTACGACGCCACGGCGTTCGACGACCAGAAGATCCCGGACGGGTGGAAGACGAAGTACCTCGGCGCGGCCTACGCGGCTCGGGTGTCGGCGCTCTCGCTCAACGAGAACGTCGTCTGGGTGGCGGTGCGTCCCGAGGGCGGCTCGGCGCGCGTCGAGCTGGAGCCCGCGTCGACGGCCATCCCGCTCACGAACAACGTGCGCGTGGTTCGTGGGAGCGGCGGCCGCATCGTCGCGCGGCAGAGCGGCGACGGCATCGTCGTGAGCGGCACGGTCGGCTCCAACAGCGGTCCGCTGCGCTACTCGCTGGTCGTGCCCGACCCCGCGATGTTCACCGCCGGTGCGCTGAACGCGGCGCTCAGGTCGGCTGGCGTCACCGTGGACGGCACGGTGAAGCCGGGCAAGACGCCGGCGGGCGCCGTCAAGGTGGCGGCGTTCACGTCACCCCCGCTGTCGCAGATCATCTCCGAGATGAACCGCGAGAGCATCAATGTCGTGGCCGAGCTGCTCTTCCGCGACGCGGCACGCGCCTCGGCGCCCGGCGGCGTGAGCTCGGCCGACGCCGGCCTCGCCAACCTGCGAGACTTCCTGTCGAAGAAGGTCGGCGCCGATCCGACGCAGATCAACGTGTCCGACGGCTCGGGCCTGTCGACGCTGGATTCGCTCACGCCGCGCACCATGATCCACCTGCTCAGCTACGCGCATCGGGGCCCGTGGTCGTCGGCCTTTCACGGCTCGCTTCCGGTGGCCGGCGAGTCGGAGCTGCTCCGCCGTCGCATGCGCTCGACGCCGGCGCAGGGAAACCTGCACGCCAAGACCGGCACGACCGATACCGTGATCGGCCTGGGCGGCTACGTGACGGCGTAGGACGGCGAGATCATGGCGTTCTCGTTCCTCTACAACGGCACGGACCGCTGGAACGCCAAGGCGACGATGGACGCGATGGGCGCGACGCTGGCGAACTTCGTGAGAAACTGAAGACTGCTGTGAACCGTGAACGGTGAAACGTGAACCGTGAAAGCAAAGGCACACCGAGCTGATTCCGGTGTGCCTTTGTCGTTACGGTTCACCGTTCACGATTCACGATTCACGTTGCA
>JBBWZJ010000169.1:0-13345 GCA_039648985.1 Acidobacteriota bacterium | reverse complement strand
GGGTCTGTCCCGGCAGCAGGGGTCACACGGTATCGCAACGTCCATTCGACTACGCGCCGGTGCCCTCGCTCCGGGCGCAGCCTCTGTGTGAGCGCCGATAGGTACGCCGCCTCCGCGCCGGTGGCCCCGCTTGCCTGTTCCCGCAGCAACTGCGGCCGTGAGGGATCACCTGCGACTCTCGACTTCGACGGGACCCTCGCTACTCCCGGGTGATCTCCATCTGAGATCGATCTAACCAAACGCAATCAGATCAGCACGCGGAAGGAAGTCGGACGCAGCGGCCAGCATGCACGGCACGAAGACGGCGGTCAGGCCGACGCCCCCGGCACCTCCGGCCATCGACACCAGTGCACCTTCGGCGAAGTAGCGGAGCGCGAGTTGGCGCCGCGACGAGCCGAGCGCGATGCGGATCGCCGTCTCCCGCGCGCCGACACGGATCGCGCCAGCAGGAGCGTGGCGACGTTGGCGCACGCAATGAGCAGCAGGAGCCCTGCGCCCCCGAGCAGGACCTGCAGCGTGGCACGAAGATTCGGGTTCGTCCACTCGCGCAGCGGCACCACGTCCGCCGTGTAGAACTTGTAGCGTTGCCGATCGATGGCGGCGACGATGGCGGCCACGCGCTTGACGTCCGCCTGTGCCTGTTCCAGAGAGACGTCCGATTTGCGGTGGGCGTACGCGAAGTACGCGCTGCTGCCGCGGCGCGCGTCGCGCGGCGACGGATCGAGCGGGGTGTCGTCAGCGAACCACTGGCCGAGGAGCGGTGAACCGAGTTGCCGCGCCAGCGCAGTCGTCACCGCCGCGCCGGGCACGAATTGCGGCTCGCCAGGCGCCGTCAGATGGTATCGGCCCGCGCGGAACCAGCCGAACGCGTCGAAGCTCGTCGTCTGCTGCTGGTAATCGTGCAGCTCGGGAACCGACGTCGCCATGAAGATGCCCGGTTCGGTTGTCCTCGCGCCTGACAGAGACACGAAGCGCTCACCGTCCGGGTAAGGCAGTGGCCGAAGCAGCACGCCCGTGACGACGGTGAAGATCGCGGTGGCCGAGCCGATCCCGACGCAAACGTGACAACGGCGAGCACCGCGACGGCGGGCGCCGTTTTCCAAGACGCCCAGGCTTGCGAGAAGGCCGACAGCACGTCGCCGTGACTTTAGCGCGGAGCCCGTCCGCACGCCAACCGGCCGCCGGTTGCAATCAGCGCGGTTGGTCGCCTGTTACGAGCGAGATGGGCTGGCTCTCAGTGACTGAACCCGGAGCCGGCGACCCGACTGCCACGTGTCATCCATTTGCTCTCGGCATCCGGACGGAAACGCGCCAGCCGCGCCGTGCGAGGAGCCCGAGACCACCGGCCACGAGCAGCCACGTGCCGGGCTCCGGCACCGGCGCTCCTGTCTCTACTTGCCGCAGCAGCGCGTCACCCCAGTACGCCCAGCCCTCCCGGACGGCCGGATCGTCCATTCTTTGATACGCTCCGAACAGGAAATTCCCGTAGCCGTTCAGGTTGTTCGCGTCTCCACCGACCGTGCCGAGATGGATGGGAAACGTGGCGGCGCTGACGGTCGGTGCCGACGACAGACCCCGCACGTACGACTCGAGCCACAGCACGCGATAGAACCGATCGTCCGGAGCGTTGGTGACGGCGGCGGCGAGCGCATACTGGCGGTACGTACCGTTGCCCGCGTCAGGGTCGACTTCCGCATGGTGGTTGGTAAAAGCGTGCACGGCTTGATGAGTGCCTGGCAGCGGCCCGGGCACGTCGAGCGGAATCCGTGAGAAGACCGCGGCGCCGTAGGTGCTGCCCTCCGAGCGGCTCGCCGGATCGAAGGTCATGCGAAGCGCAAACTGCTGCGAGTACCACTCGTATGCGTCTGTACGGTAGTTGTAACGCTGCACGATGTGAACGTCATACGTCGCAGTGATCGGTTCCGCAACTGCAGATGTCGACACGACCGCCACCAGTGCTAACGCCCAGCGGACAAGTCCCAGGTACCGACGTTGCGTTTCCATGAGGCACATCCTCCGGTGCGCCACAAGCAACGAGCATGCCCGCCACCGGTAAACAGGTTGACCACCGGCAGGGGCAGCAGTGCCGCTCGTCGGGGAATCTGACATCCATTAAACGAGATACCGTCGTCTCTGATCGGAGATACCGTCGTCTCTGATCGCCTGAATGTGCCGAACGGCAGCCGATTCGCGAGACTATAGTCCCTGTCGTTGTTAGACCATGCGTATCCTGCACCACGTTCCGGGCCCGCCGCTCTCCGACTTCGTCGAGCTGCTCTGGCTGTGCGACGGCTTCACGGTCCCACACGCGACGGAGCGCTTGCTTCCTTCCGCCACGGTGGAGCTGGTCGTCAGCCTCCGTGAGGACCAACCCGACTTCCGGATGCCCGTCGTGGCGGGTCCGCACTCCGCCTACGCCTCGCTCGACACGTCGCACGTGGTGTCCGTGATTGGCGCACACTTCAAGGCTGGCGGAGCGTTCCCATTCCTGGGCGTGCCTCTCCAAGAGCTGCACAATGTCAACGTCTCGCTGGATACCCTCTGGGCGCGTGCGGCCGAAGAACTGCGGGAGCGGCTCCTCGCCGCCCCCAGCGCCACTGCGAAGTTCGGCGTTCTTGAACGGGTGCTCTCGGACAGGGCGCGATCCTTTACTCCAACCCGGCCGTGGCGTTCGCTCTTGACCAATTCAGGCGAGTTCCACAGGCACGAAGTGTTCGTGAGGTGACGAGCGCGGTCGGCCTTTCCGAGCGGCGCTTCATCGACCGATTTCGCACGGAGGTGGGCCTCACCCCCAAGCTGTTCTGCCGCGTCCGCCGGTTCCAGGAGGTCGTGCGTCGGGTTCATCGAGCGAGGGCCGTGAACTGGAGCTCTGTAGCGCTCTCCTGCGGGTACTTCGATCAGGCGCACTTCATCAACGACTTCCAGGCGTTCTCGGGGCTAAGCCCGACCACCTACCTTGCCCGCAAGGGCGACCATCAAAATCACGTGCCGCTCTCCGGCTGACAGGTCAATTTTTTCCAATCCCCTCCCAGTCTGCTTCTGGCACAGTGGCAAAGACGAAGGAGGCGACCTGATGGCAGGAGCAGTGAAACCAGTCCCTGACGGCTATCACACGATCACGCCGTATTTCACCGTCGCGAACGCCGCGGCATTTCTTGATTTCCTCACCAAGATGTTCGGCGCCGAGGAAACGGAGAGGATGGTGGGCGCCGACGGAACCATTCGTCACGCCGAAATGCGTATCGGCGATTCCGCCGTGATGGTCGGCCAGGCTCCGGAGCAGTCGCGAATTCGGACGAACGCGCTGTACGTCTACGTTCCCGATGTGGACGAAACGTACCAGAGGGGTCTCGAGGCCGGGTCCCGATCGATCCAGGAACCCACGACGCACTTCTATGGAGACCGCAGCGGCGGAATCGAAGACCCGCACGGCAACACCTGGTGGATCGCGACTCATCTCGAAGACGTGCCGGTGGACGAAATGAAGAGGAGGGCGGCATCCCAGCGTCAGCCGTGAACCCGCGCGAGTGGGTCTCGGCGGGCCTGCAGGGACGATGTCCCTGCTCCGTCCGTCACTCGACGTCGATGAGGATCGCCCGGGCCACGTCGCGCTCGACAGCCATCTCCGTCTGATCGCACTCGAAGACAATGCCGGGGAACGTCTGAAGCACCCTGATCGACGCGCCACACGTAACCCCGAGGGCCGCTAGCCGCTCGGCGCGTCCTGTGAGATTCCGTACGATACGGGCCACGCGCCCGCGCGCGCCCGGGGGTAGATGCGCGAGTGATGTCGTCATACCAGAACCCAAAGTCCTCGCCTTAGAACGTGACGTGAAGCATCGCGAGCGCGACATTGAGGACCGTGCCTGTGCCGAGGGCGATCACCGTCACGGCTGCGAGAATCGCCAGGCCGGTGCGCACGCCGCGCTCACGAATGATCATCAGCAGGTTGGCGACGCACGGGACGAACAACGTCATGACGGTCAACGCCACGACCGACTGAACGCCTGTGAGGCTGCCGTTGTGCGCCATCCTGAACAGGCCGGCCGCGCCGTAGTCGCGCCGCAGGAATCCCATGACGAACACTTCGGCGGCCTCGGCGGGCAGCCCGAGCGCGCCGGTAATCAGGGGACGCGCGGCCGTCGTCAGCGCGCCAAGCGCGCCGACGCGATCCAGGAGGAACAGGAGCGCGGTGCCGACGAGGAAGAGCGGGACGGCTTCACCGAGATACCACCGCACGCGGAGCGCTGTTTTCGTTGCGAGATTCCCCGCACGCGGCCACCGGAGCGGCGGCAGCTCCAGGATGAAATCGGATCGATCGCCGGACAGCACTCGGGCGGCAAGGAACCCCACGAGGATCATCTGGGCAAGGACGACCCCGAAGAGGAGGAGCAGCGCCCACACGGAGATGCCGCCCAGGATCCCCATGATCGTGGCGAGCTGCGCGGAGCATGGGACGCCGAGCGCCAAGAGCGTAATCGCGATCAGGCGTTCCTTCGGCGTGCCGAGAACCCTCGTCGTCATCGTCGCCATCGTGTCGCAGCCGAGCCCCAGAATCATGGGCAGGACCGCCTTGCCGTTGAGACCCATGGAACGAAACAGCCGGTCGCTGAAGATGGCGAGCCGCGGGATGTAGCCGCTGTCTTCGAGAAACCCAAAGATGAGGAAGAACGTGGCGACCACCGGCAGGACGATGGCGATCGAATACGTCAGGCCCATTGTGATCAGGCCGTACTCGCCGACGAGAAAGTCCCGGACGAGAGTAGAGGGGATGTACGAAGCCGCCGAGACGGCGGCCGGGTTGATGTACCTCTTGAACAGGACGTTCTCGAGCGCGCCGACGAGCGTCTGCGCGCCGAAGACGCCGACGAACAGGTAGGTCGCATACAGAACGAGGGCGAGAATCGGGAGTCCCGTGAGCGGCTCGCGAACCGCGCGTCCGATCCATTCCTGCGTTCTCCCGAACGAGAACGCGCCGACGGTTCGCAACTGCGCGGCGCTGATGTCGGCCCAGTCGATGTGGCTCATGCCGGCGTGAGCCGCGGCGCGAGGATGCGCCGCGAAGGGGAGCGCCTCCCGCAATTCCGCCACGCCGCGCCCCTCAGGGGCGACGGCCTCGATGACCGGTATGCCCAGGTGGATCGACAAACCGTCGGCGTCAATCGAGACGCCGCGCGCGTGCGCCTCGTCCACCATGTTCAGCACGAGGACCATCGGGATCCGGAGGTCGGCGAGCTGTGAGGTGAGCAGGAGCGCCCGCCGCAGGTTGCGCGCATCGGCGACCTGCACGACGAGCTCCGCGCCGTCGTCTGCCAGGAGCTGCCTGGTGATGGCTTCGTCCTGGCTCAGCACACCTTCGAGCGCGTTCACCCCAGGTGTGTCGATGACATCGCAGACCTCCGCCCCTATGAGCGCACGACCGCGTGTCACCGTCACTGTCGTCCCCGGATAGTTGGAGACGGTGGCGTAACATCCGGTGAGCCGCCAGAACAACACGCTCTTTCCCACATTCGGATTGCCGACCAGAGCAATCTTCAGAGGATGGGCGCGCAGCCGAAGGAGCGTCGGAGTGCGGGAAGGCAGAGCGGTGCCGGCAGCAAGCGCGCAAGGCATGAAGGCGTCAGGGCAACTCCAGTGCCACCCTCGAGAACGCCCATTTGTAAGGGGTTCACGCGACACGCGCCTGATTGGAGGTGGGTAGTTCTTCCTGAGAGATGCGGGAAATTCCGCAGTCGGAGGTCCACCGCGAGGACGCGTGCCGCGCCTCACTCGGTGGAATCCTCAATATCGGCGACGGCGGCATCACTGGCACGGGCCTTGTGTATGACGCCCGTCAATGGCTTCACAATTCGACGATGGTCCCATTGGGACCGACGCGACGCGTCCAGGTCGCACCGCCGAGTTGCTGCGTCAATACGACCGTCCAGGACCGCGATACACCTCGTATCCGACGGCTGTTGAATTCACAGGCCGCTTCGATGAAGGCGCATATCGCCGCCGGTTGGACATGGCCGCACTGGCCGCCGGCGAGCCGCTGTCGTTGTACGTGCACCTGCCGTTCTGCGAGGCAAGGTGCACTTACTGCGGCTGCATGACGATCATCACGCAGAAGCGCGAAGTGGCAGCACGCTACCTCGACTACCTGGACCGCGAGATTGCGATGCTGGCGGCACACCTCGGGAACCGGCGGCGCGTCGTCCAGCATCACTGGGGCGGCGGCACGCCCACGTACCTGACGCCGGCGCAGATCGAGCGTCTGCACGCCACAATCGCCCGCTGCTTCGACCTCGATCCCGGTGCCGAGACGGCCATCGAGATCGACCCTCGTGTGACAACCCGGGAACAACTCACGTTGTTGCGGACGCTCGGGTTCAACCGGCTGTCCATGGGGGTGCAGGATTTCACGGCCGTGGTCCAGGAGGCGATCGGCAGGAAGCAACCGGAACAGCTGACGAAAGACGTCTACGACGGGGCGCGGACGCTCGGATTTCACTCGATCAACATGGACCTGGTCTACGGGCTCCCGATGCAGACCCTGGACACCTTCAGGCAAACCTTGCGTTCAGTGGCGGCGATGCGTCCGGACCGGATCGCGGTGTACTCCTACGCGCACGTGCCGTGGCTGCGGCCGCATCAGTCGCGCATCGATGCGTCGACGCTGCCGGACCGTCATCTCAAGTTCGAATTGATGGGAGCGGCTGTCGACACGTTCGTGGAGGCCGGATACGAGCTTATCGGCATCGATCATTTTGCCCTCCCCGGCGACGAGATCGCCCTCGCCGCGCGTGAGCGCCGGCTGCACCGCAATTTCATGGGCTACACGACGCGACCGGCCGGAGACATGCTCGGCGTCGGGGTGTCGGCAATCGGCGATCTCGCGGGCGCCTTCGCGCAGAACGTCAAGAAGCTGCCGCCCTACTACGCCGCGATCGACGCGGACCGGTTCCCGATCGAGCGGGGCTACACGTTGACCGAAGACGATCTGATCCGGCGACACGTGATTGGCGAGTTGATGTGCAACTTCAGCGTCGACCGTCGTGACGTGGCGACTCGGTTCGGGATTGATTTCGACGCGTACTTCGCGGAGGAACTGGCCGCGCTGACGGGACCGGGAGGCCCTGTGGAAGACGGGTTTCTGGCCGTCAGCCGTGCGGCGCTGCAGGTGCGAGACCACGGACGCCTGTTCGTTCGCAATATCTGCATGCATTTCGATCGGTACCTGCCCGCCCATGCCGGGCGGCCGGTGTTCTCGCAGACGATCTGAGCGCTAGCGTCATGAGCTCACAGACCGCAATCGTCCTCTTCAACCTCGGCGGGCCGGCCGACCTCGCGTCAGTCGAACCGTTCCTCGTCAACCTGTTCCGCGACCGCGAGATCATCCAGCTGCCGGGAGGCGCGGCGCTGCAGCCGCTGATGGCGCGCCTCATCGCGAAGCTGCGTGGCCCGTCGGTCCGCGAGAACTACCGCCGGATTGGCGGCGGCTCGCCCCAGCTGCGCATCACGCGCGACCAGGCAAGCGCGCTCGAACAGCGTCTCAATGGCCCCGCCGGCGGGAGCCACCCCTATCGGGTGTTCATCGCGATGCGCTACACCCGGCCGTCCGCCGATGATGCGCTCGCCGCGATTGCGGCGGCCGGCATCCGCCGGATCGTGACGCTGACGCTCTTCCCGCAGTGGTCGAAGGCCACCACGGGCTCGTCGAGGAGTGAGTTCGATCGCATCGTCGCAAGCCCCGCGTGGCGACGCATGGGGTTCGAGACCACGCACATCGAACACTATGCTGACCATCCGCTCTACCTCGATGCGATGACCGCCACGGTGCAGGACGCGTGGGACGCCATTCCAGCGGACCGGCGGGCGAGGACGGTCATTCTATTCAGCGCGCACGGGCTTCCCCAACGATTCGTCGACGAGGGGGACCCGTACGTCAAGCACATCGACGCGACGCGCTTCGGCATTCTGGAGCGGCTCGAGTTGCCGAATCGCCAGCTGCTCGCGTTCCAATCCCGCACCGGCCCGGTGAAATGGATTGGCCCGGGAACCGGGGAGGTGCTGGCGGAGCTCGGCGACGCGGGCGTGTCCGATGTGCTTGTGGTCCCGTTGTCGTTCGTGTCGGATCACATCGAGACGCTGTACGAGGTGGACATGTTGTTCGCCGATGCCGCCCGTGCTGCCGGCATCACCGGGTTCTACCGTCCCGCGGCGTTGAACGCGCACCCGCTCTTCATCGAGGCGCTCGCCAGCCTTGTCCACGCCAAGGTCGGGACTCCGTTCGAGCCCGCCAGGGTGCGGCCGGTCGGTGCGCCGGGCTTCGCACACGCGGGCGCGGCATGACGCGCGTCGTGATTGTGGGGGCCGGCGTTTCGGGCCTGGCGACTGCCTGGGCGATCCGGCGGCGCGATCCTGCGATCGAAATCGTCCTGTTCGAACGCGGCCCCCGCACCGGGGGAAACATCCGCACCGAGCGCATAGACGGGTACACCTGCGAGGCTGGCCCCGACGGCTTCCTCGACACAGCACCTGCGACACTGGCGCTGGTTGACGCGATCGGCCTGAAGTCGCGGCTGGTGCCGAGCAACGGCGCCGCACGTAAGCGGTACATCTTCCACGGCGGACGGCTGTGTGAAGTGCCCGCCTCCGTCGGCGCCTTCCTGAAGACGCCACTCCTGTCCGCGCGCGGAAAGCTCCGCGTGGCCTGCGAGCCGTTTGCGGGGCCGTCCGAGCAGGCGGACGAATCAATTCACGACTTCGCGACGCGGCGGATTGGACGCGAGGCGGCGTCGGTGCTGGTCGATCCAATGGTGTCCGGCATCTTCGCCGGTGACCCCGGCGCGCTGTCTCTGCGCGGCTGTTTCCCGCGGATGTGGGAGCTCGAGCAAGATCACGGAAGCCTCTTCCGGGCGCTGCTGGCCACCAGACGCGCGCGGGGGCGTGACGACGCGGTGGGCGCGCCAGCCGGGCGCCTGACGTCCTTTGACGGCGGCATGGCGGTTCTCACCGACACACTCACCCGCCACCTCGGTCCTGTCGTCCGCACGTCGACTGCGGTGGTGGGTGTCGGGGTCCGCGAGCCGATCTCGCTTGGCCCCCGAATGCGTTCGTCGCGCCGATACGCGGTGACCACGACGGACGGCATTCTCGACGCGGACGCCGTGGTCCTGAGCGGTCCGGCGGCGGAGTCGGCTCGCACTCTGAACGGCGTGGATCCGGTCCTCGGCGGCCTTCTCCGCGCAATCCCGACCGCTCCGCTTGCGGTCGTCTGCCTCGGCTACAACGCCCCGGACGTCACCTCCCGGTGTGAGCTCGACGGCTTTGGCTTTCTCGTGCCCGCGAACGAGGGCCCGCGCATTCTCGGTGCGTTATGGGAAACGAGCATCTACCCGGACCGCGCGCCCGCGAACAAGGCGCTCCTGCGCGTGATGATCGGCGGGGCCAGGGATCCAGAGGCGGTCACTCTCCCGGATCGCGAGCTGCTGGACATCGTCGCGGGAGACCTCGCGCAGACCATGGGGCTGTCGGTGGCGCCGGAGTTCGTTCACATTGTCCGCCACCCGCGAGGCATTCCGCAGTACGTCACCGGACACCTCGCGCGCGTGCACCAGATCGACACGCTGCTCGAAGCGCACCCCGGGCTGTGCCTCGCGGGAAGCTCGTATCGGGGAGTTTCCATCAACGCGTGTATCGCCGAAGCAGATGGCATTGCGGTAATGGTGCATAGGCATGTCCGCGCTCGCTCGTCAGCCGCCTGACGTGGTCGCGGCGATCTGCAGCACGTATGCCCGCGGGGCGAGCTCCTCGCGTCGGCGGGGGCACCAAGAATCGATCGCTGTCGATGCTAATCACCCGCACGTTGACATACCTAGAACTGCAATGTATAAGGGTGCTACGTATGGACGTCGGGAAAGACCTGGTCGCCGCATCCGCCACACCCCTCGTGCTCGCGATCCTGGCCGAGGGCGACAGTTACGGCTACGCGATCATCAAGCGCGTCGCCGAACTGTCCGGCGGACATCTGCAATGGACCGACGGCATGCTCTATCCCGTGCTGCACCGGCTCGAGCGGCAGGGTCATGTCGCGGCGAAATGGTCGCCGTCCGAGAGCGGCCGCCGCCGCAAGTACTACCGGATCACGAAAGAGGGCCGGGCGCAGCTCGCCGCGCACCGGCGCCAGTGGCAGGTAGTCGACGGAACCCTCCGCGGTCTCTGGATGAAGGCGTGCATCGTATGACGACCATGGCGGATCGACCGCTCGAGGAACAAATCGCGCTGTGGCGGACCTACGTGCGCCGCCGGCAGGCGGTTCAGGGTCCTGACGTGGAGGAGCTCGAGGGCCATCTTCGCGACCAGCTCACCGAGCTGACCCAGGCGGGCCTCACCGGCGACGAAGCGTTCCTCGTCGCCGTCCGGCGCATGGGCAGCCTTGACGCGCTGTCGCGCGAGTTCGCCCGCGCGCACTCCGAGCGGCTGTGGAAGCAGCTGGTGCTGACGCCCGACGCGGCGGGCGAGTCCGCAGCCACCGGACTCGCCGAGACGCTCGTCGTCCTGAGTCTTGCCGTCGCGGCAGCGTTGGCGATCAAGGTGCCGGCATTGTTCGGCCTGCGGCTCGCCGGCGGCGACGAGGCGTTCTACCTACGCAACGCGAGCCTGTTCGTGTTTCCGCTGCTGACCGTCTACTTCGTCTGGAAGCGCGGGTGGGGCGCTCAACGCAGCCTCTGGCTTGCGGTTCCGTTCGCGGCCGGCGCGGTGTTCGCCAACATCTTCCCGTTTCCGAAGGGCAGCAACACAGGAATGCTGACCGCGCTGCACCTGCCGATTGCGCTCTGGCTGGCCGTCGGGGTCGCGTATGTCCGCGGCCACTGGTCGGCCGAGGATGGGCGCATGGACTTCGTGCGCTTCTCGGGCGAGCTGGCGATCTACTACGTGCTCATCGCGCTCGGCGGCGGCGTACTCACCGGCTTCACCATGACGATGTTCTTTGCGATCGGCAAGAACGCCGAGTGGTTCGCCCAGGGCTGGCTCATCCCGTGCGGCGCGATGGGGGCCGTCATCATTGCGTCCTGGCTGGTCGAGGCCAAACAAGGCGTGATCGAGAACATGGCGCCCGTTCTCACCAGGCTCTTCACGCCGCTCTTCACCATTCTGCTGCTCGTCTTTCTCGCGACGATGGCGTGGACTGGCAGCCCGATCAACGTGAAGCGGGAGGTGCTCATCGGCTTCGACCTGCTGCTTGTGCTGGTCGTCGGCCTCGTGCTCTACGCTGCGTCGGCGCGCGATCCGCAGGCGCCGCCCGACTTCTTCGATGCCCTCCAGGTGCTGCTCGTCATCAGTGCGCTCGTCGTGGACGGCGTCGCGCTCGGGGCGATCGCGGCGCGCATCTCCGAATTTGGCTTCACACCCAACCGTGTCGCAGCTCTTGGCGAAAACCTCATTCTGCTCGTCAACCTGACGTGGTCCGCGTGGCTCTATGCCCGGTTCCTGCGCCGCCGCGGCTCGTTCGCAGCCCTGGAGCGGTGGCAGATCGTTTATCTCCCGGTGTACTCCGCCTGGGCCGCACTCGTCGTCGTCGTTTTTCCGCCGCTGTTCGGCTACCGCTGACGGTCGTCCGGCACCTTGGCACTCCTGCACCCTGGCACCCCCGGCACCCTGGCACTCCGGCACCCCGGCACTCTTGGCACACCTGGCACACCTGGCACCCCTGGCACCCGCGGCACTCCTGGCACTCCTGGTACCCCTGGCACCCCTGACACTCTTAGCCCGCTTCCCCCGGGCGGGTGTATACTCCCCGCTCCTGGTCTATTGAGCCTCCCTCTGTCCGCAGGGTTCCTCATTAGGGCAACTTCGCCCGAGGAATCATGTCACCACGTCAACGCCGCCACAGCGAGCCGGTTGATCGCGCCCTGGCGCAATCGGAACAACGGCTGATCAGCGCGCGCCAGCACATCGAGGACAGCCTGGCCCTGCTGCGGTTCTTTGGCCGGTCCCCCTCGTCAGCGGATATCGGGATGCACCAGGGGAGCGGCCCGGAGAACACGCGGCAGGCGCCGCCGCTCATTCTCGTTGTCGATGACGAGCCGGACGTGCGCGACGTGTTCACTACCGCGCTCGAGAGCGGCGGCTTTGGCGCCGTGGCCGCCGAGAGCGCCGAGCACGCGTGGGCGCTGATACAAGGGGGGTTGACGCCAGATGCCGTGCTGCTGGACATCTTGATGCCGGGCCTCGGCGGGTTGGGATTGCTGCTGCAGTTGCGGGCGCATCCGCTTTATCGCCGCCTGCCGGCCACGATCGTAACGGCCGACTGCTACATCGAGGAAACGACGCGCAGCGCCGCCGTCGCGCTCGGTGCGCACGTCAGGTTCAAGCCCCTCGGGGTCGACGAGATCGTGTCGCTCGCACGGCGGATGCTGGGGCTTCCCGCCGGTGCGGGGGCTCATCGCGCGACCAGCGACTGACCGTCAGCGCAGACGGCGGTTCAATCGATCATCACCGTCACCCAACCGACGCGCGCGGCTCGGCATCGGGTCGCACCCGAGTCGCCGAGCGGTTTCTCATCCCTCACGCTACGAGCCGCCGGAAAACCGATTGTGGGGCAATCGGCTCTGCCGCAGCGGTACCCGGCGGGTGTTCCAGGCGTGCTCACACCGCGGGCAGTAGCACCGCCGGATTCCGTGCGAGACATACGCGAACAGCGCGGTAAGTGACCCGCATCGCCGGCACGCGATCGACTCGATGAGCGGCGGAGGGCTCGCCATCCTCCCAGCATGCCCCCCACGGGGACGAGACGCTGTCCCAAACAGCACAGCTGACGTCTCACGGCACCGTCGGCTGTGCTGAATCCACAAGGTGCGGCAGCGTACCGACGCTCCGGATTCGGCCCGGCACACTCGATCCATGTATATGCGTCTCGGTTCACCGGACCGGCGACGGTTCACGCGCGGATTTCCCGAGTCGGAACCCCGGCGGTCGGACCTCGTCGCGCGCGTGCTCGGATCGTTCGACGAAATGCCCGGGCTCACGCTGGATCTGGAGGATGCGTCCAGGCTGTTTGGTCTCAGCCACGCCACATGCATCGTCGTGCTGCAGGACCTCGTCGCGGCGGGGCAGCTGCGGCAGACCGTACGGGGCCAGTACGCGCGCTGATCGCTTTCCGAATGGCTCGACAGACGTCAGCGTGACGCGAGCCGGCTGACAGTCCGAGCGTGTCCGCCGACCGGTCACGGCTGGCAAAACCTTTGTGATGCAGGGGAGATCGATGGGGGAGTGGCGGCGTGCGAAACGAGCTCCGGGCGACAGTGACGACGGCGGCAGTGATGGCACCGGAGCTGCTCATCATGCGGACGATGGGTTG
>JBBWZJ010000168.1:0-2844 GCA_039648985.1 Acidobacteriota bacterium | reverse complement strand
TCCGGATCAAGGCCTATTCGGTCGACGAGAAGTGGCACAACACGCTGACGCTCGAGGAGATCGCTGGATCGATCTACGCCGACAACGCCACGTTCGCGCCCGACTATTCGCGGCCCACGACGACCGTGCCTCCGCCGCGCATCGGAGCCCCGACTGCCGCCAACTGGTCGCTGTCGGCAACGACGCTCGCCAGCTCCGGGGCAAGTGTGCCCGCGATCGAGATCGCCGGCACCGCGGCCGACGACGATAGGACGCAGGCGATCGTCGTCGAATATTGGAAGAGTGACGGCGTCACGGACCCAACCACGAACCCCAATGCTATCCCCTGGATCACTGCCGGCCGCTATGCGCCGGACACCGCCAAGGTCGACATCACCAGCGTCACCGGGCTCGCGACCTATTATGCAGCGGTTAGCTATGTAGTAGACGGCGTCCCCGGCGATCGCCTCGTGCTGGGGCCTGTCACCGTTGCCGAGGTCACCGTTACGCCGGCGTCGACAATCCAGGCGAGCGAGGCGATTGCCGCCGCCAGCTTCGTCAATATCTACAGCTCCTCGGGAGCAAAGGTCCGCAAGGCGAATGCGACCGACGATACGAAGCCCGTGAACGGCTTCGCTCCGGCGGCGATCGCCAACGGCGCCTCCGGCTCAGTCCAGGGTGCTGGGTGCAAAGTCACGGGGCTGGCCGGTCTCACGCCTGGCGCGACCTACTATCTCGACACTGCGGCGGGCGGAATTACGGTTACGCCGCCGAGCGGCTCGGGCAACCTGGTCCAGGAGGTGGGCGTGGCAGTGTCCGCGACCGAGATCCTCTTCAATCCGAAAGTGGGAGTGACTCTATGATAGTCAGAATTGGGAGGTTGCTCGCGACCGCGGCGCTGGCCTGCATGCCTGCCCAGGCACTTGCCGGCGATAAACCGCTCGTCATCGAGAGCGCCAAGATCAAGCAGCTGCCGTCCGCCACGACGCTGCAGCTCAACGCGCCGACGACTGCTGCCGCGACCATCAATCTGCCACACGGCACGGCGCCGACCAGCCCGGCCAACGGCGACTGCTGGACGACGACCGCCGGGCTCTATTGCCGGATCAACGGCGCGACGGTCGGGCCTTTCAGCACCACGACCGGCACGGTGACCGTGTCGGGGTCACCGGTCGTCGGGAATTGCGCCCAGTTCCTCGGATCGACGGTGATCGGTGACGCCGGCGCCGCCTGCGGTTCTGGCGGCGGCAGTTCCGGCAATACGGCGATCAAGATCGGCACGATGCGCGCGCTGACCGATTTCACGCAGATCAACATCAGCGGAAGCTATGCGGTCACCGAGGTTTCCGGAAAGGCGATCACGGTCAAGGATACGTCGCCCGGGACAGGCTTTAAGCTGGCGGGCCTCTGCCGGGCCGTTCCGGCGGCGCCTTACAGGATCGTGATGGCGATCCAGCCGAACACCTATCCGGTCAATTACCTGTCCTATGCGTACGGATTTTCCGACGGCACGAAGTACGACATCGTGGGCCAATATGACACGAACCGGTGGGGCAATTCGCAGTGGTCGAACAGCACCACCCGCTTCGGGGTCACGTTGACGTTTAATGACTATCCCTCAGTGGGAACGTATTTCGTGGCCCTCGAGGACGACAATGCCGGGAACGTCTACCTGGAGCAGTCGTCTGACGGCATCAATTTTGCGAAGCAGCGTACCATCGTCAAATCGTCCGGCTATCTGGGCTCGACGGGGTACACGAATGCATGCCTGCTACTGCAGAATCTCGGCAGCGGCGGGGCCTCGGGATCGAACAACCCCTACTCGATCTCGCTGCGCGAGTGGGACGAAAGCGGCTTGAGCCGCTCCTTCTGAGCCGTTGACGATCTGAAGCACCTTTGATTCAAACGGGGGCGGACGGAGCGTGTCAGCGCTCCAAATCCGCGAGCTCACACTCGCACCTTTGGCTGGCGCGCCAGCCTCCAGCTCCCCCGGCCGTCACGGCGGGAGCGCTGATAGGTGACGAGCGATGAAGGAAGGGTTGAGATTCGACGCGGTCGAGCCGGTAAGGCCGATCGCACCATACGTTGGCGGCAAACGCGCGCTAGCGAAGCGCTTGGTCGACCGTATCGACGGGACGTCCCACGAGATCTACGCCGAGCCGTTCGTCGGCATGGGCGGCATCTTCTTCCGGAGGCGTCGCCGGCCGAGGAAGGAAGTGATCAACGACATCTCGGCCGACGTCGTGAACCTGTTCCGGCTGCTCCAGCGGCACTATCAGCAGCTGCTCGACGTCCTCAAATGGCAGATCTGCAGCCGTCTGGAGTTCGAGCGCCTGATGGAGACGGACCCCGCGACGCTCACCGACCTCGAGCGGGCGGCGCGCTTCCTCTATCTCCAGCGCACCGCCTTTGGTGGCAAGGTGACCGGCCGCAACTTCGGCGTGACTCTCACTGGCGGCGCACGCTTCGACCTCACGAGGTTGGTCCCGATGCTCGAGGAGGTTCACGAGCGGCTTTGTGGCGTCGACATCGAGCGACTGCCCTACGCGGAGCTGATCGCCCGCTATGACCGGCCGGGCACGCTCGTCTACCTCGACCCGCCCTATTTCGGCTGCGAGGGTGACTATGGAGCAGGTGTGTTCAGCAGGGATGATTTCGAGCGCCTCAGCGGCCTCTTAGAGGCCATTGAAGGGCGCTTCATCATGTCGATCAACGACACGCCCGACGTCCGCGCGACGTTCGCCCGCTTCAGGACCGAGGAGGTCGAGCTCAACTACCGGTTGAGCGGCAAGGTGACGCCGGCCAGGGAGCTGATTATCAGTGGGCCATGACCACGCCGCTACAAATTCGAGTGCTCCAAAAGCT
>JBBWZJ010000162.1:0-48204 GCA_039648985.1 Acidobacteriota bacterium | reverse complement strand
GAAAAGCGTCAGCGCCGATGGTGTCCCGGAGCTAAAGCTCCGGGCTACGTGTTTACCCGGAGCTGTACCTCGCGGACACCACGTCGCCCGGAGTCGTCAGTCGATCCGGCTCACCAGCACGGCACCCTTCTCGTACAGCTTCTTCCGCGCGTCACCGTCCGATTCGTCGAATGCGGGGACGCCGTTGGCATCAGACCCTCGCCCTTCCGCGCGATCGGAGTTGTTCGATCGATCGTCGCCGGGATCGCCCGTGACGTCCGCGGGCGCATCGCTGCCAGCCTGCGCCTGATTGTCCTCGGGGTTCTGTGCGACTACCTCTTCGAGCGGATCGCCGTGCGGCCTCGGCCGTTCATCCTGTTCAGCCATGATTCCTCCGGTAGCCAGCGAGCAAGCATGGTGCCGGGCGGCGGCGGCAGTGTGTCGCGGCTGCGGTCAGTGGGCTGCCAGCCCGCCGACGCGGCGCGACCAGACCGCAAGCAGCGCAACGCCGCAGATCATGAGGCCCGTCGACAGTCCCCACCAGAGCCCCACGACGCCGTAGCCTGCGCCGAAGCACAGCGCGTATCCAAGCGGCAGCCCGATGAACCAGTGCGCCGCGAGGTTCCACAACATGGGTACGCGGGTGTCACCCAGCCCCCGCAGGACGCCTGTCGCGACACCCTGCACGCCGTCGAACAGCTGAAAGATCGCGCCGACGAATAGGAGCGAAACCCCGATCTGTATGACTGCGGCGTCCGATGTGAACGCCCCGATGAGTTGCCGCGGGGCGAGCAGGAACGTCGTCGCGGCGCACGACATGAAGAACGCCCCGAACAGAAGCGCGGTCCACCCCGATCGTGCCACGCCGGCGCGGTCGCCGCGGCCGACCGCCTGGCCCACACGCACCGCCCCCGCAGATGCGACGCCGAGCGGGACCATGAAGGTAAAGGCGGCGATGTTGATGGCAATCTGATGCGCGGCAAGCGACGCCGGGGCAAGGCGTCCCGCCAGAGCCGTTGCCGCGGCGAACACCCCGACTTCGAGCGTGATCTGGCTCGCGGCCGGAAAACCGAGGCCGACAAGCCGGCGCATCCGGGCGAGATCGATCCGCAGCGGCGTCGCAAACAGCCCCGGGCGCCGCCCACGCTCCCGGGCGATGATGACCGCGAGCAGCACGGCCGCCATGCCGATACGCGCGATCACCGTCGCCCAGGCGGACCCGGTCACGCCAAGCGCTGGCGCGCCGAGCCGGCCGTAAATGAGCAGCCAGTTCACGAGCAGGTTTACGGCATTGGCCGCGATCAAGGCGAACATCACCGGGCGAACGACACCCATCCCCTGCAGGTAGCGGCGGAACGAGGCGTACAGGAGCAACGGGAGCACGCTCCACGTCAGCACCGCCAGATACGGACGCAGGAGCTGCAGCACCGCGGGATGGAGCCCCCACGCGCCGAGCGCCGACGACATCAGCCGGAGCATGAGGGTGATGGGCATGGTAAGGAGCACGCTCAGGACGACGCCCTGAACGAGCCACGCGTGGCAGTCGTCCAGGCGTCCTGCTCCGAAGGACTGCGACACGAGCGTGTCGAGACCAAGCAGCAGTCCCATCGCGAAGATGCACACGCCCATGAAGACCGACGTGCCGATGCCGACCGCGCCAATCGCCTCGGCGCCGAGACCGCCGACCATCAGTGTATCGACGAGACCCATCGTCACCCACCCGAGCTCGGCGAGGACCACCGGGCAGGCGAGGAGGAACATCGGACGGAACTCCTGGCGGAGATCGCGCCACTTCATGGGAGGGTGTTTCCTGCGGGGCGGGGAACGTTCAGGCGGCAGCGGGGGACGAACGGAGTCCCCGTCTCAGCGCCAGGGCATCAGCTTTTCGATCCAGCGGATGCGGGTGAGGTCGTTGTAGATCACCGTCGCCATGAGCATCAGCAGGAGGACGAATCCGGCGAGGAGCATCTTCTCCTTGACCTTCATGCTGAACTCCCGCCGCGAGACGCCTTCCATCGCGAGGATCGCGATGTGGCCGCCGTCGAGCACGGGGATAGGCATGAGGTTCAGCAGACCCAGGTTCAGGCTGATCATCGCCATCAGGCTGAAAAGCGGAATCCACCCCTGCTGCGCGGCCGTCCCGGACAGGTCGGCGATCGCGACGGGCCCCATCAGTTGTTTGACGGACGTGGTGCGCGTCACGAGGCCGCCGAGCGTCTGGACGATCTGGGTGGCCCACGTCCAGTTCTGCACGGCGCTCATCTTGAGCGCTTCGAGCGGGCCGGGATCCACGGTCCGCTGTTCTTCCAGGCTCAGCTGCGCGCCGATGATCAGCGTCCCGCCAACAGACCGCGGAGTCACCGTCACGTGCTGGACGCCGCCGTCGCGCTTGATCTCGAGGACCAGCGGTTGCCCGCCGCTCGCCTTGATGATTGCCACGAGCCGATCGCGTGTCACGTCCTTCTCACCAGCCGCGGCCAGCACCACGTCACCGGGCTTCAGGCCGGCCGCCTGCGCGGGCGACCCCGGGTTGAGCGCGATGATCTGCGGGTGCCGCTCGGGGCGCGCACCGACGTCTCCAATCTCGTACTTGCCCTCCGCCGACGCGACCATGCGCAGGTCGAGATGACGCCCGCCGCGTTCGATCCCGAGCGACAGCTCGCGCTTCGCTTTGCCGCCGACGGCGAGGTAGAACTGCTCCCACGTGTCCACGGCGGTGCCATCGACACTGACGATGCGATCACCCACCTGGACGCCGGCGGCCTTCGCGACCGACGGATCCTCGAGCGAGCCGACGACGACGGGTTGCTGTTCGAAGGCGGGAACCTGGGCGCCCTGATAGAGCACGAGCGCCATCACGAAGAACGCCAGCCCGAGGTTCATCACCGGGCCCATCACCAGGACCTGGAAGCGCTGCCACTTCGTCTTGGACAGAAACTCGTCGGCGGCCCCGCTGCGCGCGTCTTCGGGATTCTCCCCCGCCATTTTCACGTAGCCGCCCAGCGGGATGGCGCTGATGCAGTACTCGGTATCGCCCCTGGTGAAGGCGAGCAGCTTCGGGCCGAACCCCAGCGAGAAGGTCAGCACGCGCACGCCAATGCGCCGCGCGGCCAGGAAATGTCCCAGCTCGTGGACGAAGATCAGCACGCCCAGCACGAATACGAACGCAAGAATGCTCGTCAAATAGAGGCCCCTGAGGGTTAGCCCACCGATTGTACCCTACCGGTCGAACGCACCGCGAAATCCCGTGCCCAGGTGTCCACCGCCCGCACATCCTCGAGCGTCGCCAGCGGAGCCCGCCCATTGCTCTCATAAGCGTCCATGGCGAGGCGGATCAGGTCCGGAATCCCCGTGAATCGCAGCCGTCCGTCGAGAAACGAGGCCACCGCTACCTCGTTGGCGGCGTTGAGCACGACCGGCAGACCCCCGTCTCCACGGAGCGCCCGAAACGCCAGATCGAGGCACGGGAACCGCCCCGTGTCCGGCACCTCGAAATCCAGCCGCTGTGCCCGGGCGAGATCCAGGGACGGGAGGGGCGCTGCCCAGCGATCGGGATACGAAAACGCGTACTGGATCGGAAGCCGCATGTCCGTCACCCCGAGCTGCGCGATGATTGAGCCGTCGACGAGCTCGACCATCGAGTGGACGATGGATTGCGGGTGCACGAGCACGTCGATGCGATCGGGGCCGGTGTCGAAGAGCCACCGCGCTTCGATGACCTCGAGACCCTTGTTCATCAGCGTCGCTGAATCGATCGTGATCTTCGGCCCCATCCTCCACGTCGGATGACGGAGTGCGGCATCCGGTGTGACCTCGTCGAGCACGCCGGCGGACGCGCCGCGGAATGGGCCGCCGGACGCCGTCAGAATCAGACGCTTGACCTCCGATGGATGCCGTCCGTGCAGGCACTGGTGAATCGCATTGTGTTCGCTGTCAACCGGGATCACCCGGACGCCGCGCCGACGCGCGGCTTCCATCACCAGTGCGCCCGCCATCACGAGCACTTCCTTGTTCGCGATGGCAATGGTCTTCCCTGCGGCAATCGCGGCGAGTACGGCGTCGAGGGCCGCGGTGCCGGACGAGGCAAAGAGCACGACGTCAGCGTCGGGGTGCGTGGCGGCCGCAAGAAGCCCCTCGGGACCGCTCATGCCGGCCGGTACTTTCGTGCCGCGCCGCCGCAGTTCGGAAGAGACGCTCGCGAGCCCTTCCCCGCTCGCCATCGCGATTGTCTCGGGTGCACACTGTTCCACCTGCTCGACGAAGCGCGCGACGTTCTCGCCTGCCGCGAGAGCCACGACGCGCAGCCGGTCAGGGTGCGCTGCTGCGACAGCAAGCGCGCTCTGACCGATCGATCCGGTCGAGCCCAGGATCACGATGTTCTTCATCAGAACTGCAGGTACCTGACGAACACGTAGTAGACGGGCGCGGCAAACAGCCAGCTGTCGATGCGGTCGAGCACGCCGCCGTGGCCGGGGATCAACGTGCTCGAGTCCTTGACCCCCGCGCTGCGCTTCAGCAGCGATTCGAACAGGTCGCCCACGATGCCGAGCGCCGAGATGCTGGCGCCCACCAGGAGCAGCATGGGGACGCCTGCCGCCGGGAAGACGATACGGCCCCCGGCAATCATCGCCGCCGTCCCGAAGACGAGCCCGCCGACGGCCCCTTCGAGCGTCTTCTTCGGGCTGATCGACGGCGCGAGCGGACGGCGCCCGACCGCGCGTCCGGTGTAGTACTGAGCCGAGTCGCTCACCACAATGCAGAGGACGAGAAGCAGGACGGCACCACGGCCGCCGAGGACGCGCACCGCGGCGAGCGCGCCGAGCGGCAGGCCGAGATACACCACGGGGAACACGGAGGCCGCCGTGTCGCGCAGGATCGCCGGTCCGGGCTGTCCGGCGCCAACGGCGAGCGCGCCGATGGACACGAGGCCGGTCATGATCACGATCTCCGCGGGGGCATAAGAGCCGCCCACCGCGGCACACGCCGCCAGGACAGCGGCGCCGGAGACGATCCGCGGAACGCGGGCGCCGAGCGCTCCGGCGATCGCCACGTATTCGACGAATGCGAGCGCCGCGACGACGAGGGCCAGTGCGAGCGTCGTCACGGGCGGGAGGAGCCAGACGGCCCCCACGAGCACGGAGAGCAGGACAAGGGCGCTGAGAACTCGCGTCATCCCCCCGCCACCGCGGGCTGCGTGATGCCCCCATACCGCCTGTCGCGTTTCTGGTAGGCCAGGATCGCTTCGAGCAGATCCCGCTTCCGGAAGTCTGGCCAGAGCGTGTCGGTGACCCAGATTTCCGAGTACGCAATCTGCCACAGCAGGAAGTTGCTGACGCGCATCTCGCCGCTGGTGCGGATGAGGAGATCGGGGTCGGGCTGCCCCGCGGTGTAGAGGAATTGCGCGAACCGCGGCTCGTCCAGATCGTCCGCGGTGAGACCCGCCGCGATCGCGCGGCGGGCGGCCTCGACGATCTCGGCGCGGCCGCCGTAGTTGAGCGCGATGTTGAAGAGCATGCCGCGGCTCTGGGCCGTCTTCTCCTCCGCCATCTTCAGCTCGCGACGCACGTCGGGCGCGAGCTCCTCCTCCCGGCCGATCACGCGGAAGCGGATGTCGTTGCGGAGCAGCGTATTCAGCTCGAGACGCAGGTATCGCTTCAGGAGCGTCATCAGCGTCGAGACCTCGCTCACCGGGCGCTTCCAGTTCTCGACCGAGAACGCGTAGAGCGTCAGCACCCGGATGCCGATCCGCGCCGAGCCTTCGACGACCTCGCGGACCGATTCGATCCCGGCGCGATGGCCCTCGACCCGGGGCAGGTGGCGCTGGGCCGCCCAGCGGCCGTTGCCGTCCATGATCACGGCGATGTGCTCGGGCAGGCGGTCGAAGTTCACCTGGCGCGCCAGCGCCTCCTCGGGCGACCCGGCCGGTACGACGGAGAGGATGTCCTGCAGAGACATGGCTGGTGCCGAATTTAAACCCTGATAATACCGGGCTTTACACGGGCTGAACAAGAGGGGCGCTCGGGCGCTCAGTACAGGACCTGCGCCAGAAACAGCCCCCGCGCCGGTGCCGTGCGGCCCGCGCGGGCGCGGTCGCGCGAGTCGAGGATCCCGGCAAGGTCGGACGGCTGCCAGCGGCCCGAGCCGAGATCTACGAGGGTTCCCGCGATATTCCGCACCATGTGCCGCAGGAAGCCGTTGCCTTCGATACGCATCACCGTCGGGGTGTCGCCGCCGGCGCCGGCCGTCCATTCGAGTGAGTGGACGGTCCGGGTCGTGGAGGCCACCGACGAACCGGTTCCCTGGAAGGCTTCGAAATCCCGCGTGCCGACCAGCAATCGCGACGCCTCGCGCATTGCGTCCAGATCGAGAGGCGCCGGCACGTGCCACGCGTACTTGTGCAGGAACGGAGAGACGAACGGCGCGTTCACCACCCGGTACTCGTAGACCTTCCCGGTCGCGCTAAAGCGCGCGTGGAAGCCCGGATCGACGTCTTCCGCCGCCGTCACCCGGACGGCGGGCGGCAGAACGCCGTTCAGCGCCCGTGTGAGTGTCACAGGATCGAGCGGGACGCTCAGTCCGAAGGATGCCACCTGGGCGAGCGCGTGAACGCCGGCATCGGTCCGGCCGGCCCCATGAACCGTCACGCCCGACCCTTCGATCGGCACAAGCGCATCTTCGAGCAGGCCCTGGATCGAGACGCCGGCCCCCTGCCGCTGCCAGCCGACATAGTCCGTCCCGTCGTACTGGACAGTGACTTTCAGATTGCGCATCACGTCGCGCGGGAGCCCGGTTTGACGACGGGGATGCCCCTCGCGCAGAGCGGGCAGGCCTCCGGCTGGTGCGCCGGCACCTCGAGATTGACGAGCGAGACCAGCGGCAAGCTCAGTCGATGCGGATCGCTCCCGCGATCGATGATCGACCCCGCGCCGACGACGATCGCGCCGGCCGCCGTCGCCACGTTGCTCGTCTCGCGCGTCGAGCCTCCGGTCGTGATCACGTCTTCGACGACCAGCACGCGATCGGCTGACGAAAGCGAAAATCCGCGGCGCAGCGTCAGGTCACCGTTCACGCGTTCCGCAAAGAGGGCTTTGATCCCGAGCGCCCGCGCCACCTCGTGGCCGATGACGATCCCCCCGAGCGCCGGCGACAGCACGGCCGTTGGCTGGAGATGCGCGAGCCGCTCGGCGAGCGCACGTCCAAGCACTTCCGCATGCTCCGGATACTGGAGCACGAGCGCGCTCTGGAGATACCGATCGCTGTGCAGACCGGACGTCAGCCGGAAGTGCCCTTCGAGCAGAGCCCCTGACGTGCGAAAAAGATCGAGGACCGCGGAGGATTGCATACGCGGGCAGTCTATACCACCCAAAATGACCGGAACACCGCCGCACTCGCCGTCCGATTTCTTGCAACCGGATCTCGGCATCGTCCGTCAAAAACTAGGCGCGCACGGGTTGCGCAGCCGCCGTGCGCGGTTTTTGCTGCTTACCGGGCACAAGCCTGTTCCACACACGACCCTGGAGACACGTGCAATGCAGTTCGAGCAAGGAATACCGGCATATCTGCGGCGACCGGCTGCGGCAGCCCTGGCCCTGTGCCTGTTCGCTTCCGGCCGTCCGGTGTCCGCTTCCGAACAGAACCCGGCGCCGCCGACCGCGCCCGCAGGCGCCCCCACGGCCGCCCAGCCCGTCATCACAGGCCCGCAGGTGCAGCTGACCGCCGACGAGGCCGTGCGTATGGCCGTCGAAAACAACCTCGGAATCCGTGCCGAACGCCTGAGCCCGCAGGTGCAGGCGCTCATCCTGACCCAGACGCGCGCGAACTTCGCGCCCACGCTGATTTCGAGCGTCTCGAAGAACAGCAGCACGACCCCTCCCGAAGACTTCCTGACCGGGGCCGGCACGCTCACGAACGCCGGGCTGCGGACCAACGGCGGTCTCCAGCAGCTCCTGCGATGGGGCGGTGGCAACTATCAGATCATGCTCGACGGCGCGCGCAACACTACGAGCAATGCATTCAGTGTCTACAACCCGCGCCTCTCCTCGAACCTGAGCGCGTCCTACACGCAGCCGCTGCTGCGCAACTTCTCGATCGACAACCTCAGACGCCAGCTGCTCGTCGGTCAGAAGGAGCAGGAGATCGTGGACCTCCAGCTCCAGCAGCAGCTCACGCAGACGTCGCGCGGCGTGCGCAGCGCCTATTACGATCTGGTCGGCGCCATCGGACAGCTGCAGGTTGCGCAGCAGTCGCTCGACCTCGCGAACGAGTCGCTCAGGAACAACAAGCGCCGGGTCGAAGTCGGCACCATCCCCCCAATCGACATCGTCGAAGCCCAGGCCGAAGTGTCGCGGAACGAGGAAGCCGTCATCATCAACGAGGCGCAGGTCCAGGCCCTCGAGGATGCGCTGCGGACCCTGGTGATGAACCCGTCACAGCCGGACTTCTGGACCACCCGGATCGTGCCTTCGGAGCAGCCGGTCCTCGCGGCGCAGAAGGTGGACGTGGACGCCGCGATCCGGAATGCGCTCGACAAGCGCACGGATCTGGCGCAGCTGCGGCGGCAGATGGATCAGACGGACATCTCGATCAAGTACGCCCACAACCAGAAATTGCCCGGGGTGGACCTGACCACGAGCTATAACGTCATCGGCCTGGCGGGCACGCAGAACGTGTTCGACTACTCGACCGGCGGCCTGCCGGTCGCCATCCCGGGAAGCGCCGTGCAGCGCACGTTCGGCAACGCCCTGCGGGACGTGTTCGGGAACAACTTCCGGACGTGGAGCGTGCAGCTCAATCTCAGCTACCCGATCGGCACGAGCGTCGCGGACGCAGCCCTCGCCCAGGGCCGCCTCCAGCGCGAACAGCAGGTGACGAACCTGCGCGCGCAGGAGCTGCAGGTCACGGCGCAGGTCCGGGACGCGGGCCGGCAGGTCGATACGAGCCTGAAGCGGGTCGACGCGACGCGCAAGGCGCGCGAGTTCGCCGAGCGCCGTTACGAGGCGGAGCAGAAGCGGATGACCGTCGGGCTGTCGACGACGTTCCAGTTGTTCCAGGCGCAGCGCGACCTCGCGACCGCACGCCTCGCCGAGCTGAACGCGATCATCGCCTACAACCGCTCGCTCGTGAACTTCGAGGCCGTGCAGATCGTGCCGATCAACGGGAGGTAAGGACAGGGGTGCCAGGGTGCCAGGGTGCCAAAGTGCCAAGGGTGCGCGGAGCTCATGGCGCAGCGTTGCACCTCGGCACGCGGCACCCCTAGCACCCCTGGCACCCCTGGCACCCCTGGCACCCTTGGCCCCTGGCACTCTTGGCCCCCGGCCCCCCGGCCCCCCTGCCCCCCTGAGATACACTCCCCGGGGTGAAGCTGACCGTGACGGTCATCACGAAAAACGAATCGGCCCACATTGCCGCCGCGCTCGAGTCGGTGGCGTGGGCGGACGAGACGATCGTCGTCGATTCGGGCAGCACCGACGGGACGGTGGAGATCGCGCGCGCGCTCGCGACGCGTGTCGAGGTCCGCGAGTGGCCGGGCTATAGCGCGCAGAAGGACTATGCGGCGGGCCTGGCGTCGAACGACTGGATCCTGTCGGTGGATGCGGACGAGCGGGTGACACCGGCGCTCGCGGCTGAAATCCGCGCGCTCCTCGCGCGCGAACCCTCCGCCCCTGGCTACCGCGTGCCTCGTGAGACCTGGTACCTGGGCCGCTGGATCCGATCGACGGACTGGTACCCGGATTATCAGCTCCGTCTCTACGACAGGCGCGCGGGCCGATGGAACGGCCGGCCCGTGCACGAGTCGGTCGCGCTCGATCGTGGTCAGCCAGGACTCCTGCGCCACCCCCTCCAGCATTACGCCTACCGGAACGTCTCGCACCACCTGGCTACGATCGATCGCTACACGACGCTGGCCGCGGATCAATGGTTTGCGGAGGGCCGCCGCACCAATCTGGTCACGGCATGCGCCCACGCCGACCTCGCCTTCTTACGGAACTATGTCCTGAGGAAGGGGTTCGTCGACGGCGGAGCGGGCCTGCTCGTGTCGCTTCTGAATTCGTACTACGTCCTCCTGAAGTTCGCAAAGCTGTGGGAGCTGCAGCAGGGCGCCGGATCCGAAGCGGCGCCGGAGGGGGAGACCGCCGCGACCGCGGTGTCGGCCGGACGATCGCACCCGTCGCGCGGGAAGCCTTCGGCCTGAATGTTCTCGCTGCACATCGACACCGCGCGCACGTGGCGGGGCGGACAGAACCAGGTGCTCGTCACGGTCCTGGGCCTTCGCGCGCTCGGGCACCGCACCATGCTCGTCGCCAACCCCGATGGAGAACTGCGGCAGCGGGCGAAAGAAGGGCTCGATCTGCTGCCGCTCGCGCCGCGCCTGGAGATGGACCTCAATGCCGCCTGGCGGTTGTCGCGCGCCATCAAGCAGCTGCGGCCCGACATCGTCCATGCGCACGATCCCCACGCGGTCGCCATGGCGGCGCTGGCGCTCTCGATGAGCACTCAGCTCGCCAAACCGCCGCTCGTCGCGTCCCGCCGCGTGGACTTCCATCTGCGAGGGAACTCGCTGTCGCGGTGGAAGTACCGGCAGGTCGATTGTTTCATCTGCGCGTCGGGGGCAATCCGGGAGATGCTCGTGGCCGACGGCGTTCCCGATGCGCGGGCGGTGGTGGTGCATGAGGGCGTGGACCTCGAGCACATCGAGGCGGTCCGCCCGGCGGCCCTGCACGAAGAGCTGTGGCTGCCGCACGGCGCGCCAATCGTCGGCAATGTTGCCGCGCTCGTGCCTCACAAGGGACAGCGGCACCTGATCGAAGCGGCGCGGCTCGTCCTGCCCCAGGTGCCAGATGTGCGATTCGTCATTGCGGGCGAAGGCGAGCTGAGGCCGGGGCTCGAGCGTCAGATTCGTGAGCACCATCTCGAGAAGCACGTGGTACTCGCCGGATTCCGGCCTGACGTGCTGTCGCTGCACAAGGCGTTCGACATCTTCGTCATGAGCTCGATCACCGAGGGTCTTGGCACATCCCTCATCGACGCAATGGCCTGCGGCAAGCCGGTCGTCGCGACGAAGGTTGGAGGGATTCCGGAAGTCGTCGTCGACGGCGAAACAGGCTTTCTCGTCGAACCGCGCGATCACGAGGGTATGGCCCGGGCGCTTGCCGGGCTTCTGGCGGACGAAGGCCTCAGGCGCCGGATGGGCGAAGCCGGACGGACCCGCGCGCGCGTGCGCTTCAGCGCGGGCCGCATGGTCCACGACACGCTGCGTGTGTACCAGCGGGTTGCGATGCACGCACACCAGGAGGCCTAGCGCGGGCGGCCGACCTCGAAGCCCGCTCCGTCAGCGGTCCGCTGATGGTCCTCACCGGACGGCCGCGAGTCCGGACTTGCAGCCAGACCGTCCGCGCGGACACTCGTCAAATGTGACAGCTGCGCCGTTGTCCGAGAACGTGACGCCCCGCACGAACCGGGAGGTCGGGGTCCCGTCAGGCTCGATCAAGTTGACGCTCCGCACCGGCTTCCTCGTGTACCCGTCGAAAATCCGCAGCTGGTATCCGTTGATCACGAAGCCGACCCGCAGGCCGTCCTTCGCCCACGCGATCTCCTCGCAGCGTTCGGCGCCGGGCGTCAGCGACGCCACCTGCACCGCATCGTCTCGCGAATTTCCGAGCCAGAGCGACTGGCACGTCCGGTCGGCGCAGGGCTCCTCCCGGACGAATGCCACGCGGCGCGCTTCGGTGGGGGTGGCGAACAGCAGCACGTGGACGGCGCCGACCCGAAGGCCCGCGACGTAGCCGACAGCGCCTGCACCCACGATCACGGCGGCCATGACGAGCCCGGTCCTCAACGCCGGGCGCCGCGGGCGCGCGGCCGGCAGAGACCCTTCAACGGACATTGCGAATCCCCCTGCTTCCTGCCGAAGCCGCACGCGTTCATCATGCCGACGTGACAGAGCGAGAAATCGAAGCGCACCGGATCGTCGGGGTCCAGGCGCCGCAGCGAGGCGGTAATGTCGGCCGCCATCTTCCATCCCGGGCTGACGTACCGCGTCAGTCGCAAACACCGCCCCAGCCTGATCACGTGAGTGTCGAGCGGCACGATCAACTTCGACGCGGGCAGGCCCGTCCAGGCGCCGAGATCCACTTCGTCGGTCCGCGCCATCCAGCGCAGGAACAGATTCAGCCGCTTGCAGGCGCTCCCGCCCGACGGCCGGGGGAAGAAGTAGCACACGCCGGGGCGGCGCGGCACCCGGCCGTACGCACGCCGGATGTCCAGAGCCAGGGCACGGGTCGAGAAGCTGTCGAGCGCCGGGCCGACGTCCTCGTGATCGTCACGGTAGCCATCCAGGAAGAACCGTTCGATTGACCCTGACTGCTCGAGCATCTGCCGCAGGATCCAGAGGAGCGCCACGAGATCGTCTCCGCGGATCCAGCGATGGACCAGCGCGCGCATGTCCCGCGGGGCCGCCTCGGGGTCGAATCCACGCACGAACTCCGCCGGGCGGGGTCCCATCAGCGCCAGGAGCGCGTCGATGGAGTTGAGAACGCTGGCGACCCGGCCGAACGCGAGCGCACCGGCACAGAATCCAGCGACTTCCTGGTCCTCGGCGCGCGTGAAGGGCCGCACCTTGTGGACCGGATCGCTTGCCGAGTCGGTGCGATTGTAGTCGTGGTAGAGGAAATCGAGGCGCGCCGACAGGCTCATGTCGTGGTGTTCCGCTGATTCCATCCCGCCGCGGCATCGTCGTCCGCTCGATATATCCCACGCGCAACGAGGCTCACGTTGCCCTCAACGATACTCCACCCGCACCGACCTTACCGACACGCCGGTCCGCAGAAGGCGCGCTGACCACTCGTGTTAGGGTGTGCACGTCATGCATACCCGCACCGTCCATTTGCGGATAGGGAACGTGCTGTCGGCGGCGATCGCGGTTCTGATCTGTGGAGCCGCTGTCGTCCACGCTCAATCGCGGCCGAACATCGTGTTCATCTACGCGGATGACCTCGGGTATGGCGACGTCTCTGCTTACGGAGCGTCCGCCGTGAGGACGCCACATATCGATCGCCTCGCCCGCGAAGGGCTCCGGTTCACGGATGCACACGCGCCAGCCTCGACGTGCACGCCTTCGCGCTACGCGCTCCTGACCGGCGAGTACGCGTGGCGCCGGCGGGGGACGGCAATCCTTCCCGGCGATGCGGCGCTCATCATCGAGCCCGGTCGGACGACGCTGCCTGCCGTACTTCAGCGGGCGGGCTACGTCACCGGCGTCGTCGGGAAATGGCACCTCGGTCTTGGTCCACAGGGAGGTCCAGACTGGAACGGCGCGATCGACCCCAGTCCGAACGCGGTGGGCTTCGATTCGTCGTTCGTGATGGCCGCGACGGGCGACCGGGTGCCCACGGTGTACATCGAGAACCATCGCGTGCTCGGTCTCGATCCCGCCGATCCCATCGCCGTCAGCTACACGCGGCCGATCGGCGACTGGCCGACCGGGAAGGCGAACCCGGAGCTGCTGAAGCTCCGTCCGAGCCACGGTCACGACCAGACCATCGTCAACGGCGTGAGCCGGATCGGTTACATGACGGGCGGGCGGCAGGCACTCTGGAAAGACGAGGAGATGGCGGACGTGTTCACGGCACGGGCCGTCACGTTGATCGAGGCGCAGCAGGCGAAGCCGTTCTTCCTGTATTTTGCGCTGCACGATCCACACGTACCGCGTCTGCCCCATCCGCGGTTCGTCGGGAGCACACGCATGGGACCGCGCGGCGACGCCATCGTCGAGGCTGACTGGTGCGTCGGGCAGGTCCTGGCCACGCTCGATCGGCTGCACCTGGCCGACAAGACGCTCGTGATCTTCACGAGCGACAACGGTCCCGTCGTCAACGACGGCTACCAGGACGAGTCGATCGAAAGACTCGGCGCGCACAAACCCGCCGGACCATACCGGGGCGGCAAGTACAGCGTGTTCGAGGGAGGCACGCGCGTGCCGTTCATCGTGCGGTGGCCGGGCCAGGTCAAACCGGGCACGTCGGGCGCGCTCGTATCGCAGATCGACATGCTCGCGTCGTTCGCGGCGCTCACCGGACAGTCGCTCCGCCCTGGCGACGCCCCTGACAGCCTGAACACAATCCAGGCGCTTCTCGGCCGCTCGCGAATCGGACGGCAGGATCTCGTCGAGCAGTCCGATGGAATTGCGCTTCGGCACGGGCACTGGAAGTACATCCCGCCGAGTCCCGGCCCGCGCATCAACGTCGCGACCCAAACGGAACTGGGCAACGACACCGCCGCGCAGCTTTACGACCTCGCGCACGACCCGGGGGAAACGCAGAACCTGGCGGCCAGGCATCCCGAGGTGGTGAAAACGATGGCGGACATTCTCGACAGAGTGCGGCAGCCCCATGAGCAACGCTGAGAGCGCACCCACCGGCACGGACGCGAACTGACACTGGCGACTGGCGACTGAGGATTGGGAACGCCCAGTCGTCGATCGCCTCTTCAGAAGGTCGTAATCGGCTCGCCCGAGCGGCACAGCGGACACTCGGCCGCCGCGTAATTTTCGGGCGCCGGATATTCGGCGAGCGCGAAATTGGGCACGTCGAGCGTCGCAATCGCTTCCAGGCGATCGCAGATCTCTGCCGTGGCGAGCACGATTCCTCCGGCGGCCGTCACCAGCTCGGCGCATCGCTGAAACGTTTTCCCGGTATTTCTCACGTCGTCAGCCAGCAGGACCCGCTGCCCCACGATCTGCTTGGCGTAAAAGCTCCTGAGCGCGAATCCATTCTGCTCGTACGTGATCGGGGCGAAGCTGCACGGCGCGTGCGTCAGCGCGCGTCGGCCGTCGAGAAGGCCCGCCAGTGTGTGGGCCAGGAGGGCGCCTCCGGTTGCGGGGCCGGCGACCACGTCCGTGCGCGCGAGAAGATCGGCCGGAAGCGCATCGAGCAGGTCCTGCGCGAGGCGCCAGATGGTCGACGGATGCCGGAACAGCTGGTGCGGGTTGAGGTAGACCCGCCCGTGGAACCCGTTGCCGTAGTCAAAGTGGCCGTCACGCATCAGGACCTCGAGGTCCTGCAGTTTCGCGAGCGCCTGCCGGCGCCGTTCGCCTTCCGTCTGTCTGATCACGCCCTGACGCCTCCCCGTGGATCCGGAACGTGCGCGCGAGTCATCCTCTGCGCTCGCCGCCTCACGCGCCACCTGCCCGGAACACAATCCGGCCGCCGACTATCGTGGCCACCACCGCGCCCGTCATCTGCCAGCCGTCGAACGGCGTGTTCTTCGACTTCGAGCGCATCGCCGCGGCGGCGATGGTGACCTGGGCATCCGGCGCGAGAATCGTGATATCGCCAGGCACGCCTTCGGCCAGCGTCCCCCCCGGCACGTTCATGACCTTCGCCGGGTTGGTCGAGAGCAGCTCGATCATCCGGCCGATGGAGATCCGCCCGGCATGCACAAGGCGATCGAACACGATCGGCACAGCCGTCTCGAGGCCGACGATGCCGAAGGGCGCGCGGTCGAATTCCACCATCTTCTCGTCTGCGTGGTGCGGCGCGTGGTCGGTCGCGATCACGTCCACCGTGCCATCCGCAATCCCGTCGAGCATCGCGTCGCGGTCCTCCGACGATCGCAGCGGCGGGTTCATCTTCAGGTTCGTATCGTATTTGACGGGGCCGTCGAGCGCCTCGTCGGTCAACGTGAAGTGGTGCGGCGCGACTTCACAGGTGACGCGGACGCCGCGTTCCTTCCCGGCCCGCACCGCGCGCAGCGACTGCCGGGCGCTCATGTGGGCGATGTGGACGTGGGCGCCCGCGAGCTCCGCCAGCGAAATGTCCCGCTCCACCATGATCGATTCGGCCGCGCCAGGGATCCCGCGCAGCCCGAGCTGCGAGGCGAAGTACCCCTCGTGGGCCACGCCGTCCCCCTTCAGCGAGGGGTCTTCGCAGTGATCGATGACCGGCACGCCGAGCATGCCCGCGTACTCCAGCGCGCGGCGCATCAGCAGGGCCGTCGCGACAGGGCGGCCGTCGTCGGTGAACGCGACGCACCCGGCAAGCTTCTGCTCCCCGAGCTCCGCGAGCTGCTCTCCGCGCGATCCGATCGACACAGCGCCAATCGGGTACACCCGCGCGAGCTGCGCCTCGGCGGCCTTCTTGAGGATGAACTGCGTGATACCCGCGTGGTCGTTGACCGGCTCGGTATTGGGCATGCACGCGACAGCGGTGAAGCCGCCGGCCACGGCGGCCGCGGTTCCCGTCGCAACCGTCTCCTTGTGCTCCTGGCCAGGCTCGCGAAGATGCACGTGAATGTCGATGAGCCCTGGCGCGACGATCCAGCCCCGCTTCATCTCGAAGACGTCGGCGCCATCCACCGGAAGATCCTTGCCGACCCGTGCGATGCGGCCGTCTTCCACGAGGACGTCGAACACTCCATCGCGTGCAGATGCGGGGTCGACGACGCGCCCCCCCTTCAGTATCAGCTTCATCGCGGTCTGCCTTCAGTGCTCATCGAGCCCTCCGTCGCTGTCGCGCCCGGCGAGCAGGTACAGGACCGCCATGCGAACGGCTACGCCGTTGGCCACCTGGGCCAGGATTACCGAGAACGGGCCGTCGGCCACGTCGGAATCGATTTCCACTCCACGGTTCATCGGACCCGGGTGCATCACGATCGCGTCCGGCGCGGCGAGACGCATCCGGGCGGGGGTGAGGCCGAACAGGGTGAAATACTCGCGGACCGACGGGATGAAGTGGCCGTGCATCCGTTCGTGCTGGATGCGCAGCATCATCACCACGTCCGCCCCTTCGACCGCTTCGTCCACCGACGTCGTCGCTCGAACGCCGAACCGCTCGAGGCCCACCGGCATCAGCGTCGCGGGGCCGCAGGCCCAGACGTCCGCGCCCATCGTGTTGAGGAGCAGCACGTTCGATCGCAGCACCCGGCTGTGCAGCAGGTCGCCGACAATCGCGATCTTGAGCCCGGCGAGCCGCCCCTTGTGCTCGCGCATGGTGAAGGCGTCGAGCAGCGCCTGCGTCGGATGTTCGTGGGTGCCGTCACCCGCGTTGATGATTGCGGACCGGCAGGTTCGCGCAAGAAGATGCGGCGCGCCGGACGAGGCGTGCCGCATCACGATCATGTCGGGCGCCATCGCCTCGAGGTTGCGCACCGTGTCGAGCAGGCTTTCCCCCTTCGTCACGCTCGACGTCGCCGTCGCGATGCTGAGCGTGTCCGCGCTCAACCGCTTCTCGGCGATTTCGAACGACGTCCTCGTCCGGGTGCTCGGCTCGAAAAACAGGTTGACGACCGTCCGGCCGCGCAGCGTGGGCACTTTCTTGATCGCGCGCCCGCCGATCTCTTTCATCGCGACCGCGGTGTCGAGAATCAGCGTGATCTCTCCGGCTTCGAGCCCGGCCACGCCGAGCAGGTGACGCGATTTCAACGCCTGGGCCGCCGGGGCTTCCATCGTTGTCATGCCTCCCCCTCGAGGACGACTTCGTCGGCGCCGTCGATTTCCTGCAGCCGCACCTGGATGCTCTGTCTGGACGAGGTGGGCAGGTTCTTCCCCACATAGTCGGCCTTGATGGGGAGCTCGCGATGTCCTCGATCGACGAGGACGATCAGCTGGATGGCCCGCGGACGCCCGAAGTCGATGAGTGCGTCGAGCGCCGCGCGGATGGTCCGGCCCGTATACAGCACGTCGTCCACCAGCAGAATCTTCCGTGCGTCGATGGAGAACGGGATCTCGGTCCGGCGGACGACTGGCTGCGGCCCGACGGGATGCCGCATGAGATCGTCGCGATAGAGCGTGATGTCGAGTGCCCCCGTGGGCACGTCGTCGCCGTTGATTTCGTGGAGCGCGCGCGCGAGCCGGCGCGCCAGCGGAACGCCGCGCGTACGAATCCCGACGAGCGCAATCTCGTCCAGCCCGCGGTTGCGTTCCAGGATTTCGTGCGCGATGCGCGTCAGGGCCCGCGCCATCCGGTCCCCGTCCATTACGACGGGCACGAGAGCCTCAGACGATCTGCAGTGTGGGATGGGACAACGGGGTGCCGCGAAACGCGGGTCGGGAGGACGGTCACCAGCTCACCTCTTGGCGTCCTCGCAGGGCCGCCGTTAAAGAGTTCGGCAAATCTTACCACACCGTGAGATCGCGAGCGCTGATGTGTCGAGCGACAGAACGCGTGAGGCGGGTAACCCGCTAGTGGCTGTAACTCGGAATGAACACGATGGGCCGCTCGGCCGTGAAGGCACGAGTGAAAAGGTCGGCCCGCGCAAAGCCGTCCATGTCGCGGGCAACCGGCAGCCCGAGAAAATACAGGAGGGTCGGCGCCACGTCCACAATCGATCCGCGGGGCCGGCGCCCCGGCTCGACGGATGCGCTGTACGCCAGCAGAAACCCGTCCGGCGCCCGCTCGTGCGTTCCGCTGAAATCGGGATCGCCGAGGAGGCGCGCGATGCCACGCTTCACGTCGTCGAGCGGCTGCATGCCGAAACCCGAGACGATAACGAGCAGATCGTCACCCCCGATGCGTCCCGCGGCGGCATCGAGCTCGCCGTCCACGAACGCATAGTACGCATCGATCGCCTGCAGCTGCCTCCGGTGGGCTGCGTCGGGATCGTCCCGCAAGGCCCGCGGCGCTGTCGCGCTCAGATAGTAATGACCCACGGTGTCCAACCCGTCGTACCGCAGCGCGCTGAACCGCGCGTCCGACCGCCGTCCGAGCTCGCGCGCAGCCAGGCCGTACGTCCTGTCTCGGCGCATGGCGGCGCGTTCGGGCACATCCGCATTCCCTGGCGAGGCCGCAGCCGGGACCGGCGCCCCCGGGTCGAGCGCGCCGAACACCTGCTGCAGCACGGGCAGGATGTCGGGTGGTGAGGCCGCGCGATCGAACTCGGCGAGCGATCCGACCAGCTGGTGAAAACGATCGCTGACGATGTACCCGTTCACCGCTTCTGCCGGGTACGTGAGCGGCCAGCGCACGATGCCGACTGGCAGGCCGGCAGCCGACACGATCGACCAGAGCGGCCGCGCGCGCCACACCGTGGACAGGTTCGGTTCGTTCCGAACGAACCCCAGCTGCACGAGGGCGTGCGAGAAACAGTGATCGGGAAGCAGGTCGACCGCGCGGTCGTCGCCGCGGGCGTAATAGGATCCGGCCGATCTGACGCCGTTCTTCGCGGGATACATGCCGGTCGCGACCGCCGCCCAGACCGAATCGGGCTGGGTTGGCCGGACCGTCGCGAGATCCATGACGGCGCCCTTGTCGAGCAGCCGTGCGAACCCGGGCAGCCGGCCCTCGGCGACCCGCGGCAGGATGTACTCGAGAGACGCGCCGTCCAGCAGGAGCATGAAGACGCGCGGACCCGACGGCGACTCGACAGGCTCGCCTGTCGTGACCGGCCACGCGGCGACGGGTGCAACCGGACCGACCGCGCGTCCGCGAGCGGCCAGCGGCAGGGCGAGGGAGCCGAAGGCGGCCATCACGAAGAGCGACGCACCCACGCGTCCGCCGCGCCGTCCCACTGAGTAGTGCGCAACCGCAATGGTCAGCAGCACCAGCGCCGACACGGTGGTCGCGACGGCGCCCGCCGTCATCCGCCAGGCGGCGTCCGGCGTGAGCGCGGTGCTGAACCCGCGGACGTTCAGCCACATCAACGTCGCCGCGACGGCGGCGGCGGCCGCACCCATCCACGCCAGCATGCGGACGCTCACCCAGCCGGGCGAGAACACGTCGAGCGCGAAGAACTCGCGCACGACCATGACGACGTAGAATGTGACGGCGAGGTGGACGCCGTAGAGCATGCCGATCGTGAGAAACCAGCGCGCGGTGCTCGATGACACGATTGGAATCTGCGGATTCAGCTGCAGCACGAGCACGGTCAGATAGGCCGCGCCGAGCGCGCCCGCCAGCACCGAGTTCGTGAGCATCCGCAGGAAGCGCATGGCGCAAGTGTATACTTCGCCCTATGCCGGTCGACGTCGACGCCGCCGTGATCTCCAACACGCGACTGTCGGATGATTACAGCGTCATCGCGCTTGCCGCACCCGAGCTCGCGTCGCTCGCCAGGCCGGGGCAGTTCGTCATGGTCAAGGCCTCGCGCGGCGCCGATCCTCTCCTGCGGCGTCCGTTCTCCATCTTCGAGATCCTCCGCGATCGGACCGGCGGCCCGATCGGGATCACGCTCCTCAACAAGCGGATCGGCGTCGGCACGGCGCGTTTGTACGAGGCCGAGTCCGGTGCGCGAGTCGCCTGTCTCGGTCCACTGGGACGGCCGTTCGAGCCTGTCGCTCCGCCGACCGAAGCCTGGATGGTTGCGGGAGGTGTCGGGCTGGCGCCGTTCATGACGCTCGCCGAGGCCATCCGCGCAGGCGGCGGGCACGCGCGCCTGTTCTACGGCGCGCGGCGCGCGGCGGAGTTGTACTACGTGGAGCTCTTCGAGCGCATGGGCGTGGACGTCGTGCTCACGACAGAAGATGGCAGCCGCGGCCGCAAGGGCTACGTCACCGACGCACTCGGGCCGGCTCTCGCGGCGCTTTCCGCCCCCAGCGAGGTCCGGCTTTACGTCTGCGGCCCGACGCCCATGATGCGAGCCGTCGCGGATCTCGCCGCCCTGCACCACGCTCCGTGCGACGTCTCACTCGAGCAGGTGATGGGCTGCGGCCTCGGGGGGTGCTACAGCTGCGTCGTGCTCGCCCGCGACTCGGAGGGGGCGCCGCACTTCGTGCGATCCTGCATCGAGGGTCCGGTGTTCGAGGCGTCCCGCATCGTCTGGCATGCCCTCGCCCACTGACATGGACCTGTCCGTCTCCATCGGCACGCTGACGCTGCCCAATCCGCTCATCGCCGCCAGCGGCTGTTTCGGCTACGGCGTCGAGTACAGCGACATCGTCGATCTCTCGACGCTCGGCGGCGTCGCGGTGAAAGGACTGTTCCTCGCGGAACGCGAGGGCCATGCGCCCCCCCGCATTGTCGAGACGCCGGCCGGCATGCTGAATGCGATCGGCCTGCAGGGCATCGGCGTGCACCGGTTCGTCCGCGAGAAACTGCCCGAACTGCGGGACCGGCGCGCCATTGTGTTCGTGAACATTTGCGGCACGACGGTTGACGAGTACTGCGAGATCGCGAGGATCCTGTCGGACCACGAAGGGGTCGCCGCGATCGAGCTGAACATCTCCTGCCCGAACATCAAGCAGGGGGGCATCACCTTCGGCTGCAGCCTGACGGGAACGCACGACGTCGTGAGCGCGGTCCGGAAAGTGACGACTCTCCCGGTGATCCCGAAGCTGACCCCGAACGTGACCGACGTGGCGTCGTTCGCGCGCGCGGCCGCGGAAGCCGGCGCCGATGCGGTCTCGCTCGTGAATACGTTCCTTGCCATGGCGATCGACGTCCACACGCGGCGGCCGAAGCTGACGAACATCGTCGGCGGCCTGAGCGGACCGGCGATTCGACCGATTGCGGTGCGCATGGTGTACGAATGCCGGCAGGCGGTGAAGCTGCCGATTATCGGCATGGGGGGCATCGCGAATGCCGACGACGTGCTGGAGTTCATGATCGCGGGAGCCACGGCCGTGCAGATCGGCACCGCCAACTTCGTCGATCCGTTCCTCTGGAAAACGGTACTGGCCGGATTGCACGAGTACATGACCCGGCACGGGATCGCGCGCCTGGCCGATCTCACCGGCAGCATCGACACCACGCGGAAAGAGACGGCGTGGATCAGCTCCTGATCGCACTCGACGTCGAGAGTGCCGGGCGGGCGATCGCGCTCGCCGATGCGCTCCGAGGCGCCGCGGGCGGATTCAAGATCGGCAGCCGGCTCTTCACCGCGGAGGGCCCGTCGATCGTCCGCCGCCTGGTCGAGCACGGACATCGCGTGTTTCTGGACCTCAAGTTCCACGACATCCCCAACACCGTCGCAACGGCGATCTCCGCCGCGACAGCGCTCGGTGTGTGGATGGTGAACGTGCATGCGTCGGGCGGCGTCCGCATGATGCGTGCGGCGCGGGACGCCGCGCACGAGACGGCGGCGCGAACCGGCGCCAGCCCGCCGCTCGTGATTGCTGTCACCGTCCTGACGAGCATGAGCGCCGAGGCCCTCGCCGAGACTGGCGTCGACGGGCCGGTGCTGGACCAGGTGCTGCGGCTGGCGGAGCTTGCGCAGGCCGCGGGACTCGACGGCGTCGTCGCATCGCCGCAGGAAACCGAGGCCATCCGGAACCGGTTCGGATCCGGTTTCGCCATTGTCACGCCGGGAATTCGCGGCGGCGGGGCGGTCCAGAAGGCCAGCGAGGACAAGGCGCGCCCGGACGATCAGGAGCGGACGCTGACGCCCAAGGAGGCGATTGCCGCGGGCGCGAGCTATATCGTGGTCGGGAGGCCTGTGATCGGAGCGGACGATCCGCGCGGCGCGGCCGAGCGCATCGTGGAAGAAATCGCGGTGCGAAACGCCGGCGGGGATACCCGCAGCTAAAGCTGCGGGCTACGTACGTTGCGCGGGTACGTAGCGCGGGGCTTCAGCCCCGCGGCACGCTACTTCGCCGTGATGATGAAATGACCGCGGCGGTTCTGCTGCCAGCACGCCTCGGTGTCCTCCGAACAGAACGGCTGCTCTTCTCCCTTGCTCACGATCGTCACGCGATCGGGGGCGAGGCCGAGGCCGACGATGTAATCCCGGACCGCTGACGCGCGGCGCTCGCCGAGCGCCAGGTTGTATTCGTTGGTCCCGCGATTGTCCGCGTGCCCCTCGACCATCACCTTCGTGGTGGGCCAGCGCTTCATCCACTCGATGTCCTTCTGCAGCGCCGTCCGCGCCGTGTCGTTCAGGTCGGTGGAGTCGTACGCGAAGAAGGCGTCCGTGAGCGGCTTCTCCGCGTTCAGCTGATCGAGCGTCTTCGATCGGAACAACTCCTCCTCGGTTGGCGGAGCCGGCTGCGGTGCCGGGGGAGGCGGCGGAGGCGGCGGCGGCGTGCTGGGCGTCGCGGCGGGCGCGGGTGCGGCCGCAGGCGGTGCGGGCGGCGGGGTCGGCTTCTTCTTGGCGCACGCCCCGGCGCTCAGCGCGGCGACGATCAGGACGACGACACACGTGTGGGCTCTGCGAATCATCAACTCTTCTCCTGGCGGGCAGCGGACGGTCACGTAGAATTGGGAGGAGTGGAGCTTACCGTCGAGTATCCGCGCTGTCAATTTCGCCGCATCGATGGATGAACTCCTCGAGGCGACGGCGCGCGCCGAACATCAGCACTTCTGGTTCCGGGGCTTTCGCCGATTCGTGACGCCGCTCGTCGCACAGGCGGTACGCGGACGCCCCGGCGCCACAATACTCGATTGTGGCTGCGGGACCGGCCACAATCTGGCGTTGCTGCGCCAGTTCGGCCGTGCCGCCGGCATCGATCTGACAGCCAGCGGCCTCGCCTACGCCCACCGCCACGGCGAACGATCGATCGCTCGAGCCTCCGTCGTGGCCCTGCCCTTCCCCGACGCGACGTTCGACCTGGTGACCTCGTTCGACGTGATCTACTCGCTCCCGGACGACGCGGAGGCGCGGGCGCTGTCGGAGATGTTCCGCGTGTTGCGGCCCGGAGGGCACGTGGTGATCAACGTCGCCGCGATGGCGCTGCTGACCGGCAACCACTCCGTGCTCTCCGGCGAGCTGCGCCGCTACAATCGGGCCGGCCTGGAACAGCGGCTGCGGACCGCCGGGTTCGAGATCTGTCGCGTGACGTACACCAACGCGACGATCATGCCCATCCTCACAGCGGTGCGACTGCTGCAGCGCTTCTCGGGCCACAGGGAGTCGACGCGCGAAATCTCGGTGCCCCCGGCACCGGTGAACGCCACGCTGTCCGCGGTACTCGGGATCGAAGCAACGGCCCTGCGGTTCGTGAACATGCCGTTCGGCAGTTCGCTCCTGGCGCTCGCCCGGCGTCCGCGGGATCTTGCCTCCGATCACTTGACGGAATAGGAATAGATCCGCAGCGCCAGGTGCCGCTGGTCGGCGCTCGCCTCCCGCGCCCCGGGGACGAACCACTTATCGCTCTCGATCGTGACGCGGCCGTCAGCCCGCTCGAGCGCGTCCGCGGGGAGAACGATCGTCTGCCGGAAATCGGCCGTCGGGCTGAACCGCCCAACCTGCCGGCCGCCCGCGGTGAGCGTAATGACCGGCGCGGAATCGAAATACCGGAGCGGTGACTCGCCCTCGATCGTCAGCGTCACGTCCCGTGCGAGCGGGCGCACCCACATCGTCGAACGCTCGCTCATCCACCGCCAGGCGCGCGCGGTGATCGGGTTGTATTCAGGTTCGTGCCAGCCCTGCTCGACCCCCACCATCGGCACCCCGCCCGGCTGAACATCGAACTGCTCCAGTGCCACAGGGGTGATCCTGCCTGCTTCCATCGACTCTGTCGCAACGTCCAGGGGAACGTAACCGGCTGCCGACGACAAGGCGCCCGCGGCGATCGGCAGGACCTTGAAGAAGAATCCAGGGCTCACGTCGAACGCGGCGAGCGGCCTGCCGTTCGCGCGCAGACGCACATGGACGCCGGGTTCCGCCGATCTGCCGAGATGGCGGCCGCCGATCATCAGCAAGGCTTCGTCAGCCCCGGCGTGGACCCACGCCACGGCAGGGTGCCGGTGCGGCCCGAGCTGGTCGCGCGCCGTCACACCCGCGACTTCCGCGCCGACCGCCCAACCCTGATCGAGCATCCAGCGCGGCGGCGACATCCGGTACAGGTCGGCGTCGCCCGGGCGAGCCCCTCCGATGTACGGGGGTTCGATGAAGCGCCACCGGTAGGCGGCGACGAGCCGGCGAGCCGCCGGCTCAATAAGCGCAAGATCGGTGCGCCGGGGGTCGGCCACGAAGGCCACCGACGACAAGGGGTGAGCGCGCCACTCGGCGACGAGCGCGAGCCACTCTCGCCCGTGGGGTGCGTCGACGAGGCGACCAGGGAGCGCGGCTCCCTCCCACTGTGCCGCACGCCGGGCAACCGCATGCATCCCCACCGCATCAACGCGGCGATCGCCGGCAGTCGCACCGTGCCAGCCCTCGATCGCCGTAAACGCCCGAAACGTAGGGCTGCCCTCGCGGGCGTAGCGGACGCTCGCCGTCACCGCCGGGACGAGCGAGATACCCGCGAGTGCGACGGCGCCGATCGGCAGAGCCACTCGCGCCGGCCAGTCGAGCGCGAAGGCGGCCAGAAACGCGATTGGGACGACAAGCGGCACCGCGTAGCGGACCGTGACCACCTCATGAAACAAGAGGTGGAAGATCGCGTACGGCACGAAACCCACGAGCAGGAGCAGCAGCACACGTGGCCGAACCCACACCAGCCGGAGCGCGCCCACCGCCGCCATCGCGACGACGGCGGTCCCGACCGTCCGGTTTCCCCAGGGCCACAGCCATGTGTAGACCAGAGCGTCAACGGCGACACGAGGCGTGCGCACGTTCCAGAGCATCACCACGCCGGAGAAATCTTCGCCGGCCTGCGTTCCCAGAGCAGCCGCATACGCCGCGAGTCCGCCGCTCGCCCGGATCAGCGGAATGGCCCACGCAAGCACGCCGGTGGCGCCTGCCGCGACAGCCAGCACACGATCGCGCATCCGCAGCCCGAGGCGAGGGACGAGCAGCGCTGCCACGAGCAACGGCAAGGTCAGAAGAAATGTCTGCGACCGGATACCAATCGCAAGCCCCGCGATGAGCGCGCCTGCGACAAGCGCCGGAGGTCCCGCGCGGCGGGTCAGCACGGACACGAGGAGCGCCTGTGCCGCGATTGCGGCCGCAAGCCCGGTCATGTCGCTCAGGGGACGCAGCGACGTGAACCAGAACAGCGGGGAGGCCGCCGCGATGACGACGGCCCAGAGCGCGAGCAGGCGACCGTCCCACGGTAGGGGCGCGCCGCGAGAGCTCCCGGTGTCGCCCTCAGCGAGTGCGCGGAACAGGACGAACATGAACCCGATCAACGCCGTGCCCGAGACGGTGCTCCACAGAGCGAGCCCGCGCGTCTCCGGCGCCGTCACACCGGCAGCGCGGACGAGGGCGGTCGAGAGCTTGCCCATCGCGATGAAGACCGGGTAACCCGGCGGGTGGGGCTGGTGCCGGGAAACGTCGAATTGCTTGACCCCGAGAGCGAAATTAATCGAATCGATGTCTTCGAGCGTCGGCGGCAGGAGGGGAAGGTGCGCGGCCAGGAAGGCGACCGCGAGCGCCGCGAGCGCTGTCCGCACGGTGCGCGGGCTTGTCGTAGTCAGACCTCGCGCAGGCGGAGCGCGTCGTTAAGGCTGCCGAGCCGATAGCCGCGCAGGTCGATCGTCACGTGCGCGTAGCCGATCTCCCTGAGCTCGCGATCGATCACGTCAGCCATCGCGGGTTCGAGCGCCCGCGCGATTTCCTCGCGCCCGAGCTCCAGCCGGGCAATCGCATCGTGATGGCGGACCCGGCAGATGCGGAACCCGAGGTCGCGCAGTACGGCCTCGGCGCGCTCGATCATCCGGAGCTTTTCGTCGGTCACTTCGCTGAAATACGGGATCCGCGACGAGAGGCAGGCGGAGGCCGGCTCGTCCCACGTCGGCAGGCCGGCGACGCGCGACAGCTCCCGGATTTCATCCTTGGAGAGGCTCACCTCGTCGAGCGGGCTGCGGACGCCGAACTCACGTGCCGCCTGGCGGCCGGGCCGGTAGTCGCCGCGGTCGTCCGCGTTGCTGCCATCGGCAATCACAGGAATCCCGCGCTCGAGCGCCAGGGCGCGCAGGTGGGTGTAGAGCTCGTGCTTGCAGTAATAGCAGCGATTCGCCGGGTTCGCGCGGTACTCGGGACGCGCCATCTCGGCCGTCTGGATGAACTGATGATTGAAGCCGAACTCGCCGGCGATCCGGACCGCCAGGGCCCGATGGCGATCAGGATAGCTGGGGCTGACAGCAGTCACGCAGAGGGCGGACGATCCAAGCGCGCGATGCGCAGCGTACGCGAGGTACGCACTGTCCACGCCGCCGCTGTACGCCACGATCATCGAGGGAAAGTCCCTCAACACCCGATCGAGCGCCGCATCCTTCGCGGCGAGATCGGGGGCGGCGCCTGCCGCGATACCGGCCATCGCGGGGGTTTCGTTCACCTAGTCCAGGTCCTCGGTCGTCTCGTCGTCGTCGTCCTCGTCGTCATCGTCCTCGTCGAGCTCGTCCTCGTCGTCATCGTCGTCCTCTTCTTCGTCTTCGTCGACGGATTCGAGTTCGACCGGAGCGATGCTCGTCACTTCGAGGTTGGAGCCGCAATCAGGGCAGCTGATCAGATCGCCCTTGTCGACATCGAATTCGTCGACTTCGACTTCGGCATCACATTCCGGGCAGGTGGCCATTACATGCTCCTGGCGGGGGGACGGGCCCCTCCGCGCGGCTCGGGATCCGAAGCCACACACACTGTGCGTTCCTGATCGCGATAATCTCCGGATTATAGCGAAAGCCTGATAAATTCTGCAATGCGCGTGGCGCGTTGACAACGTGCCGGTTCATCGCCGTCCGCGCCAAAGACCTCACGTGAGTGTAACCAAAACCGTCATCGTCGCCGACGACACCGCGTTCGTGCGCGACCGCTTCGCCACGGCGCTCCTGAGCGCGGGGCACTCGGCCCTGACGGTGAAGAGCGCGGCGGAGCTGCTCGCCCGCGTCCGGGCGGATCTCGAGAAGATCGATTTGATCGTGCTCGATCTGCGGCTGCCGCATGCCGGCGGCGTGGACCTCGTGCGATCGATCCGGAAGCTCGACACCGGACGGCTGCCCATCCTCGTCTTCAGCGGCACCATCGCGACAGCGGACGAGGTTCGTGAGCTCGCGGCGCTCGGCGTCGCCGGATACGTCAACGAGTACAGTGCCGTCCAGCACATCCTGCCGTCGCTCGCGCCACACCTGTTTCCAGACAACTTCAACCGCCGCGGCAGCCCCCGGGTCGTGCTCGGCATTCCGGTGGCCTACCGGTTCGGCAACACGATCGCGGCGGCGCTGACGCTCAATCTGAGCAAGGGCGGGCTCGCCATCCGCACCATGAGTCCGCTGCAGGGGCCGTCGAAGCTCGGGGCGCGTTTTCGGCTGCCGGGATCCAAGAAGGAGATCGAAGCCGAGTCGCGCATCGCCTGGAGTGATCGCCGGGTCGGCATGGGGCTGCAGTTCGAAAAAGTTGACCCTGCGGACCAGGGTGCCATCGACGAGTTCATCGAGCAGCACTTCTTCTCGAACAGGAAAGCATGATCACACCCGCGTCCCGCAACCCGCCGCAGCCAGCGCGCCACACCGTGGCGCCTTGACACGATTTTCCGACTCTCGGTAGTATCCGTGATTGGGCCTAATCGGCCTGATATCTACACCTTAAGCGGTGCTTGACCGACGGCGGCGTCCCGCAGTCGCGGGATCCGCGTTGGAATGTACTGATTCGACGAACTGACGGACGGAACGGAGCGAGGCGTGATCGAGGTCCAGCACATCACGAAACATTACGGGCGGACGACGGCCGTGGACGACGTGAGCTTCCGGGTGGAACGCGGCGAAATCCTGGGCTTTCTCGGCCCGAACGGCGCCGGGAAGACCACGACAATGCGCATCCTGACGGGGTACATGCCCGCGTCCGAGGGGCGTGCCACCGTCGCCGGCTACGACGTGTTCGACCACCCGATCGAGGCGAAGCGGCGCACCGGGTACTTGCCCGAGACGCCGCCGCTCTACCCCGACATGACGGTCCGCGAATACCTGGATTTCGTCGGGAAGATCAAGGGCGTCGCGCCGCGTGACCGCAAGCAGCGGGTGCTCACGGTGATGGAGCGGACGCGCATCGCCGACATGGCCGACCGCCATTGCGGCAAGCTCTCGAAAGGGTATCGGCAGCGTGTCGGCCTGGCGCAGGCGCTCATCCACAATCCGGAAGTGCTGATCCTTGACGAGCCGACCGCCGGACTCGACCCGAAGCAGATCATCGAGACGCGGGGTCTCATCCGGAGCCTCGCCGGCGATCACACGATCGTCCTGAGCACGCACATCCTGCCGGAAGTGGCGCAGACCTGCCAGCGCGTCGTGATCATCAACAAGGGGCACGTCGTAGCGGTCGATACGCCCGACAACCTGACCGCCCGTTTGAAGGGAGCGGCGACGATGTACGTGCAGGTGGACGCGGCCGGGGCTGACGCCGCCGCGGTGCTCGCGTCTGTCCCCGGGGTCAAGCGCGTGGCGGCCGCGGATCAGCGCCCGGGTACGCCGTCCGAGTCCGCTCCGGCGGCGCTGCCGTTTCCGACTGCGTTCGAAGTGGAGAGCGAGCCTGAAGTGGACGTCCGGCGCGATCTCGCCCGCGCGATCGTCACCCGCGGGTGGGGCCTGCTCGAGCTGAGGCCCGTCCGCATGAGCCTGGAGGACGTCTTCCTCCAGGTGACGACCGAAGAGCTCCCCGAGGAGGCGCCCCGTGCGTAATACGCTGGCAATCGCGGACAAGGAGCTGCGCTCTTATTTCGCCTCGCCGATTGCGTACATCCTGATCGGCCTGTTCTCGCTGCTCTTCGGCTGGTTCTTCTACGTGTACCTGATGGCGTTCAACCAGCAGAGCCAGCAGATGATGCAGTTCGGCGGCGCCGGGGGCGCGAACATCAATCAGATGATGATCCGGGGGCTCTTCCAGAACACCGCCGTCATCATCCTCTTCGTGATGCCGATGATCACGATGCGCACGTACTCGGAGGAGAAGCGGTCCGGCACGATCGAGCTGTTGCTCACGTCCCCCGTGACCGACGTCGAGATCATCGTCGGGAAGTTCCTGGGCGCCCTCGGGCTGTATGCCGCCATGCTCCTCGTGACCATGCTGTACATGGTCATGCTGTTCAAGATCAGCAACCCCGAGTGGCGGCCGATCGCCGCCGGTTACCTGGGACTGCTGCTGATGGGCGGCTGTTTCCTGTCCACCGGTCTCTTCATCTCCAGTCTCACGAAAAACCAGATCGTCGCCGGGTTTCTCACCTTCGCGACGTTCCTGATGCTGTGGATCGTCAACTGGATCGGCGAGTCCTCCGGCCCGACGACGCAGGCAATCGTGTCGTATCTCTCGATCACCGAGCACTTCGACGATTTCGCGCGCGGCATCATCGACACGAAGCACACGATCTACTATCTCAGCTTCATCACATTCGGACTGTTCCTGACGGCCAAGTCGGTCGACAGCGAGCGGTGGCGCGGATAGCGGCTTTATGTTGAAACGAGTTCTCGGACTTCTCGGATGGCTCGGTGTCGTCCTCGTCTTCGCCGCGGTGGCTATACGCTTCACCCGCCCTGAATGGCAGCAGTGGTACAACGGCCTGGCGCTCGCCGGCCTCGCGTGCACACTTCTCTATATTCTCAGCCAGTGGCGGGAAGTCGCCCGGTCGTTCTCCGGCCGCCAGGCTCGGCTCGGCAGCCTCGCGGCGGCGAGCGTCGTCGTCGTGCTCGGCATTCTCGTGGCGATCAACTACCTCGCCTCGCGCCACAACAAGCGGTGGGACCTGACGGCCGCGAAGCAGTTCTCCATTTCGGACCAGACGAAAAAAGTGCTCCAGGGTCTGCAGAAGCCCGTGCACATCCGCGTGTTCGACCGCAGCGAGGGGTTTCCGCGCTTTCGCGAGCGGCTGGACGAATACCAGTACGTCTCCAAGCAGGTGAGCGTCGAGTATCTCGACATGGAGCGCAGGCCCGCGCTCGCGAACCAGTTCCAGGTGCAGACGCCCGGCACGGTCGTCATGGAATACGAGGGGCGTACGGAGAAGGTCACGTCGGACGGCGAGCAGGAGCTCACCAACGGCCTGATCAAGGTGGTCCAGGGCAAGCAGCACAAGGTGTACTTCGTCCAGGGCCATGGCGAGAAGTCGACCGATGCCTCGGAACGCGGCGGATACAGCACGATTGCCGCCGCACTCGGGTCCGATAACTTCCTGATCGACAAACTGGTGCTCGCGCAGCAGAAAGACGTCCCCGCGGACGCGTCGATCCTCGTCGTCGCCGGACCGAAGACCGACTTCTTCCCCGCAGAGATCGACATGGTGAAGCGGTACCTCGGCAAGGGCGGCAAGATCCTCTTCATGCTCGATCCTCCCGACCGGGCCGACGCCTCCCCGCTCACCAACCTTGTCGCGCTGCTGAAGGACTGGGGCTTCGACATCGGAACCAACGTCGTGGTTGACGTCAGCGGCATGGGTCAGCTGCTCGGAACCGACGTGTCGGTGCCGGTGGCGGTCAAGTACGATCCGCACCCGATTACGGAACACTTCAACCTGATCACCGCATTCCCGCTCGCGCGTTCGGTCAGTGCGGTCGCGGGGGGCACCGGCGGGCATACGGCACAGAACCTCGTCGAGACCAGCCCGAACAGCTGGGCGGAGAGCAACATCAAGGAGCTCACGACCACCGGGAAGGTGGCGCGCGAGCTGGACAAGGGAGACAAGCCCGGTCCGGTCTCGCTCGCGGCGGCCGTGTCGTCGCCGGTCAGTGACGCGCCGACACCCGCGCCAAACCCTCCCGATCCCGCCAAGCCCGGCGACGCGGGCAAACCCGAGACGCGCATCGCGGTGTTCGGCGACTCGGACTTCGTGACCAACGGCTACCTCGGAATCCCAGGGAATCGCGATCTGTTCCTGAACACGGTGAACTGGCTCGCGCAACAGGAGAACCTGATTTCAATCCGGCCGCGCGAAGCCGGCAGCAGCACGCTCAGCCTGACGGCAGACGCCGCGCAGCGCATTTTCTGGCTGTCGATCCTGATAATTCCTGGACTCATCCTGACGGCCGGCATTCAGACCTGGTGGCGGAGGCGGTAGTGGGGCGGCTCCGCGGTTTCCTCGTGCTCCTTGTCATCGGAATCCCGCTGTTCTGGTACGCGTACCGGGATGCGAAAAAGGGACCGGTGGACGACACGCCGAAACACGACAAGGTGTTCAGCGTCGACGCCGGTAAGATTGACGAGCTCGAAATCAGGTCCGAAGCCGGAGAACGGACCACTCTGCAGAAGAAGGGATCGGACTGGACGATTGTGCAGCCCGCACCGGCACCAACCGATCAGGCGACGGTCTCCGGGATCACCTCGAACCTCGCGTCCATGGAAATCCAGCGCGTCATCGACGAGAACCCGGCCGACGTGGCGGAGTTCGGCCTCGCGACTCCGCGACTCGAAGTTGCCTTCAAAGCAGGTGGTCAGCAGCACCGGCTCCAGATCGGACAGAAGACACCCACGGGCACAGACGTGTATGCACGTCTCGGCGATCAGAAGCGAGTGTTCCTCGTTTCCTCGTTCCTCGAGTCCACCTTCAACAAGAGCTCCTTCGACCTTCGCGACAAGTCCGTCCTGAAGCTCGATCGGGAGAAGATCGACTCGCTTTCGGTGACGACCCCGGGCCGGGAAATGCGACTCGAGAAGTCGAACGGCGAATGGAACCTGAAAGCGCCGGTGGACGCGCGTGCTGAGTTCAGCGCGGTGGACGGACTCGTCTCGAAGGTGGCCGGCGTCCAGATGAAATCGCTCGTGGCGACACCTCCGCCCCAGGGCGACGGTCTGCAGAAACCCGCCGCGACGGTGCGCATCGGGTCGGGATCGTCGCAGGCCACGCTGCTGCTCGGGGCTCCTGCTGGCGAAGGCAGCGTCTATGCGAAAGACGCCGGCAGGCCGGCGGTTTTCACCGTTGACGCATCGCTCCTGGACGACCTGAAGAAGGATCCATCGGAGTACCGACAGAAGGACCTGTTCGACGCACGTTCGTTCAACGCGAGCCGGATGGAAGTGGTCCGAAACGGCCAGACGACGGTGTTCGAGAAGACGAAGTCGAAAGACAAGAACGGCAAGGACGTCGAGAAGTGGCGCCAGACCGCGCCCGCAGCACGCGATGTGGATGCCGCGAAGGTCGAGGCCCTGATTAGCGCAGCGACGGGAGCGCGCGCGACCTCGTTCGCTCCGGCCGACGCCAAAACCGGCCTCGACAAGCCCGAGCTCTCGGTCGCCTTCAAGTACGACGAAAACAAGGACGAACGGGTGACATTCGCCCGCACCGGGACGACGGTGTATGCCGCCCGCGGCGGCTCCAACGGCACCGCCATCGTCGATGCCGCCGTGCTCGACGGCATCGTCAAAGCGCTCGAGGCGATCAAGTAGTCCTCCGAGTGGCCCCGTTCCGCATCCTTCTCCTCGCGAGCCTGCTCGCGGTTCCCGGGTGCGCCGCGCATCGAACCCCGACCACGTCGCCCTCACAGGCCGTTCGCGACCTCGGATCCGACCTCGCGCGCGTCTTTGGCGCGCCTGTCATGCAGCGCGGCGTGTGGGCCGTCGACGTCATGTCGATGGCGACCGGCGACCACTTGTACCGGCTGAACGCCGACAAGTGGATGATGCCCGCCTCCAACCTCAAGATTCTGACTCTTGCGGCCGCCGCCGAAACCCTGGGGTGGGACTACAGGTTCAAGACCACGCTCGAAGCACGCGGTCCGATTGAGGGCGGCGTGCTCAAAGGCGACCTCGTCGTCCGCAGCAACGGCGATCCGACGATCAACGGCCGGAACGGCCGTGCCGAGTCCGTGTTTCGAGAGTGGACGAGCGCCATCACGGCAGCCGGCATCACGGCTGTCGAGGGACGCGTCATCGGCGACGACCAGGCGTTCGACGACGAGGGAATCGGGGCGGGGTGGGCGTGGGACTACCTGCAGTACGACTATGCCGCGCCGGTGGGCGCACTCGAGCTCAACGAGAACACGGCGACGCTGCGGGTTGCGGCAGGAAGCACTCCGGGAGCGGCGCCCATCGTAAGCCTGTCGCCCGGGTCAGGATTGACGCTCGTGAACCTGGCGACGACCGGCGCATCCGGGTCCGCCGACACCATCGATTTCCGCCGCCCGCTCGATCGCACCGTCCTCGTAGTGACCGGCTCGGCACCCGTTGGAGGCGAGAGTACAGAGCGCCAGGTCGCCGTGGTGAATCCGACTGTCTTCTTCACCCGCTCCCTGAAGGATACGCTTGTCGCTGCCGGAATTCCGGTCAACGGCGAAGCTGTGGATCTGGACGACATCGCCGCGGAGGTGCAGGCGAGCGGCCAGACCGAGGTCCGCTCCCTCGCCTCGACCGAGTCCCTTCCCCTGCGCGACATCGCGATAGTCATGATGAAGGTGAGCCAGAATCTCTACGCCGAAACGCTGCTGAAGGCTCTCGGCGCCGCACGTGGGGGCCTCGGTACAGCGGAGGCGGGGCGACTTGCGGTCCACACAGTTCTGCAGAAGTGGGGCATTCCGGACGATGGGTACACGATGTCTGACGGCTCGGGCCTGTCGCGCTACAACTACCTGACCGCCGCGACGCTGATTACAGTCCTCCAGCGGATGTACCAAGATCCACGGCACAGGGAACCCTTCCTCGCCACACTCGCCATTGCGGGGAGGGACGGGACCCTCGCATCGCGCCTCGCGAAGACGCGTGCGAGGGACAATGCCCTCGCGAAAACCGGCTCCATTTCGAACGTGCGCGCGCTCTCCGGCTTCGTCCGCACGCGCGACGACGAAGTGCTCGCATTTTCGATCCTCGCCAACGACTTCGCAGTGCCATCCGCGACCGTGAACTACATGACCGATCTGGCTGTCGAGATCCTCTCGAACTTCACGCGACAGTAGAGCCGAGCACGATCTTGGCCTGAGGCGGGAGTGGCGTCTCGGGCGGCGTACAATGGTGCGTGCGTGGTTTCTCATGGATTGCTGTGGCCGTCGGACTCATCTGCGCGATCGGTGCCGCGGCGTGGTACTACGGAGCGCCCCCGGCCGGCGTCAGCGGCAGCGCACCGGCGGCTCCGGTGGAGCAGGCGTGGCTGGATCAGCTTTACAGCCAGAACCCCAGTGAGGCTGCCGCATCTGCGGAGTACGTCAAGAAGCTCGGACCCGGCGCGCTGCCGGTGATCCACGCGACGCTTCAGGATTCCCACGCGACTGCGGAGCGTGTGAAGGCGGCGATCAAGGCGTGCGCGCTGCTCGGCACCACCGCGGCGCCCGCGATCGACGAAGTCGCCGAGTCGCTGCCCGATCCCGCGCTGACATCGGAAGCGGCCTCCGCCCTCAGCTTCATGGGGCGGGGCGCCTTCAAACCCCTTCGTCAATCGCTGACGAGCGACGATCCCGTGGTCCGGCGGGAAGCCTTGCGTTCGATCGGGAAGCTGAAGGAACGCGCGCCGCTCGATGGCCGCGCGGTGCTGCCGCTGCTCGTCGATGGCATGGAGGATTCCGACCCGGGAGTCCGCGCGGTCGCCGCGACGTACCTCGGGATCGTGCACGAAGAACCCGCCGAGGCCGTCCGGGTCCTCACAACGGGGCTGCAGGATTCGGACGTCAACGTCCGGCGCGCCTCCGCGGCGGCGCTGGCCGCCTTCGGCGCTGCCGCCGAACCGGCGCTGCCGGCACTGCGAAAGGCGGCGTCGGATCCCGATGCCGACGTGGCGCGCGAGGCGGGCGTCACGCTCGTCAAACTGCAACCCTCGAAGTAGCGACGCTCGAGTCCGCGCGTCGGAGGAGCGTCAGACGAGCGACAGTGCGAACGCGACGAGCTCGTCGGGCGCACCGCTCAGCCCGCCACCCTGGGCAAGATCGGCCTTTCCACCGCCTTTCCCTCCGAAACGCCCGACAAGAGCCTTGAGAACCGCGGCGCTGTCGAACTGCATCCCGGGGGAGCGGGCGACGACAACGGCGGCAGGACCGGGCCTGCTGAAGAGCACCGCGATGTGCGATGCACGTTCGACAATCGCCGTCGCGATCGTCTTCAGTCCGCTCGGGTCCCATCCCTCCAGTGCTTCGACCACCACCCTCGTCTCGCCGCGCGAGGTTGCGCGCGCAGCGAGGGCTGCGGCCTCGAAGGTCGCAAGACGGGCCTGCGCCGCCTTGAGGTCACGCCTGACTTCTTTCGTTTCGTTCTGCAGCCGCTCGATCGCCGCGGGCAACTCCCCCGGGAGCACCGAGATGAGCCGGACGCTCGCGGCCACGGCATCGCGCAGGGATCGAAACGTGTGCAGCGCGCGCACGCCGCAGACGAATTCGATCCGCGAACCGCCGCGGAAACGTTCGGACGATGCGACAGCAATCGCGCCGACGCCGCCTGTCGTCGCCACGTGCGTCCCGCCGCATGCGGAAATGTCGAAGTTCTGCATGTCTATGAGCCGCAGCCGGCCGCCGCGCGCGGGCTCTTTTCTGAGCGGCAGAGCCGCTGCGTCTGCCGCGTCCGCGAATCGCACCGTCACCGGTCGATCTTCCCAGATGATCCTGTTCGCTTCGTCCTCGGCGGCTTCGATCTCGCGTGGCGTTGCGGCCCTGGCGAGATCGATGGTCGACGAGACGGAGCCCAGGTGGAAGCTCTCCGTGCGGATGCCGAGCAGCCGGTCGAAGGCGGCGGAGAGCAGGTGCTGCCCCGAATGCTGCTGCATATGGTCGAACCGGCGGCTCCAGTCGATCCGGCCGTGCACCGGGCCGGGCGTGATCTCGTCCTGGACGACGTGGAGGATCGCCCCGTCGTCCCGATCGATCACGTCGAGGACGGCGGCGCCGGCGAGGCGTCCCGTGTCGGCCGGCTGCCCGCCCGATGCCGGATAGAAGGCCGTGCGGTCGAGGATTACCGCGTAACGGTCGGCCACGCGATCCACACCAATCACGTTCGCGTCGAACTCGGCGAGATATGCGTCCGTGTAATAGAGGCGCTCCGTCACGCAGCCCCCCCGCTCCCGGTGATGACGGGGTCGGGCACTCCGGCCTCGTCGAACCCGCGCGCACGAAGGCGGCAGCTGTCGCACGCTCCGCACGGGCGGCCGTCCGCGTGAGGGTCGTAGCAGCTGTGCGTGAGCTCGTAATGGAGCCGCAGTGCGACCCCCTGCCGGATGATCTCGGCCTTCGAGAGGTGAAGGAGCGGCGCGAGGATCGCGAGCCGGCCCCCTTCCACGCCAGCCCTCGTCGCGAGACCGGCCAGCCGCTCGAACGCGGCGAGATACTCGGGGCGACAGTCCGGGTATCCGGAGTAATCGCGCGCGTTGACGCCAAGGACGATCGCCTGCGCCTGGACCACTTCGGCCCAGCCGAGCGCAAGCGAGAGGAAAATCGTGTTGCGCGCGGGGACGTAGGTGGAGGGGATGTCCTGCAGGTCGAGGTCGCGGCTCTTGGGAATGTCTCCGGCGCCCACGAGCGCCGACCCGCCAAACGCGGCCAGGTTCACATCGAGCTCTATGTGCCTGGCGACCCCCAGATCCCTTGCCACGTCCCGCGCCGCCGCGATCTCGCGTGCGTGTACCTGCCCGTATCGAACCGTGAGCGCAAACAGCTCGTACCCGTCCGTCCGGGCCATGGCGCCGGCCGTGTACGAATCGAGGCCCCCGCTCAGCAGAAGAATGGCTCCTCGATGCATCAGACGCCTCTGACGTCAGCACCCCAGATGTACTTGTGTGTCTGCAGCTGCAGGCGCACGGCGAGACGATCCTCGAGGATCCACTCGGCGAGATCCTTGGATGGAAGAGCGCCGTGCACCGGCGAGAACAGCACCGCGGCTGTCCGCGCGGCCAGGTCATACTTCGAGACGACGTCTCGCGCATATTCGTAATCCACGCGGTCGCGGATGACGAACTTCACTTCGTCGTGCGGCGAGAGCAGCCCGAGATTGTCCCAGTGATTGCGCCCCGCCTCGCCGCTGCCGGGGCACTTCACGTCCACGATCCGGATGACCTCGGCCGGGACCTTGTCGATGCTCAGGTGCCCCCCTGTCTCGACCATCACCGTCCGCCCGCTGTCGAGGAGACGACGCATGAGGGGGTACACGTCCTTCTGCAGCAGCGGTTCGCCCCCCGTGAGCTCGACGAGGTCGCACCCGAAACCCTCGACCTTGGCGGCAATCTCCTCCACGCTCATCTTGCTGCCCTCGGTAAAGGCGTACGGCGTGTCGCACCACGTGCAGCGGAGGTCGCACGCCGTGAGGCGCACGAAGACGCAGGGACGCCCGGAATGCGTCGATTCGCCCTGGATCGAGTGAAAGATTTCGTTGATGGTGAGCATCGAACGCCGCCGCCTGAACCTCCTATTGTACGCGACGGACGTGTTCTAAAATACGGGGGTGCCGAAGCCGACGTTCTACTGGAAGCCGACTTGAACGACGTGTCGCAACGCCAGAAGTTATCTGGACGAGCTTGGTGTAGAGGTGGACGAACGGGACATCAACCGCGATCCGCCCGATCGCGCGTTCCTCGAGCGCCACATCGAGGCTGACCGGTTCCTGGATTACGTGAGCACGCGGAGCCCCGTGTTCAAACAGCGTCCGTTGCCGGCGTCGAAGCGAGAGGCGATCGACCTCATGATGGAGCAACCCAACCTGATCCGACGGCCGATTCTCGTTCGAGGATCACGGGCGATCTTCGGGTTCAACAAGGACAAGTACGAGGGCCTTGGCTAGCACGATCCGGGTCGGAACCTCGGGCTGGAGCTATCCGTCCGGCAAGGGCACATGGAATGGCATTTTCTATCCCGTGCCGCCCGGCCGCCGGAGCCGCGCCGGCGGAGGCTTCGACGAACTGAGCTTCTACGCGGAACACTTCGACACCGTCGAGATCAACTCGACCTTCTACCGCGTGCCCGCTGCGGCGGCGGCAAAGGGATGGGTCGAGCGCACGCCCGCGGACTTCGAGTTCTCACTCAAGCTGTTCCAGAAGTTCACGCATCCGCGGATGTTCGAGAAGGCCACCGGCAAGAATCCGCGGGATCTCGCCCAGAAGGACGTGGACGACTTTCGTGCCGGGATCGATCCGATCGCCTCGTCGGGCAAGCTCGGTGCCCTGCTGGCGCAGTTCCCCGCGAGCTTCCGCAATGACGAGGAATCCCGCGCGTACCTCGAATGGCTGCTGACGCGTTTCCGCGACTACCAGGTCGCCCTCGAGCTGCGGCATCGCAGCTGGAGCGATCAGCCGGAGGACACGCTTCGGCTGCTCGATGCGTTTGGCGCCGCCTGGACCCAGATCGACGAGCCCAAGTTCCGGTTCTCAATCCGCCAGGATCTCCTGCCCAACGTCCGGACCTTCTACTACCTGCGCCTCCACGGACGCAATGCCGCGCAGTGGTGGAACCACGAACAATCGGAAGACCGCTACAACTATCTGTACTCCGCCGCGGAGCTGCAACCGATCGCCCAGGCGGCGCGGCAGGCGTCGCGCGAAGTGAAGAAGGCGTACTTGTACGCCAACAATCATTTCTCCGCGAAGTCCGTGGCCAACGCGGCGATCCTCAAGCACGACCTCGGTCAGCCGCTGCGCGGCGAATATCCGCCCGAGTTCGTGGACCGCTACCCGGACCTGAAAGGGCTCGTCAGGGTTTTGCCCCCGCATCCTTCACGAACGCCCTCTTGAGGATGTCGGCGACCTGAATCTTGTCGACCACCTCCATGCCCTTGATCACCTGGCCGAAGACCGTGTACTTGCCGTCGAAATCGGGGTGGGGCTTCGTCAGAATGTAGAATTGGCTGTCGGCCGCCCTGGCGTCGGTCCCCGGATACGCCATCGCCACCGCCCCCCGGACGTGGCGCCGCTTCTTCGTGATCTCCGACGCGCCGATCGGCTTGCCGCTCCCCGCCCGTCCCCACCAGTCCCGCATCGTCATGTTCCGTGTCGTGGGGTCGCCGACCTGGATCAAGCTGAACTCCGCGCGGTGGAATCGCAGGCCGTTGTAGAAGTTCCGCTTCACGAGGCCGACGATCTGCGCGACGGTCTTCGGGGCTTCCTCGGGGTAGGTCTCGAACTCAATGTTCCCCTTGACCGTCTCCAGCACGATCACCGGACCCGCGCCGGGCGACGTCTGCCGGGCCGCGGTTGGCAGCGACAGCAGAATGAACGTCGCGAGGATCGCTCCGCCGGCCAGGGTCGTCCGCTGGCCTCCTCCCATTTTTGTGGTCATGTTTTTCCTGCCTTCGTCACGCCGATTTTCGGACAGAGGTCTGCCACCACGCAGCGGCCGCAGAGTGGGTACAGGGGCCGGCACACGTTCTGGCCCCAGGTCACGAGATACAGATTGAGCAGCGGCCACCACTTCCGGTGCGCCGCAGCATACAGCGCCTGCTCGGTTTCGTCCGGGGTCCGGGTCGCCACCCATCCGAGCCGATTCGAGATGCGGTGCACGTGGGTATCGACGCAGATATTCGCCACGCTCCGATGCGCAAGAATGAGCACCAGGTTCGCGGTCTTCCGGCCGACGCCCGGCAGCGTCAGCAGTTCCTCCATCGTCGTGGGCACCTTCCCGCCGAAGCGCGACACGATCTGCTCGCAGGTGCGCAGGACGTGCACCGCCTTGTTGCGGTAGAAGCTCACAGGGTAGATCAGCCGCTCGATTTCGGCGGGGCTGAGCTTCAGCATCCGCCGCGGCGTGCTCGCCACTCCGAACAGCCGCGTGGCCGCGGCGTGCGTGACGGCATCCTTCGTCTGAGCCGACAGCATCGTCGCGATGAGCACCTGGAAAGGATCTTCCTGCTGGTCCTCGGCGATCTTTTCAATCGCCGGCTCCTCGAGCCCGTCGATCGCTCGCGCGAGCCGCCGCATGACGGCCGGGATGCGACCACGGGCGACGGCCGGCTGGGGCCGCAGCTTCATACAGGAGTGAGCGGCGGACGCCCGTCGAGGACCGCCAGCACGTTGCTGACCGCGAGGTCCGCCATCGCCGTACGCGTCTCGCGCGTCGCACTGCCCAGGTGCGGCACGAGCACCACGTTCTCGAGCCCGAGCAGTCCGGGGTGGACGACTGGCTCCTTCTCGAACACATCTAGGGCCGCGCCGGCGATGAGGTGTTCGCCGAGAGCCCAGACGAGACCCTCTTCGTCCACGATCGGGCCGCGGGCGGTATTCACGAGGAAGGCGGACCGCTTCATGCGCGCGAGCGCGCGCCGATCGATCAGGTGCCGAGTCTGCGGCGTTCCGGGAGTGTGGATGGAGACGACGTCCGAGCTGACGAGCAGCTCATCGAGCGACATGTCATGCTTCGCGAACACGGCCGTCATCCCGAACGCCGCCGCCTTGGCAGCCACAGCCCGGCCGATGCGCCCGCGACCTATGAGTCCGAGCTGCTTGCCGCGCAGCTCCATCCCGAGCATGAAGTCAAGCGCCCACCCGCGCCACTCGCCCCGGCGCACTAGGCGCTCCCCTTCGCCGATCCGCCGCGTGACGGCCAGAATCAGCGCCCAGGTGAGCTCGGCGGTCGCCTCGGTGAGCACGTCGGGCGTGTTCGTCACGGCGACGCCGCGGGCCGCGAGCGCCGGAACATCGATGTTGTCGTAGCCGACGGCGATATTCGCGACGATCGCGAGCTCCGGTGCCGCCTCCATGACGGCGGCGTCGATGCGGTCCGTCAGGAGACAGATCAAGCCGCGCTTGCCCGCGACTCGGCGCGTCAGCTCCTCGCGGCTGATCGGCGCCGGTCCGTCATACAAGTCGACGTCGCAGGCAGACTGAAGGCGCGCGAGGACGGTGGAGGGAATTCGTCGGGTGAGCAGGACGGATCGCACGTCAACCCCGCTTCAGTGCCCGTGCGATTCGCAGTAGCCGCAGTGGTTGCACGCGACCGACGGTTCGATGAGGCACGGGCCGTCCGTTCCCTCCAGCGCATATCGGGCGTGACTCATATCCAGCGCGGCAGCAGCAACCGGACGACCGCCGCGATCCGTGTCCGGCGCCGCCTCAAGACGCCGTGCCACGGCCTGCCGGATCATCTCCCGCAAGGCATCTTCGTTCATGCGTCTTCTCTGAAATCGACAGTATCGACGATCCCGATGATGGCGGCATCGACGGCCGCATTCTTCTTTCCGAGCGCAGCCCCCGCAGCCTTGCCTTCGATCACTACGAGCACGCGCTCTCCGACGCCCGCGCCCACGGAATCAATGGCGATGAGCGTCGTGCCGCGAGGCTCGCCGGCTGGCGTCTCGGGCTGCACCAGCAGCAGCTTGGCCCCATCGAGCTTGTGGTTCTTATGCGACGACACGACGGTGCCGACGACGGTGCAGATCTGCATTCTGAAAGGAGCTTCGCTGTCGGGTTTTAGGGTTCTAGGGGTTCTAAGGTTCTAAGGGTTGTAAGGGTTGTAAGGGTTCTACGTCATGGTTCAGGTTCTGAGATGGCACATCCCAGTGGTCGACGATGCCAATGATGGCGGCATCGGTTGGCGGCTCGGCCGGGTAGAAGGGGAACGCCGCCTCGCGGCCGCGGACGAAGAACACGTGCTCCCCGATCCCTGCACCCACCGAATCCACGGCCACCAGTGTGCGGCCGGCGGGCTCGCCCGAAGTGGCAATCGGCTGCAGTACGAGCAGCGGGACGCCGCTCAGATTGGGGTCCTTAATGCTCGAGACGATTTCGCCGATCACCCGCGCGAGCTGCACCGGCTAGTCCTTCACCTGGATGGTGTCGATGATGCCGACGATGGCGGCATCGACCGGGCAATCCTTCATGCCGGAGGCCATCCGCGCCGAGCTTCCACTCACGATCAGGACCGTTTCACCGAACCCGGCGTCGACCGTGTCGACGGCGACCAGGTAATTGCCTTCCGGCTTGCCGTGCGGGTCCATCGGACGCGCGATGAGGAGCTTGTTGCTCACCAGGCGCTCATCCTTCCGGGTCGCGACGACGGTCCCCACGATTTTCGCGACGATCATTTCGCGAGGGCGTTCGACTTGCCGATCGGCAGCGCGTCCTCGAGATTCGCGTGGGGTCGCGGGATGACATGGACCGACACGAGCTCGCCGACACGTCGCGCCGCGGCAGCGCCGGCGTCCGTGGCGGCCTTGACGGCGGCCACGTCACCCCGCACGATCGCCGTCACGTACCCGGCGCCGATTTTCTCCCAACCCACCAGCGTGACCTTCGCGGCCTTGACCATCGCGTCAGCAGCCTCGATCATTGCCACGAGGCCCTTCGTCTCGACCATGCCGAGCGCCTCACCCATGTTGATGCTCCTTCGGGGTTCTACTTGAGATTTCTGACCGCGTCTTCGATCAATGCGGTGAGTTCGCGGTATGTTAGCCGAATTTCCTCGTCGCCACCTGCCGGCAGCGGCCGGCCGCCGACCAGCCGCTCGCCAGCCGCGCCCGACGGGGCGAAGACGACCTGACAATCGGCTGATTCGGAGGCCGCGCCCGCAACCGGGTCTGAACAGATGGGCGCCGGCGACGAAATCCCGTACCGGCCCCGCAGCCCCTGCAGCCGCACGACCTCGTCCTGCGACAGCAGCCGCTCTCCGCCGAGCATCCGGGCCACGAAGCTGATGTTGGCGAAGTGCTCGATCGTTTCCATTTTGTAATACGCGGAGAACAGGTCCGCGCCGAGCGTCAGCGCCCCATGGTTGGCGAGGAGCATGCCGTCGTGCGCCTTGACGTACTTGCGCACCGCCTCCGGGAGCTCGCTCGTGGACGGCGTCGCGTATTCCGCAATCGGAATGCTGCCGAGCGTCGTGACCACCTCCGCGAGCACGGCGCGGTCGAGCGGAATGCCGGCGACAGCAAACGCCGTGGCGACCGGGGGGTGCGCGTGCACGACCGCCTGAATCTCCGGGCGCTGCCGGTACACCTCGAGATGCATCTGGATCTCGGAGGACGGGTGCCGGTCCCCTTCGAGCTTCCGCCCCTCGAGATCGGTGATGCACATCATCCCCGGATTCATGAAGCCCTTGCACACGCCCGTCGGCGTCATCAGCAGCCGCCTGTCGTCGAGGCGCACGCTGACGTTCCCGTCGTTCGAGGCCGTGTACCCACGCGCGTACAGGCGCCGGCCCACCTCGACGATGTCGGCGCGGAGCTGCTGTTCAGACTTCATGTTTTACGTGTGGGCCCGGTTCAGCGACGCTGCCATTCGCGGCGGCACTTCTCGGAACAGAAATATCGGGCGGCCGCCCCGGTCCCGGCGGTCAGAGCCTGTCCGGGCACCACGAACACGCCGCACACCGGATCCTTGACGAGCGCGACGCTGCGCTGCTGCGGAATGTCGCGCCGATACCCTGCGCCCTCGAGTACGCCCCGGAGGAGCCGCGACAGCGCCCGGAGCACGAAGAACAGCAGGATGGCCCAGAGCAGCAGCCGCCCCATGACGCTACTCCGGCTGGCGCGGCGGTTTCGCGGCCGCGCCCACCTGGCCCGCATGCGCGGCCCGCAGCCCGTCGAGCCCGCGCTTCGCGACCGCCGCCTCCTCGCTCCGCGGGGCGACGTCGATGACCCGCTGCCACGCCTTCTCGGCGCCGTCGAGATCCTGCTTGCCGAAGGCGCGCACGATCCCGACGTTCAGCAGCGTCTTCGAATGCGTCGGATCGAGCGCGAGCGATTTATCGAACTGCGCGAGCGCGCGATCGGGCTGGTTGGAATAGTAATAGGCGATGCCAAGGTCCGTGCTCGCATTGACGTTCCGGGGATCCACCTTGAGCGCGTCTTCGTACCACTTCCTCGCCTCGTCGTAGCGCTCCGCGTCGAAGTAGAGGTTCCCGAGCTGCACGCGCGTCTCCGCGTCGCGAGGATTACGCTCGGCCGTCACGCGCAGCGCCGCGGCCCGCGATTCGTCGAATGATGGCGGCGCCTGCGCCGCGGGGGCGGCAGCCTGCGCGGGCGCGGTCGAGGCCGCGGGCACCCCGGCACGCCCGGGTTGCTGGGTGCCGATGATCCAGCCCACGATGAGGCCGAAAAAAATCCCCGAGATGCCGAATACGACTGATTCTTTACGCATCACCAAACTGGCGTCAGGCCTCCGGCGACGGTCACCCGCCGGGGCCCGAAGACCGGCAGCAGCGAACGACAGAACGCCGTCAATCCGGGAGAAACTCTGATCATAGCCTAGCGCCGGCGAACGCCGCCGGTCTATCGCGGGCGGATGGCTTCAGGATCCCGAAACCGCCGCGACGTAATCACGGACGGCGCGGTCGAGCCCGACGAACAGGGCGCGGCTGATGAGGGCGTGCCCGATCGAGACTTCCGCAAGATCTGGCAGCGTCCGAAAGAGCCGCAGGTTCTCGAGATCCAGATCGTGCCCCGCATTGATGCCCAGCCCGGCAGCCGTCGCGACCCGTGCGGCCGCTGTGTAGCGCGTGAAGCTTTGTGAGGCGGCCTCGCCCCCCTTGGCGAAGGCGCGGGCGAACGGCTCGGTGTACAGCTCGACGCGGTCCCCTCCGATCCTGCTCGCCCACAGGACCGCCGATTCCTCCGGATCCACGAACAGGCTCACGCGGACTCCGGCGGACTGCAGCTGCCGCACTGTCGCGGACAGTTGCTGCACTGGAGTGTCGGGCGGCCATCCGGCCTGGCTCGTTACTTCGCCAGGGAAGACCGGGACGAGCGTGCACTGGTCCGGCCGCACTTCGAGCACCAGCGCCACCAGATCGGGCCGCGGGTCCCCTTCGATATTGAATTCGATCCGCCCGCGCAGGGGCGCCAGCACGCGTGCGATGTCGCGCACGTCCTGCGCCGTGATGTGCCGGGCATCGGCGCGCGGATGCACGGTGATTCCGGCGGCGCCCGCCTCGATGACGACGTGGACGGCGTCAAGGACACTGGGCACCTGGCCTCCGCGCGAATTGCGCAGCGTCGCGACCTTGTTGACGTTGACGCTCAACTTCGGACGGCCGCCCGTGGTCATCCCAGGTGCTCTTTGACCGTCGCGGCGATCTCCGCCGCCCACGACTGGATGTCCTGCTGATTCCTGCCTTCGATCATCACGCGCAGCAGCGGCTCCGTTCCCGAGAACCTGACGAGCAACCGTCCCGCGCCGTCAAGCTGGCGCTCCACGCGCTCCATCGCGGCCGCAATCGCCGGCACCGACGCGAGGTCCTTCTTTTCGCGGACGCGGACGTTCACGAGCACCTGCGGGTACGTCACGAGCTCCCCCGCCAGATCGGCCAGCTCACGCCCTGTATCGGCAATCACACGCAGGACGCTGAGCGCCGTCACGATCCCGTCGCCGGTGAACAGGTGGTCCGAGAAAATGATGTGGCCGGACTGCTCGCCGCCGATCGACAGCCCGCGCTTCAGCATTTCCTCCATGACGTACTTGTCGCCCACCGCACAGCGCACGAGCTCGATGCCGCTGTCGCGGAGCGCGAGCTCGAGGCCGATGTTGCTCATGACCGTGGCCGCGATGGCGTTCCCCTTCAGCCGGCCAGCCGCCTTCAGGTGCCGGCCGCACATCAGCAGGACGGCGTCGCCGTCAACGACCTTCCCGGACGCGTCAACGAAAATGGCGCGATCGCCGTCGCCATCGAACGCCACGCCCATCCGGCAACCCTTTTCGCGCACCGTCCGCGCGAGCGGCTCGGGATGGGTGGAGCCGCAATTCAGGTTGATGTTCCGGCCGTCAGGCGCCGCGCTGAGGAGAACGACGTCGAATCCAAGCTGCTCGAACAGTTTCGGCGCGACGGTGGTCGTCGCCCCGTTGGCGGTGTCGATCGCGATCCTGAACGCGCCCAGCCGCTGCGGATCGGGGAACGCCAGCAAGGCATGGCGGATGTACGCGTCCACCACGTCCGTGCTGTCCACCGGCAGATCGGCAGATCCCGCCACCTGCCAGCTCCGATCGTGGATGATCTCTTCGACCTCGCGCTCGAGCCGTTCCGTGAACTTCTCCCCCCGGCCCGAGAACACCTTGATGCCGTTGTCCTCGAACGGATTGTGCGAGGCGGAGATGACGAGGCCGGCGTCGAACCCCATGGCGCGCGTCACGTACGCAACGGCGGGGGTCGGGATCACACCGGCCGTGGTGATCTCGCCGCCAGCCGAGTGTACGCCCCGGGCAAGCTCGCGCTCGATCCACTCCCCCGATTCGCGGGTGTCGCGGCCGACGAGAAATCTCAGCGGGCGCGTGCTGGTGCCCGCGGCCGTCATGGCGCGGACGAGCGCCGCCCCGAGCCTCGCGACGGTCTTGTGATCGAGCGGGTAATCGCCCGCCCGGCCCCGAACGCCGTCAGTGCCGAAGAGTCGCTGAGACATGAATCGATCCGGGAATGGCCACGGGTGGCGCGCTCACTTGATGGTTACGTCCACGACGGCTGGATCGATGGAACTGACCCCGAAGCTCTGGGACTGGTCGATTTGGACGTTCAGATTGTACCGGCCCGGGCCAAGCCCGGCAAGGTCCACGAAAGCCTCGACGTCAGCCGGCCGCATGCTCTGAAGGACGTGGCGCGCGCCGCGCACGTTCACGCGTGTCAGCACCGGCGTCAGCTGCGCCGACAATCCCGGCGTCAGATTTCGATACCGTACTGGCACCCCCGCGAGCTCGCGCTCCCCGGGCGCGGGCAATACGTCGATCGTTACTCTGGCGTTCTGCGCCTTGACCAGCCGGACGGCCGAGTCCGCAATCCCCACGGTCACGACGTCGGACACCCGTGCGCGCGCGCCGCTCACATCCACCGGCTCGGTCGTCGCCCCCGTCAGGCGGCGCAGGCGGCTGTCCGGCCCTGCCACTTCCACGGTCTCGGGATCGACGCTCACCCGCCCCAGAATGAAGCCGGGGGCTGGCTGCCCGTCGAGCGCGGGGACGACAGGCAGCGTGCGCCTGGCGGACTTCTCCATGTCGAGCGCGATCGTGCCGGGGACGACCTGCGCAACTTCAACCCCATAGGGAGACCGCACTTCGTCATTGCGCAGGTGGAACATCCTCGAACCCGGACGCGCGGAACCCAGATCGAGCACCGCCACGATCTCCCGCGGCTCGATCCGGCTGAGGAGCGCCGAGGACCCGCGCAGCCGCACGTCGACAGACGTCGGCGGATCGCCGACGATCTCGAGCGTCGGCGGAATGTTGCGGAACTCGAGCGGCACGCGCATGCTCCGCTCGACGAGATGATCGCCCGCGACAGTCAGCCACAGCAGAGTCGCAAGCGCAACCGCGGTGAGCTTCAGCCCGAGGTGACGGAAAGGGTTGTAAATCAACGCGCGTTCAATCCTAAACGTCGTAGGTCCGCCCGCCGGGACGCCTGCCACTCGAGCGCCGAAGCGTGACGAGGAGGCGCATCCGCGCCCGCAACGCATCGGGCGACAGGTCCCGCTCGATCCGGCCGTCGAGCGCCAGCGAGATCTGGCCGGTCTCCTCCGACACCACGACCGCCACGGCATCGTTCTCTTCGGTGAGACCAATCGCGGCACGGTGCCGCGTCCCCAGCTCACGGCTCACTCGCGGATTGACGGTCAGCGGCAGGAAGCAGGCGGCCGCGGCAATCCGGTTGTCCTGCAGAATCGCCGCGCCATCGTGCAGCGGCGATCCCGGGTTGAAGA
>JBBWZJ010000140.1:0-20383 GCA_039648985.1 Acidobacteriota bacterium | reverse complement strand
GAACCCGGAACCGCGTGAACCCCGAACCCGGAACGCGGAACCCGGTGAACCCCGAACCCGGAACCACGTGAACCCGGAACGCGGAACCCGGAACCCGGAACCGCGTGAACCCCGAACCCGGAACGCGGAACCCGGTGAACCCCGAACCCGGAACCTGAACCCGGAACCCCGAACCCTGGACCCCGAACCAGCGCTTCAAATCATCCCCAACCCCGCCACCGTTTTCATGTCGGTGATTTCGCCGCGGCGGACCATTTCGCGCGCGTCGGCGACCTTGAACACGCGGGGCTCGATGTCTTCGTCCTCGTCCTGGGTGGCCGCCTCAATCGGTTTGGACAGCCCCGAGAGCCGGAAGAACAGCATTTCCTCGTCGCAGTAGCCAGGAGTGGGATGGAGGGCCGCGAGGCGGACGATCGTGTCCGGCACCTGGCCGATCTCTTCGTGGCACTCGCGTCGGGCGGCGGCCTCCGGCTGTTCGCCTTCGTCAACGCTGCCCGCGGGCAGCTCCCAGAGCCACCGATTCACCGCGTACCGGTACTGCCGGATCAGGATCACATGTCCGGGTTCCGGCACCGGAATCAGTACGACAGAGCGGGAGTGTCGAACGACGTCGACCGTCACCTCCCGCCCGTTGGGCATGCGGACGCGGTCGCGATCGACGTTGAAGACCTTCCCTTCGTAGACGCGCTCGTGTGTCAGCCGTTCCGGCTCGGTCATCGGTTCCCCTCACACTGGTCAGGGCCTGCCCGCGACGTGCAGGCGGCCGCGGGCCTAATCGTCCGGCTCCTCGCTCTTCGACTCGCGATCCTCGATGTCGTCCACGATCGCCTGCAGATCGAGCGGCAGCGGAGAATCGAACTCGACCCGCCTGCCGTCCGCCGGATGGGTGAATGCCAGCCGGGCGGCGTGCAGGAAGGGGCGCTCCAGCCGCTGCACGGCCCGGAGCGTCGCGGACGTCCGCCGGTGGAGCCCTCCGTACGTCGGATCGCCGACGATCGGATGGCCTATCGCGCTGAGGTGCACGCGGATCTGGTGGGTCCGTCCTGTGGCAATCGCCACTTTGAGCAGCGAGACGCCTTTGAAGTGCCGTGCCGCCGTCACCCGGGTCACGGCGCTTCTCGCGCGCCGCGCGCGCGTCGACATCTTCTGCCGCTGTGCGGGGTCGCGTCCGATGGCCGCATCGATGCGCTTGCCCGCCTGTACGAGCCCCCAGACGAGCGCGATGTATTCCTTGTCGACTTCGCGCTCCGCAAACTGGCGCGAGAGCTCCTGGTGTGCGCGGTCGTTCTTCGCCACCACCATCACGCCCGATGTGCCGCGATCGAGCCGATGGACGATTCCCGGCCGCAGTTCGCCGCCGATGCCGCTCAGGTCCTTCACATGGTGCAGCAGCGCATTGACGAGCGTTCCGCTGCTGTGCCCGGCGCCCGGATGGACGACCATGCCCGCCGGCTTGTCGAGCACAACCAGATGCTCGTCCTGGTAGAGGATGAGCAGAGGGAGCGACTCGGCTTCGGGTGTGGCCTCCGTGGGCGCCGGCACGTCGATCTCAAAGACCTGCCCGCTGCGTACGGCCGTGCTCGCCCGGAGTGGCGCGGCGGGTCCCGTCACGCGGCCGTCCTTGATCAGACGCTGGATGTGCGAACGCGACTGCTCCGGCATCAGCGCGGTGATGAAGTGGTCGAGCCGCATCCCGTCGTACTCCGGTTCGACGGTCAGGTGGCGCGGTGCGGCGGCGGCCATCACGCGGCTCGTGCCTGCCGCGTCGCCTGATCAGGCTCCGGCTCGCTCCGCCGCCGGAGCACGACGAGCATGACGATGGCGAGCGGCGCCAGCAGGCCCGACACGAACTGTGACGTCGAGAGCATCCCGATGCTGCCCCTGGGATCGCCGCGATAGAACTCGATGACGAAGCGCGAGACCGCGTACAGGAACATGTAGCCCCAGAACGTACGGCCGGGAAACGCCCTCCCTTTCCGCTCCGTTGCGAGGAGAACTCCCAGGATGACGAGCTCCGCGCCGGCTTCGTAGAGTTGCGTCGGATGGAGCGGCACGTTCAGCAGCGTGCCGGCGTTCTCGGCGGCAGACTCGCTGTGGAACGTGATCGCCCAGGGGACGCTTGTCGGCCGTCCGAAGCAGCAGCCGGCGAAGAAGCACCCGAGACGGCCGATCACGTGACCCAGCGCAATGCCCGGCGCGAATACGTCGGTGACCGACCACATGGGCATGTGGTGTTTCCGCAGGTACCAGAGCGCCACTGCGACCGCCGCAATGAGCCCGCCGTAGAAGACGCCCCCCGATCGCAGCAGCGTCAGCAACTCTGCGGGGTTGCTGCTGAAGGCCTCGTGCTCGACGATGAGCAGGAGCAGCTTGGCGCCCGCGAGTGCGCTGATGATGATCCAGATCCCCAGGTCCATGACCCGGTTCGGATCGAGTCCGCGGGTGCGTGCGCGCATCAGCGCGAACTGCAGCCCGGCGAGATACGCCGTGGCCAGCAGCACGCCGTACGTATAGACCGGGAACCGGCCGATCTCAAACAGAATGGGATGCATGTCGCCGTCCGAGCCCGATCATGTCGACAAGGACCAGGATCGCACCGATGGTAATCGCCGAATCGGCGACGTTGAACGCCCAGAAGTGAGTGGTCCGCCAGTAGACATCGACGAAGTCCACGACGAAGCCGAACACGGCGCGATCGATGAGGTTCCCGAAAGCCCCGGCGAGGATGAGGGCGAGACCCAGGCGCGCCATTCGCTCGTGGAAGCCAAGCTGTGTCGCGTACACGGCAATCGCGATGAGCGCGAGCGCTGCGATCCCGATCATCACGAGCGACTTGTACGGGAAGTCCACCGCGTTCAGCAACCCGAACGCGGCCCCCGTGTTGTGGACGTGGGTGAGATCGAGGACCTCGGGAATGACGCTCCGGCTGTCGCCGAGCGGCAGCAGCTGGCGCACAATCGCCTTCGTCACCTGATCGAGCGCGACGACCACCGCCATCGTGCCGAGCTCGAGCGGGTGCGCGTGGCGGGCGGGTGAGAGCCGCGCCTCTGTGGCCGGGCCGCGCGTCTCGTCCGGCATCGGCATCATCGCGTCATCCGGCAACGGCTGCGTCTCCACCCAGGGCGGCGGCGCACCGTTCGCACAGCCCCTCCGTGCCGCGCGCGGTGGACAGGGATCGCACGAAGCGCCAGCAGCGCGGGCATTTCTCACCCGCCGCGCGGGTCACCTCGATGTCGATCCCCTCGCCTCCGGGCGCCGTCTCCAGATCCACGTCGGAGACGATGAACAGCATCGGGAGGTCGTCGCGATACCGTTCGAGGAGCGCCGCGTCCGTGCCCGAGGCCTTCAGCTTGATGCGGGCGCCGAGAGCGTTGCCGATGGTCTTCGCCTGACGCTCGGTCTCGAGCGCCCGGTTGACCTCGTCGCGGATCTTCATCAGCCGCTCCCAGCGATCGTTCAGGGCCGGGTTCAACAGTGCCTCGACGCCGGCAGGGAACTCGGCCAGGTGCACCGAGGCCTCGCGCGGTCCGGGCAGGTGGCGCCACAGTTCATCGGCCGTCACCGGCAGAATCGGAGCGAGGAGACGCGTCAGGCCGTCCGCGATGATGTATAGCGCGGTCTGCGCGGAGCGCCGTTCCGCGGATGTCCGGCCGAACGTGTACAACCGGTCCTTCGACACGTCGGCGTAAAACGCGCTCAGGTCAACGGTGGTGAACTGGTTGACCGCCTGGAAGATGGTGGGGAAGTCGTAGCCTTCGTACGCCTTCAGCACCGTCGCCGCGGCCGTGCCGTACCGCGCAAGAGCGAAGCGATCGACTTCGTGCATGCGCTCGAGCGGCACGAGGTCGGCCGCCGGGTCGAAATCGAAGAGATTCGACAGCAGGTAGCGAAGCGTATTGCGGATCTTCCGGTATGCCTCGATCACCCGCGCCAGGATCTGCTTGCCGAGCCGGACTTCCTCGCGGTAGTCCACCATCGCGACCCACAGCCGGATGATTTCGGCGCCGCTCTCCTTGATGATGTCCTGTGGCTCGATCGAGTTGCCGAGCGACTTCGACATCTTCCGGCCATCCTCGGCGACGATGAATCCGTGGGTGACCACCTCACGGAAGGGGGCCTTGCCCCGCGTGCCGAGCCCGACGAGCAGCGAGCTCTGGAACCAGCCCCGATGCTGGTCGCTGCCCTCCAGGTAGAGGTCGGCCGGCCACGTCAGCTCCGGACGAAACGGCAGCACGGCCTCGTGACTCGACCCCGAGTCGAACCAGACGTCGAGGATGTCGCGCTCGCGCTCGAACTCTTTCCCGCCGCATGCCGGACAGACGAGGTCCGGCGGGATGAACTCCGCGAGGGGCCGCTCGTACCAGGCATCCGCGCCGTAGGTGTCGAAGACCGCGGCGGCGCGCTCGACAAGCGCCGGCGTCAGCAGGGCTTCGCCACAACTGGCGCAGTCGACGGCCGGGATCGGAACGCCCCACGCCCGCTGTCGCGAGATGCACCAGTCCGGGCGGTTCACGATCATGTTGTGGATGCGGTCGTGGCCCCACGACGGCACCCAGGTGACATCCTTTTCAATTGCCTGGACCGCGGCATCCCGCAACGTTCGTGGCGCGGAGGCTCCGACTGAGCTTCGTTCCCCGCCATCCCCGGCGAATTCCTTATCGAGGGCGATGAACCACTGCGACGTCGCCAGGAAGATCACGGGATTGTGGCAGCGCCAGCAATGTGGATACGAGTGCTCGAAGGCCTGCCGGTGCCAGAGCCGGCCGCGTTCCTTCAGGGCTTCCTCGATCGTCGCGTTCGCGTCGAACACGCGCTGGCCGGCGAACATCGGTACGTTCGCCAGGAAGTGCCCGCCCGGCCCGACGGGCACGTAGACCTCCAGCCCGTACTTGAGGCCGGTGCTGAAGTCGTCGCTTCCGTGTCCGGGCGCGGTGTGGACGGCGCCGGTGCCCTGCTCGAGGGTCACGTAGTCGGCGAGCACGGCAAGCGAATCGCGGTCGAAGAGCGGATGCCGGAAGTGCAGCCGCTCGAGCTGCTCCCCCTTGATCTTCGCGATGGGAGCGCCGAAGCTGCGCCCGACAACCTCTGCGACTTTCGTTGCGAGGGCCTCGGCGACGATCACCGCCCGGCCGTCCACGTCGTACGCCGCGTAATCGAACTCCGGGTGAAAGGCGATCGCCAGGTTCGACGGGATCGTCCAGGGGGTCGTCGTCCAGATCAGCACCGACACGTCGCGGCCGGCGAGCTGGGGGATCCGCTGCGCCAGGTCGGGGGCGCTGTCGGGCGCGAGCGGAAATTCCACGTAGATTGACGGCGAGGAGTGGTCGGCGTATTCGACTTCGGCTTCCGCAAGCGCCGTCCGGCAGTGGATGCACCAGTGCACGGGCTTCTTGCCCTTGTAGACCAGCCCCCGCTCGACGAACCGGCCGAGCGCGCGCGCGATCGCCGCCTGATACCGGAAATCCATCGTGAGATACAGGTGGCCCCAGTCGCCGAACACGCCGAGCCGCTGGAACTCCACGCTCATCACGTCGATGAACCGCGTCGCATAGTCACGGCACGCCCGGCGGAAGTCCGCGATGGGCATGTCGCGCTTCTTCGGACCGAGCTCCCGATCCACTTTCAGCTCGATCGGCAGCCCGTGGCAGTCGTACCCGAGCACGTACGGCGCATCGAAGCCCATCATCGTCCGCGATTTGACGACGACGTCCTTCAGGATCTTGTTCATGGCCGTTCCGAGGTGGATCCGGCCGTTGGCGTAAGGTGGGCCGTCGTGCAGCACGAACTTCGGCCGCCCTGCGCGCTGTTCGCGGATGCGCTCGTACAGGCCCATCTCCTGCCAGCGGGCAAGCGCCTGCGGCTCAGCCGTCTGCAGGTTTGCCTTCATCGGAAAATCAGTGCGCGGCAGGTTCAGCGTGTCTTTCCACTCGGCCATGTGATCGTTCTAGTTTAGTGCAAGAAAAACGATCCCCGCCGGTTGGACGTCGACTTCCGCGCTCCTGCGGATCATCGCTTCACGGTTTCGACGGGCGCTGCTCCGTCCGCGCCGCACACGGGACGTACAAAAGAAAAGGCCGGCGCCCTCTGGTGGGAGCCGGCCTGCGGACCGACGCCGGGTTACCGGCGCGAGTTGCCTCGCTTGACGTCGACGCGGAACTCACCCTGGTTGTCGTCGAACCCGTCGTCGTTGACGCCCAGGAACAGCTGCCCGGCTGCGGGCATCGTCACCGTCGTCTGGTTGCCGATCGCGAAGGCCTGCCCGTTCCCGATACGGCCGATGAGTGCGCCCGCGAGCGCAGTCGGCAGCGGCGCACCCGTCGCGTGGCGACCGGTCTTCGAACCCGCCGGCGCGGCGACATCGCTCGCATCGCCGCTCAGCTGCACTTCACCTGTCGTGTTGAACGAAAGCACTTCTCCCTTTCGCACCGTCAGCCCGGTGGCCGTCCAGGCCTGGCGCGGCGAGACCGAGATCCCGGTTCCGGTCGCGGTCGCGAGTGACGCGTTCGATCCGGTCGAGGCGGCGCCGGAAGGCTTCGCCAGCAGGATCCGAGCGATCTGCGATGACGAGATTTCCCTGTCGCCCGAGCTCGTTTTGAACGTGATCTTCAGCGGCGTGGTGCCGCCGATGTCGTAGAGCTGACCGCTGACCGTGCTGCCATCGCGCATGAAGAGCACCTGCTGTCCGTCCGTCACCTTGGCCCAGTCGGCGTCCGACGCGGACCCGCCGGCGAAATCGATGACCGCGACGTCACCGGTCGGAATCTGACGATCCTTCCCGTTGACCCGCACTTCAAATCCGGACCCACCCATATCGACCAGCTGTCCGCTGACGCGCTCGCCCGAGCGCATCGTGAGCGTGGCATTCTCCTGCGCCTGCGCCACGCCCGTGACTGCCAGGGCTGCGACCGAGAGCGCGAGAATCGTACGCTTGAACATGTTTCATCTCCTCCTGATTACCTTTCGTCCGGCTCAGCTGTGGCGCCGCGCCGGCCGAGTCTTCGTTTCATCCCTGAACAAAGCAAGCCGCGCGCCACTCAGAAAACGGAAAAACTCCAGTAAAAACAGGGCACGCCGCATGTTCGGAATGGCCAGAATGCCCCAAAACCGGCTTGTATAATGGACGAATGACCTTGTCCCTCGTTCCGGCCGGGCGGGCGGCGATGCGCCGTACGACGCTCGACAACGGTCTGACAATCCTTGCGCAGGAAGTTCATACCGCACCGCTCGTGTCCGTCTGGTGCTGGTACCGCGTGGGGTCCGGAGATGAAGGCCCGGGGCTGACCGGCGTGTCGCACTGGGTCGAGCACATGAATTTCAAGGGCACCACGAACATCCCCCGCGAGCAGATGAAGGGGATCGTCGAGCGGTTCGGCGGCATGTGGAACGGCTATACCTGGATAGACCAGACCACGTATGTGGAGACGGCCGGGCGAGCCGCGCTCGAGCAGATGCTGTTCCTCGAGGCCGAGCGCATGTCGAACGGGCTGTTCGAGGCCGCCGAATGCGAGTCGGAGCGCACGGTCATCATTTCGGAGCTGCAGGGTGGAGAGAACGATCCCGATCAGCTCCTGGACGCCGAGGTCACCGCGTCCGCCTTTCGTGCGCACCCCTACCGGCATCCGACGATCGGGTGGATCGACGATCTGCGCTCGATGAGCCGCGACGATCTATACGGACACTACCGGCGCTTCTATATCCCGAACAACGCCACGCTCGTGGTGGTCGGTGACGTCGATGCCGACGAGGTCTTCCGCTGTGCCCGGAAGCACTTCGGATCGATCCCAGAGGGGCCTGCGCCCGCACGGCTTCGCGTCGCGGAACCGCCGCAACTTGGCGAGCGGCGCGTCGTGATCGAGCGGGAGGGAACCACCGGCTACTTGAAGATCGTGTTCCGCGCGCCGTCCGCGACCGAGGCCGACTTCTTTCCGCTCCTGGTCCTCGATGCGGTGTTGACGGGCGCGAAAGGGGTCAACCTGTGGTCGAGTTTTCGCGGAGCGCCCCCGCAGCGGAAAGCCCGCTTGTACACGGCCCTCGTGGAAGGGGGGCTGGCATCCATGGTGTCCGGCGCCCTGCTGCCGACCCGCGCGCCGTTTCTGTACACCCTCTCCTTTACTGCGCTGGAGGGGGTTGAGCTCGGCACGCTTGAGGCGGGAGCGCTGCAGGCCATCGAGCAAGTACGCCGCGCCGGCGTCGAGCCGGCCGAGCTCGCACGCGCTCAGCGCCAGCTCCGGGCGCGGCTCGTCTTCGAGAACGACAGTGTCACCAACATCGCCCACCAGCTTGGATATTTCGAGACGGTTGTCGGTCCCGGCTTCGTCAGCTCGCTGCAGCGGGGCATCGACGCCGTGACTCTTGAACAGGTGTGGGATGTCGCCCGGAGGCGCCTCAATCCGGCGACACAGACGGTCGGGGTCTTCAAGCCCACGTCGGGCGCGACGCCCGAAGCCGGACTGCCGCGATGATGCCCACACTCGGGCGCGGGCTCGCGCCGAGCCGTCACGTACTCGACAACGGTGCGGTGTTGATCGTTCAGGAGACCGCCGCTACTCCGGCTGTCGCGATCAACGCCACCTTTCTCGCAGGCAGCCTGTACGAACCGGACCACCTGACCGGGCTGGCCTACCTGACCGGCCGCGTGATCGACAGGGGAACGGAGCGGCGATCCGCGGACGTCATCGCGGAGGACCTCGACGAGCGTGGTGTCTCGCTCCGCATCGGCACCACGCGTCACACGATGACCCTGTCGTGCACCTGCCTGGCGGAGGACTTCGAGGACGTGCTCGCGATCGTCATCGACGTCGCGAGACGGCCCACGTTTCCGGCCCCGGAACTTGCGAAGCGCAGGGGAGAGGCGATTACCGCACTCCGTCAGGACGAAGACAACCCGGCCGTCCGCGCCGTGGAGACGCTCTTCGAACTGCTCTATGGCGCGTCTCATCCCTACGGACGGCGGGCGAAGGGCACGCCGGCGAGTCTGGAATCGATCGACCGCGATGCTATTGCCGGCTTCCATCGCCGTCATGTCCGGCCGGCGACTCTCTCACTCGCGATCGTCGGCGACGTCGATGACCGGCAGGCCACCGAGGCTGCGGCCGCAGCGCTCGATGGCTGGCGTCACTCCGAGAGGCTTCCGAACGTTGTCCCTCCACCAGCCGGCGGCTCCGGACGGCGCCTGCGGACGATTGGGATGCCGGGGAAGGCCCAATCGGACATTGCCTACGGCTTCACCACCATCAGCCGCCTCGATCCTCGGTATTACGCGTACTGGATGATGAACAACGTTCTCGGCCAGTTCGGACTGGGCGGGCGTCTGGCCGACAACATCCGGGAGCGGCAGGGGATGGCTTACTACACCTACAGCACGTTCGACGCGACAACGGGCGAGAGCCCGCTCGTCATCCGCGCGGGGGTCGATCCGAAGGACGTCGAGCGTGCCCTCGACGCGATCGATGCGGAAGTACAGCAGCTCGGCGCCGAGGGCCCTACGACAACTGAGCTCGAGGAAACCCGTCAGTTCCTCATCGGTTCTATTCCCCGGCTGCTCGAGACGAACCACAGCATCGCCACGTTCCTGCAGACCTGCGAGCGGTTCGGGCTCGGCCTCCATTTCGACCAGCAGCTTCCGGCGCTGCTCGAGGGGGTAACGATCGACGAGGTGCGGGCGGCGGCGGCCGATGTCCTCCATGCCGATCGAGCCGCTGTCTCAATCGCCGGTCCCAAGCCGCTGCCCGAGGCGCGGGCTTGACCGCACCCGCGACGAAGCTGCGGACCCGCGCGGTCTTCTTCGACGTCGATTTCACGCTCATCTACCCTGGGCCCGCGTTCCAGGGCTCCGGGTACCATCACTTCTGCTCCAGATTCGGCATCGTCGTCGATCCCGCGCAGTTCGAGACCGCCGTCAGCGGGGCCGCCGCCCTGCTCCAGCCGGAGAGCGGGCTGTACGACGCGCAGTTGTACATCGATTACACGCGGCGGATCATCGAGGGGATGGGGGGAACGGGACCTTCGCTCGACGCCGCCGCGCGCGCGATCTACGTCGAATGGGCGGCGTGCCATCATTTCAGGCTCTACGACGACGTTCCTGACGTGCTGCGCGAGCTTCACGCGTCCGGGTTGAAGATCGGACTGATTACCAACTCCCATCGATCCCTGTCGTCCTTCCAGAGCCATTTCGAGCTCGAAGGCTTGTTTTCCGTAGCGCTCTCGTCGCTCGAGCACGGCTACATGAAGCCGCATCCCCGCATTTTCGAAGCCGCCCTGAAAGCCGTGGACGTCCAGCCGGCCGAAGCCGTGATGGTGGGGGACAGCGTGTCGCACGACGTGGAAGGCGCGAGGCGCCTGGGCATGCGGGCGATCCTGCTGACCCGCTCGCCTGGTGCACTCGTCGAGTGTCCGCCCGGCGTACCGGTCATCGAGTCGCTCCGGGAACTGCCCGGTCTGCTGTAGCGGTTGTTGCCTCGGCCGATGAACATCCGCGCGGTATCAAGCCTTGCCGAGTGCCGCCAGGCGACCGACCTCGAGAAGCGCATCTGGGAATTTCCCGACGATCGCGATGTGCTCCCGCCCGCTCACCTTCTTGTCACGCTGAAGCGCGGGGGTGTCCTCCTGGGCGCGTTCGATGCGGCCGGGCACATGAAGGGCTATGTCTATGCGGCGCCGGCCGTCAAAGACGGACGGCTTACGCTCTGGTCGCACGCGCTCGGGGTGATGCCTGAGGCGCGTGGTGCGGGCGTCGGCGCGTCGTTGAAGTTCGCCCAGCGCCAGCACGCGCTGCGGATGGGTATCGACCTCATTGAGTGGACGTGCGATCCGCTCCAGGCGGCCGGCGCCCACCTGAACTTCGCAAAGCTTGGCATCGTTGTCGAAGAGTACGAAGAGAACCTGTACGGTGACTCGAGCAGCGGACTGCACGGTGCGGTGCCGACGGACCGGTTCGTGGCCGAATGGCACCTGTCTACTCCGCACGTGGAGCGCCGCCTCGCGGCGTCTGTCGGGGCAGCGGCTGCGGGGCAGGAGGCGCGCCGGACGGCCGCACCGATGAGCGTGAGGGACGGCGCCGTCGTAGCTGCCGTGCTCGTCAACCCATCCCGAGGCACTGCGCAGTCGCTCGAGCCGGGTGCGCCGGACCTCGAGGTCGAAGCGGCCCGCGTACTCGTCGAGATTCCGACGGCGTTCACCGAGATGCTGCGCGAGCAGCCCGACCTTGCGCGCGAGTGGCGCATGATCACTCGGACGATTTTCCAGGCGTATTTCGGCAGGGGTTACCGCGCCGTTGATTTCTTCGCAGCCCGCGAACACGGCCGGGGCCAGTATCTGCTCGCGAGGGCGGCATCCTGACGATCGATTTGGAGATATGGCGGTCACGCCAGTGGCCGGTCCACCGCGGACAAAGGGCCTGATCCCGGAGCGCGGCGCCCCGAAGGTGAGGCGGCGACGACCGTGGATGACCGGAGCGACTAGCCCGGTGGCCAGGTCATGCGGCGGCCCGCGAGCAGGTGCAGGTGGATGTGGAAGACCGTCTGACCCGCATCGGCGTTGCAATTGAACACGGTGCGGTATCCGCCCGCGCCGTAGCCCTGCTCCTGCGCAATCGACGCTGCCGTCCGTGTCAGTCGGCCCACGAGCTCGTCGTCCGCGGCTGTGAGCTCGTTCAGGCTGGCAATGTGGCGGCGCGGCACAACGAGGACGTGCATGGGCGCCTGAGGAGTGATGTCCTTGAACGCGATGACCGTATCGTCCTGGAAAACGATGCTCGCCGGAACCTGACCTTCGACAATCCTGCAGAAGAGACAATTCGTCACAACGACCTCCTGAGAACGGCGACGCGTGGAATGGCCTGGAGATCGGCAGTCACACGGACGGTCTCCCAGCCGCTGTTCTGCGCGGCTTCGCGAACCGCCCCGTCCTGCCCGAATCCAAATTCCATGATGAGGCGTCCACCCGGCGCCAGGTGTGTGGCGGCGGACGCGAGCAGGCGCCGGACCATGTGGAGGCCGTCGGCGTCGCCGCCAAACAGAGCCGCGTGGGGTTCGTGCAGCCTGACCTCGGGCGGCAGCGACGGCGCATCACCCGCCGCGACGTAAGGCGGATTCGATACGATCAGGTCCGCCGCTCGGGGTGCTCCGTCGAGCAGGTCCGCCTGGATCAGGGTCACTCGGTCGGCGACACCGAGCCGCCCGGCGTTGCGGCGTGCAACATCGAGAGCGGCGGGGGAGATGTCGGTGGCGGTCACGTGCACGCCGAGGAACTCGCGGGCGAGTGCGACGGCGATACACCCGCTCCCCGTCCCCACGTCGACCGCCGAGCGGGGGAGGCGCACTTCACTCGCGAAGAGTCGTGCCTCCTCGATCACGAGCTCGGTTTCGGGCCGCGGAATCAGCACGTCGGGAGTGACTTCGAAATCGAGCCCCCAGAATTCGCGGTGCCCGGTGATGTAGGCGATCGGTTCCCGTGCCGCGCGGCGCGCGACCAGGGGGCCGAGTTGCTCGTCGAATCCCGCCGGGGCGGGATCGCGCCAGCGGCCGATGAGCGTGGCGCGGTCCCATCCGAGGACGTGACGCGCGAGCACCTCGGCGTCGAGCGTTGCTTCGTCCGCATCGAGCCCCGCGCGGGTGAGCACCTGCCGGGCTTGGACGAGCCGCTCGTGCACCGACGCCATCGGCCGGTCAGTGGACGGTGTCGGTGCCGTCCGCGTCGGTCGCTTCCTTCAATTTCTCGGACGTGAAGTGCGCAACGGCCGCGTCGATGAGCTCACCGATGTCCCCATCGAGCGCCTCGGTGAGCTGGTGCATCGTGAAGCCGATCCGGTGATCGGTAATGCGGTTTTCCTTGAAGTTGTAGGTCCGGATCTTTTCCGAGCGATCGCCGGTGCCCACCTGCGTGCGCCTGTCCTTGGCGATCGCCTCCTGCTGCTTGCGCATCTCCATCTCGTAAAGGCGCGAGCGGAGCACCTTCATCGCCTTGGCGCGGTTCTTCACCTGCGACTTCTCGTCCTGCTGCGACACGACGGTGCCGGTCGGGATGTGGGTGATGCGGACGGCGGAATACGTGGTGTTGACGCTCTGGCCGCCGGGGCCGCTCGAGCAGAACGTGTCGATCCGGAGGTCCTTTGCGTCGATGTGGATGTCAACTTCTTCGGCTTCCGGGAGCACCGCGACCGTCGCCGTGGACGTGTGGATGCGCCCCTGCGCCTCCGTCGCCGGCACGCGCTGGACCCGATGGACGCCGCTGTCGTACTTCAAGCGGCTGTACGCGCCGCGCCCTTCGATGATCGCCGTCACTTCTTTCGTGCCGCCGGAGCCGTTCTCGCTGACGTTCAGGACTTCGACGCGCCAGCCCTGACGCTCGGCGTAGCGGGAGTACATGCGGAACAGGTCGGCTGCGAAGAGCGCGGCTTCGTCGCCGCCGGCGCCCGCGCGGATTTCGAGCACGACGTTCTTCGCGTCATTGGGATCCTTGGGCACGAGCAGCAGCCGGATGTCGGCGAGCAGCGCGTCGCGCCGCGCCTCCAGCGTCGCGAGCTCCTCCTGCGCGAGCTCGCGCATGTCGGGATCCTTCATCAGGCCTTCGGTCGCGGTGAGCTGTTCGATGACTTCCTTGTACTCGCGGAACTTCTCCACGAGCGGCTGCATCTCCGAGAGCGCCTTGGAATGCGATCGGAACTTCGTCGTGTCCGCCTGGACGGCAGGATCCGACATTTCGGCCATCAGCCGCTCGTACTGCGCCTCGACGGCATTCAGCTTATCGAACATGAGGGTCTTTACTCGTCACAACACTCTTCAACCGCCGGAGACCGGAGGGAGGAACGCAACCTCGTCACCCTCGTTCAGCGTCGCCGTGAGCCGCGCGTAGTCGTCATTGACGGCGCAGGAGACCACGTTGCCGTAGTCCTCGAGCGCGGGGAAGTCCACGGCAAGCTGATCCCACAACACGCGCGCGGTCGCCCCGGCGGGCACGGACCGCGCAAGTTCAGAGGCGCCCGCAATTTCGCGAAGGCGGGCGAACAGCCGCACCTTTACGAGCACGCGCGTTCGAAGGCCGCTTCGCGCGCGGCAATGTCGAGGGGATCGGCCGTCGCACCCTCGATCCAGACTTCGCCCCCCTCGAAATGCTCGTGCTTCCAGATTGGAGCGATCTGCTTGATCCGCTCGATGGCAAAACGGGACGCGGCGAACGCGTCCGCTCGATGCGCCGATGCCGCCGCGAGGATGACGCTCGCCTCGCCGATCGCGACGCGCCCGGTCCGATGATGTATCGCCAGCCGCACCGCGGCCCAGCGCCCTGCGGCTTCATCTCCGATCTGCTCGAACGCCTTGAGCGCCAGCGGCTCGTACGCTTCGTAGTCGAGCCACAGCACCCGCCGGCCTGCGTTGGCATCTCGAACGAGGCCGGTGAACGTCACCACGGCACCACACCCCGGGGCCGACACGAGCCGCGTGATGACGGTGCTGTCGAGCGGCTTCGAGGTGACACGGTAACGCCCGTCGGCGGTTGTCTCCCGGGGGGTACTCGGCATGCGCGGTATCGATTCAGTATACCGCGCGCCAGAAATGGTTCAGGGGACCGTGACCCTTCCCGAGCCCCGGCGCGTGGCGGATGGCGCCGTCCAGATATTCCCTGGCTGATTCGATCGCCTCTCGATCCGTAAGCCCCAGCGCCAGGTTCGACGCAATGGCGGACGCCAGCGTGCACCCGGTCCCGTGCGTATGGCGGGTCTGGATTCGAGCACGTCCGACTTCGAATCTCTCGACCGCCGAACAGACGACGTCTATCGAGTACGGGCCCTCCAGGTGCCCGCCCTTGAGAAGTACGACGCGGGGTCCCATCCCGAGGATCCGGACCGCGGCCTCGCGCATGTCATCGAGCGACCGGATCGCCATCCCGGCCAGCACTTCCGCTTCGGGCACGTTCGGCGTGATGACGTGCGCCCGCGGCAGCAGCTCCGCCCGCATCGCGGCCACCGCGTCGTCGTCGAGCAGTGCGTCGCCGCCTTTCGCAATCATGACGGGGTCCACCACGACCTGTGGAAGCTCGAGCGCATCGATCGCCGCGCCGACCGCCTCGACGATGGCGGCTGTGGCGAGCATGCCCGTCTTGACCGCGTCAGCACCGATGTCTCCGGCAACCGCTTCGATTTGTGCCGTCACGAGATCCGCCGGCATCCCGAGCCACGAGACGACGCCGAGCGTGTTCTGGGCCGTGACCGCCGTCACCGCGCAGGTGCCGAACACCCCATGCGCCGCAAACGTGCGCAGGTCAGCCTGAATCCCGGCCCCACCGCCCGAATCGCTGCCGGCAATCGTCATCACTGTCCGCATCGTCCCGCCGCTCTCACACTGTCCAACGCCCCGAACCCCGAACCCGAACAGAACCCGGAACCCAGAACCTTGAACCTCGAACCCCGAACAGAACCCCGCACCCCGAACCCTGAAGAGAACCGGCGAACCTCGAACCCTGAACCCCGAACAGAACCCCGAACCCCGAACCCTGAAGAGAACCGGCGAACCTCGAACCCTGAACCCCGAACAGAACCCGGAACCCCGAACCCCGAACCCTGAACCGTCCCCCTCAACTCTGAGAGATAGTACAATCCTCACCCATGATCACCCGAGTCGATCGGCGGCCCGCCAACGGAACTCTGTTGACCGAGATGGTCCGCGGTGCGGAGATGGAAACGGGAATCCGGGTCGCGTCGGTGCTGCTGCTCGCGGGCCTGACTGCCGCTGCGGCCCAGGTCAGCATCCCCCTCCCGTTCACGCCGGTGCCGTTCACGCTTCAGCCGATGGTTGTGCTCCTCGGCGGCGCCGTGCTCGGGCCGCGGCTCGGGATGGCCGCGCAGGTGGTGTATCTGTTGGCCGGCATCGCCGGGCTTCCAGTGTTCGCGGCGTCGGCAGTACTCCCGCAGGGTGCGCTCAGGCTGCTCGGTCCGACAGGCGGGTATCTCATCAGTTATCCATTCGCTGCGTGGCTCACTGGCTGGCTCGCCGAGTCCGGGCTCGACAGGCGATACACGACATCGGTCCTCGCGATGGCGGCGGGGCTGCTGGTGATTTTTGCGTGCGGCGTCTCGTGGCTGGCATTCTTCGCGCGGCCCGCGATTGGTCTGGACGCGGCGCTTCGGACGGGCTTTTTCCCTTTCGTTCCCGCGGACGTGTTCAAGGTGCTCGTTGCGTCCGCCATCATGCCGGCGGCCTGGCGGCTGACACGGGGCTGAGCTTCACACTTCCCGCTTCCCGCTTCCAGCTTCCCGCTTCCAGCTTCCCGCTTCCCGCTTCCGGCTTCCCGCTTCCCGCTTCCGGCTTCGGCTTCCCGCTTCCGGCTTCCCGCTTCCAGCTTCGCCTTCCGGCTTTGGTTTCCGGCTCCCGCTTCCGGCTTCGGCTTCCCGCTTTCCGCGCGTGGTCAACTCACGGCCGGGCGTGTTCGAACACCAGCATGTACTCGTATTTGAGGAAGGTGGGCCTCGATTGCAGCGCAAGTCCGGCTGCGCGGGCGTCCGCGATGACGCGTTCCGGATCGACCCGGTCCTCGATCTCCGGCCCCGGGCCGCCGCCGTCCTTCGTGAAATTGACGATGCCGATGCGCCCGCCCGGCTTGAGCAAGCGGGCGACGTTCTTCAGCAGGGCAACGGGCTGTTCCATCTCGTGGTACGAGTCCACGATGAGAACGGCGTCCACGGGCCCCGGGAGCCGCGGATCGGTCGTGGTGCCGAGGACGGGTTTCACGTTCTTGAGGCCGAGGCGCTCCACACGACGTGTGATGGAGTCGATCATCTGGCGCTGGATGTCCTCGGCGTACACGACGCCGTTGGGGCCCACGCGTCCGGCGAGCCAGATCGTGAACCAGCCGCTGCCGGCGCCCAGGTCAGCGACGACGACGCCCTCGCCCACTCCCAGCGCGTCCATGATCTTGTCGGGGCTTTGCCACTGATCGCGATCCGGCCCCTCCAGCTCGCCGAGGTCCTCCGGCCGGAACAGGCGCGCGTGCTGCGCCGCCGGTACCGCCGCTGCCAGTAACACGATTCCCAGAACCGCGGCGAGGCGGCGGCATGTCTGCTTGTTGTTCATGGCTGTTCTGTCCCGGCACGCCCGGCGTGGTCATCGCTTCCGCCGAAAGAATCGCGTCGAGCCGCGTCTCGGGCAGCAGATCGCGTTCGCGCACGAGATCGCGGATGGTCCGGCCTGTTTGTACTGACGCCTTGGCAATCGCGGCGGTCTCCGCGTAGCCGATGTACGGACTGAGTGCCGTTGCGAGCGCGGTGCTCCGATCGAGGAGCTCCCGGCAACGTGCCTCGTCCGCCTTGATGCCGTGCACGCACCGCGTCTGGAGCACGTGCATCGCCGCCGTGAGAATGCGCGCCGCGTGCAGGGCGTTCCATGCGATGACGGGCATCATGACGTTGAGCTCGAGCTGGCCGGCGTCGGCAGCGGCGAGAATGGCGGCGTCACACCCCAGCACTTGATAGCAGACCTGGTTGACCATCTCGGGCACCGACGGGTTCACCTTCCCGGGCATGATTGAGGAGCCTGGCTGCACGGGCGGCAACTGGATTTCGGCGATTCCGGCGCGCGGCCCCATGCTGAGCAGCCGCAGGTCCGACGCCACCTTGCTCACTTCCACGGCGAGCCGGCGGACCGCCCCGGAACACGCCAGTACATCACCCATGCTCTGGGTGACCCTGAACCGATTGGCCGCCGGGCGAAACGCGGCACCGGTATACCCGGCCAGCCGTCCGACTGCCTCGCGCGTGTACTCATCGCCCCCGTTCAGTCCCGTCCCGACCGCGGTCGCGCCGAGATTCAATTCCAGCAGCTGGTCGGCCGTGCGAGTGACTTCGTCCGCTGCGTGTCGCACGTTGGCGCCGAACCCGCCGAACTCCTGTCCGAGCGTGATCGGCACCGCGTCCTGCAAGTGCGTCCGTCCGGTCTTCAGCACGTGCGCAAAGGCAGCAGCCTTCGCGTCCAGTCCGTCCGCCAGGGCCCGGGCCGACACCACCAGCGGCCCGACGAGCGCCACGAGCGCCACGCGCGTGGCCGTCGGATACACGTCGTTGGTGGACTGGCCCATGTTCACGTGATCGTTTGGATGGACAACCGTGTACTCGCCGCGCGCGCCGCCGAGGATCTCCGCCGCGCGATTCGCGAGCACCTCATTCGCGTTCATGTTGTGCGAGGTACCCGCGCCCGCCTGGTAGATGTCGACAACGAACTGATCGCGCAGCTGCCCCTCGAGAACCTCGTCGGCGGCGGCCACGATCGCTTTGGCGAGCTTCACCGGGAGCCGTCCGAGTGCGCCGTTCGCGGCGGCAGCCGCTTTCTTGATTTGCGCCGTCGCGACGATCAGGGCGGGAGGGGCGGTGAAGCCGCTGATGGGGAAGTTGTCGAGGGCACGCTGCGTCTGCGCGCCGTAGTAAGCGGCGGCCGGCACGCGCACCTCGCCCAGCGGATCGCGTTCGACCCGGAACTTCATGACTGTGCCGCGATTATACTGTTCCATATGCTTCCGGCCTTCCTCGACAGCATGGTCCAACTCATCACGAAAACGTCCACGGACCTGCCGCCGGATGTCCGGGCGGCGATGCGGCTCGCGGTCCGGCGCGAAGAGCCCGCGACGCGCGCCGGCCAGGCGCTGACGATCATCGCGCAGAACATCGACCAGGCCGAATCGTGCGACGGGCCGATCTGCCAGGACACCGGGATGCCGAGCTTCGAGCTCAAGGTGCCCGTCGGGATCGACCAGATCGTGCTCCGTGCCCGCATCCGCGAAGCCGTGGCCGAAGCGACGCGCCGCGGAAAGCTGCGCCCCAATTCCGTCGATTCCATCACCGGCGAGAACTCCGGCGACAACCTCGGACCCGGAACGCCCATCATCCACTTCGAGCAGTGGGAGGCGCCGCACATCGAGGTGAAGCTGATCCTCAAGGGCGGCGGATGCGAGAACACCAACGCCCAGTACGCACTGCCGTCTGAGCTCGAGCATCTGGGCCGCGCCGATCGCACGCTCGACGGCGTTCGCAAATGCATCCTCCACGCCGTCTGGAAGGCACAGGGAAAGGGGTGCAGCCCCGGGGCGGTGGGCGTGTGCATCGGCGGGGACCGCACGTCGGGGTACTCGCACGCGAAGGAACAGCTCTTCCGGACGCTCGACGACACAAACCCCGACCCGCGTCTCGCCGCCCTCGAATCCGCGGTCATTGACGAAGCGAACAGGCTCGAAGTGGGTCCGATGGGGTTCAGCGGACAGACATCGCTCATCGGCTGCAAGGTCGGCGCGCTGAACCGCCTGCCCGCGAGCTTCTTCGTATCGGTGGCCTACGATTGCTGGGCGTTCCGCCGCCTCGGCGTGCACGTGGATCCCGTCAGCGGGCGCATCACGGAGTGGCTCTACCGTGAAGGCACGACGGCATCGGTCCCGATGCTGGATCCGGCCGTGCTCGCTGCCGGCGTTCCGCGGACCGGCCGCGAAATTCCGCTGCGCGCTCCGATTTCGGACGCCCAGGTGCGCTCGCTCAAGGTCGGGGATGTCGTTTTGATCTCAGGGCGGATGTTCACCGGCCGGGACGCCGTCCACGCGCATCTGATGAAGCATCAGCCCCCCGTCGATCTCAGCGGCGGCGTTCTCTATCACTGTGGTCCTGTCGTCGTGAAGGAAGCGGATGGCTGGCGCGTGACGGCCGCAGGTCCGACCACGAGCATCCGCGAGGAGCCCTACCAGGCGGACATCCTGGAGCGCTACGGGGTTCGCGTGGTCATTGGGAAAGGCGGGATGGGCGCAAGAACCCTCGCCGGCCTCGAGAAGTCCGGCGCCGTGTACCTGAACGCCGTCGGCGGCGCGGCGCAGTTCTATGCCCGCTGCATCGAACGTGTCGCCGGCGTCTCCCTCATGGAGTTCGGCACGCCGGAGGCAATGTGGCATCTGGACGTGCGGGATTTCCCGGCGATCGTCACCATGGACGCGCACGGCAACAGCCTGCACAAGGACGTCGAAGCGGCATCGGGCGCCGTACTCGAGACCCTTCGCTGACGGCCGAGTTTCTGTTCTTCCGCTCCAGCGGCGCACGCCCCCGGTCCATTCCCGAGCACGTCGCACGTCGCACGTCGCACGTGGCACGTCGAACGTGGCACGTGCCACGTTTGGACGTGGGCACGTTGCACGTCGGACGTGGCACGTGGCACGTTTAGAGAGCCCGGGCGAACAGCGCTTCGATACTGCGTGCGGCCGCCGCCGCGTTTTTCAGATGGATCCGGACGGTGCGCCGCCCGTGCGCCTCGAGCGTCTGCACATCCCCGAGCGCCTGGGCGCGCTTCAGGACGGAAAACGAATAACCGGATTCCGGAATCTCGGTCGTGGACGCATCGTCTGCCGTCAGCACGAACGCAAGCGCCTT
>JBBWZJ010000091.1:0-33253 GCA_039648985.1 Acidobacteriota bacterium | reverse complement strand
CCGGACTCGGCATGTCGGAGCTCTTCGCGGGCGTGATCGTCGTGGCGCTCGTCGGCAACGCGGCCGAGCACTATAGCGCCGTCACCGCGGCACGCAACGACGAGATGACGCTCGCGCTCGAAATCAGCGTCGGGAGCAGCGCACAGATTGCGCTGATGGTCGCTCCGGTGCTCGTCCTGCTCTCGTATGCGATGGGCTCACCCATGTCGCTCGTCTTCAATGCCTTCGAGATTGCCGCGATCGGTCTGTCGGTGTTCGCCGTCGTCCTCGTATCCCTCGACGGCGAGAGCAACTGGCTCGAAGGCATCCAGCTTCTCGGCGTCTACATCATCCTGGCGCTCGCCTTCTATCTCGTTCCCGATTAGGCGGCTCTCGTTCTCTTCGTCCTGCCTAATGCCCTGTCGGCCCGGCCATTGATCCGACCGATAGCCCGCGCTGCGTAATCCGTGCATCATCGGCCCGTAGCTCTTCCTGCGCAGCGCCCCTGCTCAGCTGATAATTCCCCCGCCGATCGCTGCTGAGATCGAATGGCACCCCCATTGCTCAAAGGAGGGCTAGAGAAGTTTCAAGACGATGTGTTCGCGGAACGCGTCGTTTTCATTCACGCCGTGCTCAGGAGGAGCCCTGATGAAACGTTCAATTACCCGATGGACGACGACCCTGGCGACGGCCGCATTACTTGGCCTGCCCGCCGCCGGACTCGCGCAGTCGCCCTCGACGACGCCGCCGAGAACCACTCCGCAGCCCCCCGGGCAGCAGCCGACGCCTGAGCCACCGAGCAAGACGCCGCCGGTGCCCAGTCAGCCGTCGACAGAGCCACCCGCTCAGCCGACACCGCAGCCGGCAGCCGAACCGCCCAGCCCGCAGCCCACAACGAGTCCGACGACCGCGGAACCCACCACCTCCACGGCAACTCCGACATCAGCCTCGACCCAGGCGGACCAGTCGTCGCCGGAGGCCCATCTGCAGCAGGCCAAGGCGGCGCTCGACGCGATCCCCGCGGGGTCGGTCAGCGGTCCGGCGAAGGCGCAGCTGTCCGAGTTGAAGCGGCACATGGCCGCGCTCACGCGCGCAACGTCCAACGCCGCGCCGCACGACGCGTCCGCCAGCGCGAGCACGTCGCACGGGGCGGCCTCGAGCGCCAGTGCGACTGCGAACTGGGGCACGGAAGTCGCGGCCATGGACAAGCTCCTCACCGAAATGCTCGGAAGCGGCTCTGATGCCGCCGCGGCCGGTGACAGCAAGACCGCTGGCACGCAGGGCGCCGCCGGTACTTCGGGCACGGCATCGAGCACCGCGACGACGGGGACGGCAGGCCACAAGGCCGCCGGCTCCGCAAACGCGAAGTCCTCGACCCTCGACGACGCGACACGTGCACGTCTGACAGAAGTGCGCACTCACCTGACGGCCTTTGCATCAGCGAAGGCGGGTTCAGGAACCGCAACGCCCAAGGGCGGAGATGCCGCCAGCACCACATCGCCAACCAGTGCGAGTGCGCCGGCGAGCGCAACGTCCAGCACCACGTCGGCGGCAGCTGCGCCCACGAGCACCACGTCGTCTTCGGCCGCGGCTCCGGCGAGCGCCGCTGCGCAGTCGAGCGCGCCCTCGAGCACGACGGCGGCCGAGACCACCTCGTCGAGCACCACGGGCCAGCAGGGCGCCGCAGCCACACCGACCGGCGCGGCAAGCGCCTCCTCCGGCACGCCCGCGGCGGACCAGAACGCGGGTTCCGCCGTTCAGGCGCAGCCGGCAGGACAGGTCGATGAAGAGGCCGCACGGCGATCGCTGACGGCGGCTCGCGACACGTTGAGCCAGCTGACCCAGTTGCCTGCAGCCGCGCAGTTGACAGGTGAGGCGCGCAGTCAGGTTGCGCAGCTCATCTCGAACTTCAACGAACTGATCACCACGCAGGTCCAGTGGCGCGCCAGCTACGCGAAGGTGGCGGCCAACCTGAACTCGCTCCTTGGTCCTGACAACACGGATGCCGAGGCGGCCGGCGGCGCGCCGACTGCGGCGGGGAGCGCGGGGACTGCGGCAGCGGCCAACCCGAACGCCCCGGCGGCACCGAACGCGAGCGCAGGCACCGCCGGATCGTCCGAAGCGGGCGCAGCGGGCACGAGCGGGAGTTCGACGGCGGGATCGACGGCCAGTGCCGTGGGCACGTCCGGGAACGCTGCGCCGCAGCTCGACCCCGCCATTCGCGCGAAGCTCGTCGAGCTCCGGCGGAACCTCGTGGCCTTCGAGAAAGCATCGGGCGGACCCGAGAAATAAGCGACCGCAGGGTCGGCGATCAGAGCACGCAGAACGGGGGAAGGGCGCCAGCCCTTCCCCATTTTTTTGTTTCCACCTTCCGCTTTTTGCTTGCCGCAATCGAGCGCATCATTGGTAGACTTGCGCCCGCGAATTCGTTTTTCGAGGAGGCTTGCATGCGGATGACAATCGCGGCGCTCACGGCGGCGGTGGTGATGACGGCGGCGCCGGCAATGGCCGCGGACTCGTGGAAGGGGCAGATCAGCGATGCGATGTGCAACGCGAAACATGCCGACGGCGAGCACGGCACGAAGAAGATGACGGATCAGCAGTGTGTCGACGCCTGCGTGAAGGGCGGCGCCAAATACGTGTTCGTCGGGGACGGCGACAAGGTTTACAAGATCGCCAATCAGGACTTCGCCGGGCTGAAGACGCATGCCGGCCACACGGTGACTGTGAGCGGGACGATGAAGGACGACACGTTGACGATCGCCAAGATCGACATGCCCCCGGCGGCAAAGAAGTAGACGATCAGCGAACCCGCACGTGATCGAAGTCGGCCAGGCTGGTGGCTGTCGAGGCATGGCTCGACACCGCCAGCCCTGCCATCACGTTCCTGCCCATCCTGATCGCTTCGGAGCCAGCGGCCTTCCACGTCACGCCGTCGCTCGACCGAAACGCGGCCAGCACATTCCCCTGCCGTGTCAGCTTGAGCCACTGCGGGGCCGTGCCGAGCCCGGCCGCAGTGCTGTCGCTCATCCCGCCTGTGGCTGTGCGCCACTGAAACGCATAGCCCTTCCGCGCCGATACCAGCATGAAGGCGTGCGGCGATGCCGGATCGAGCGTTTCCCGGATCATGACCCCGGCCTTCGCCCACGCGCGTCCGCCCTCGAGCCGCGCGACCCGCGCGACGATTTCCCCGTCGCCCGAGAGCGGCAGCCATGCGAAGTGGAACGCGTCCGCATCGTTCCAGATGTCGGCGCCGCCGCCTTCGACGCGGATGTTCGTCTCGGTGGCATTCAAGGAGCCCTTCACGCCAACGGCGCCGACGTCGGCATGGGTCCACGCGGGTGCGGGAACCACGCTGACGTTCGAGAACACCGCGGTCGCCTTCACGAGCGGATCGTGGCTGGAGAGCGCAAGGCCCGCAAGTACCTGTTCGCCCATCTTGATCGTGTCCGTGCCGATGAGCCGCCAGGCGCCGCGATCGACTCCAGCGTACGCCGCAATCCGGGTACCCCGGCGCGATAGCCATAACCACTGCGGCGCCGTGCCCGCCCCCCCGTAGGTCGTCGTCGTCAAGCCGTCCTGGACGGTCCGCCGCTGGAATGCCAGCCCCTTCCCGCCGGACACCAGCATGAATGCGTGTGGCGCCCCTGGATCGGCAGATCCGCGAATCATGATGCCGGCCTTCGTCCAGCGCTGAGGAGCCGCCAGCGAGTCGATGCGCGCCGTGATGTCGCCGTCGCCGCTGAGGGTGCGCGACACGAAGCGCAGTTCGTCCTGGGTGCCCCACACGTCACGGCCTGCCGCCTTGACGGTGTAGATGCCGCTCCGCTCCACGGCGTCGCCGCTGATCGCGCCGCCGATCGCGGTGTCCGCCCAGCCGAGCGGCAGCACGCCCCGCGCAGGCGGCGCATACAGCGTCTGGATCGCCTTGATGTCCTCGTCCGACGGCCCCTGAACGATGCCGTGGTAAATGGGGTACATCACGGCAGCGGGATTCGTGGAATGCGCCAGCCCGAGGCTGTGCCCCGACTCGTGCAGGGCGACGCTGAAGATGTCGTACCGGCCCGGATCACCGACACCCCACGTGTATGCATCGTTGAAGTGGATATCGCCCGCAAGCGTTTCGGGAACCGCGGGCGCGGGGAAGAACGCGTGCGCGAGCACTTCTGGCGCGAACGGGAATGCATCCCCATGGTCCCGGGGTCCCCACAGCACTGTGACCGACCGCGTCTCGTTCGCCCGAGCGGCCGGGCGCCATCGCACGTCGGCAAAGCGGGACCACTCGGTGAGCGCGCGCGCGATCTCGGTGCCCTGCAGCGACGGCCCGAGATCGCGGGATCCCGCGAGCAGGTAATACGATAGGTTCACCGACTTGAGTCCCGCACCGTCCCATCCATCACCAATGGTCGCGTAGTTCGCGACGATCCCCTGGGGGCTGACGAGCCCTTCGCACAGGAGCGCGCCGCCAGCCACCAGGTCTGTCGTCGCCGGATAAATCCACGCCACGGCATCGTCTGCCGCCAGAGTCTCGATGGCCGCGCGGTCGGTCGGAATTGCCGCCATGTAAGCAGGCAGCGCCGTCGACGGCACGGCGGCGGTACCAGCGGCACCCAGCCGTTCCGCGACCACGGCGGCATTCGCGTCGGGATGGAATTCGACGACGGTCAAGGGATACACCGGGAAGTCACGGGCGAGATCCGCCGAGGAATCCACGCTCAATTTGTCAGCCGCGGTGAGCTCCCCGATCCAGTGTGCGCGCGGCACCGAGGCCGAATCGAAATCGGGAGGCGCCGAAACCGCGACGGTGTTCTCGGGTACGTAGCGCAGCGCCAACGCACCCGCGGCCCTGAGGGCCGCGAAATCCGCGCCGGTGAGCGGCCCGCTGAACTGGACCAGGAGGTGTCGCCGCTCCGCGACCACGCTCCTGGCCATGCTGCGCTGCTGAGGCCGGCGGGCGACCGATGCAGCCCCGGCGCCCACGTTTCCGGCCGGCACGAACGTCCGGGCGCGCAATCGCACCGGCGAGGGCGCTTGCGCGGACGCAAATGTCGACAGCGCAGCCGCGAGGCCGACGAGGGCAGCAAACCGGACCGGGACGCTCATGCTGAACAGTTTCTGCAACCGACGTTCCGCGGCCGGAAAACTCGGTTTGAGCCATCGATCGCTGTCACGGAGGGTTCGCGCGGGCCGGCAACCCCAATAAACTAGAAGCGATTGCAAGCGGGCCACGCCGGTCGGACCGCCCAGCTCAGCACTTGCGATCGCCGGTGTCGGCGACCCTAAAAGGACAAAGTATTTCCCGCATGAGAAACCTGTTCTCCCTCGGGGCGGCGCTCGCTCTCCTGCTCTGGACCTCCGTTTCGGCGCGCGTTGGCGAAACGCCGCTGCAGGCTGCGGACCTCGCGTGGGCGCGCGGAGATTACGTCGTGGCGCTCGAGGGTTACCTCCGGCTGCTGGATTCGCAGGTGGGCAAGCCCGAACTGGAGGCAATCGCGCTGCAAACCGGCGAACTGTACCGAACGACCGAGCTGACGACCGACGGAGCGGCTCCCAGGTTTTCTCCTGACGGCCACGCGCTTCTCTACGAAACAGCAAGGGGTGTGTCGCGCAGCACCTGGATCGTGCCCGCCGATGGCTCGACGGCACCAACCCTGGAGCTTCATGGCTTCGCGGCCGCATATTCGCCCGATGGCACGAGCATCGCCTACCTGGCCGTGACGCCTACGCCGGAACTGGAGCAGGCGGCAGCGGCGGTGGAACAGGCTGCTGCCGATGACCGGGTGCGGCGCCAGACGGCGCTCAACGAGCGGATCGCCGCGGCCGCTCGCGTTGTCGTACGCGATGTACGCTCCGGGCGTGAGACAGAGCTCCCGCTCGCGGGATTCACGAAGACGCAACTTGCGTTCGGTGCTGGAACCGTGTGGTTTGCCGGACGAGGACCCGACGACCAGGCTCCTCAGATTTACCAGGTGACGGAGGGCGGGCGAGCCGCCGCGCGAACCTCCGGGCCACGCGAGCAGGTGATCGTCCGGATTAACACGACGGGCACCGCCCTGCTCGTCGCGCCCCGCCAGCCCTCCGGAGCCGCGGCGCTCCAGACCACCACGCCGCGGACCTTCGGTATTATCGCGACGAGCACTGGCCGCCTGACGACGCTCCCCGGCTTCGCACCGTCTTTTTCCGGCGACGGTGCGACCCTGACGTACGTGAGCCGAATCGACGACGGGTATCAACTCGTGGCCGCGCGGACGACGGATCCTCTCAACGGCTCCGTGGTGCGATCCGGCCCCGAACCGATCGATGCGCCTTCGCTGACAGCCGACGGAACGCGCATCGCGTTCCAGATGATGAACAAGGACGACTGGGACATTTACATCGTCGACCGCGACGGCACGGGGCAGCGTCGCGTCACGCGCGAGATTCAGCATGACGTACTCCCTGTGTTCCTCGGCCCCGACCGGCTCCTCGCTGCCGTCGGAGAAGCCCGCCACCGCCGCTCGTTCCTCTACGATCTGACGTCGATGACGCGCCGTCGGCTGTTTCACAACAACACCGTGCGCACGATTGCGCCGGAATATTCATGGCAGCCCAGCCCGGACGGCAGGCGCGTGCTGATTACCGCGGAACGGGACGGCGACACCGTGACACCGGACCGCGGCGTCTACCTGGTGGACCTGACACGCGAAGTGACGCAGGAGGAACTGCGGACGCGGATCCGCAGCAGCCTCGATCGCGAGCGCGATCTGCGCGCCAGAGCGGCACGGATGTACGCACCAATCGCGCGGACAGTGGCGGCGATTACGTCCGGGGCATCTGTCGACCGGATCTTCGGCTACGAGAGCGCGCTCTTCGACTTCGATTCGAAATTCGTGACACAACCGGGGAACGCCCGCGCGGCTGCTTTCCTCTTCGACACCTACCGGTCGTTCGGATACGCACCGCAGTATCAGTCGTTCGAGTACCGGCTCCCGGGGGGAACGACCGGACAGACCGCGAACGTCGTGGCGACGCTCGGCGGCACGGAAAATCCCGAGCTCGTCTATGTCGTCAGCAGCCACTTCGATTCGGCGCTGGTCAGTCCCGGCGCAGACGACGACTCGTCTGGAACCGCCGCCCTGCTCGAGACTGCGCGGCTGCTCGCCGCCCACCGCCAGCCCGCGACGATCGTGTTTGCGTCGTTCACCGGCGAGGAAGCGGGGCTCTTCGGCAGCCGCGAGTTCGTCCGCCGTGCCGTCGCGGACAAGGCGCACGTCCTGGGAGCCCTCAACAACGACATGGTCGGATGGGCGAACGACGAACGGCTGGACGACACGATCCGCTACTCCAATGCCGGGATCCGCGACGTCCAGCACGCCGCCGCACTCCAGTTCTCCAGGCTGATCACGTACGACGCGCACTATTACAAGAACACCGATGCCGCCGCCTACTACGAGGCCTTCGGCGACATCGTCGGCGGCATCGGTTCGTACCCGGTGCTTGGCAGCCCGCACTACCATCAGCCCCACGATCTGCTCGAGACGATCAATCACCAGCTCGTCACCGAAGTGGCGAAGACGACAGCCGCGAGCATCATGCTGCTGGCCTCCAGCCCGTCGCGGATCACGGGGCTGCGGATCACGTCCTACAGCAACCGTCACGCAACAGTCGCGTGGACACCCAGTCCGGAACGGAGCGTGACGGGCTATCTCGTGACGTGGCGGCAGCCGTCGTCGGCAGACGCGAAGCAGTTGCGCGTGCAGGCCCCCTCGGCGCGTTTGGACGGCGTACCGGCCGGCACTGACGTCTCGGTCAAAGCGGTGAATGCGAAAGGGCTGGAAGGATGGGACTGGGCGACGGTCGTGGTGCGCTGACGATCGGTGCGGGCAGGAGCCCGCGACGCGCTCAGCGCCGGTCGAGGACTTCGCGGACTTTGGCGAGGAGGTCCTCGCGGGAGAACGGCTTCGCGAGGAAATCGCTGGACACGTCGGTTTCGGCGCTTCCGGGGTAACCCGAGACACAAATCAGCTTCAGGGTCTTGCGGCGCGCCCTGAGCGCCTTCGCCAGCTCGACGCCGCCCATGTAGGGCATGCGCAGGTCGGTCAGCAGCAGATCGATTGCGTCGCCGTGCTGCTCGAACACCTTCAGCGCTTCCTGGCCATTATGCGCCTCGTGAACCTTGTAGCCGGCACGGACCAGGGCCTGAGCGAAGAGCTGCCGCACGGCCGGGTCGTCCTCGACGAGGAGGATGGTCTCGCGGGGCCCCGAAGCGGCCGGCGACGGTTTGTCGGCTGCGCTGGTGCGGGGTACTCGTGTCGCGTATGTGCCGAACATTTGACCTCTTGACGTAATCGACCGGGTCTCCGCTGCTGCAAGGTGACGGCCGCCGTCCGCGCGCGGGAGAGCCCCTGTTCCCGTGGCGCCCTGTGCGGCTGCTCCGCTCGCGTGCGCGCCAGGCGCACACGCCGTGCGCGGCGCCGTGTGCGACGCGCCCAGGCTCCGCGCATCAGTCTTCGGCTTCGGCTCGCTCACGTTTCAACCCCGCTCGATACTCGAGCCGTCGCTCGATCATCCAGCATAGCAGCGCCCACGAGAGGCCGATCAGCCAGCCTGCGATGACGTCGGTGGGATAGTGTACGCCCAGATAGACACGGCTGGCACCGACAAGCGCGGTGACCAGCATTGCCATCGCCATGCAGTAGAACTTCGTCAGGCGCCGCTCCGCGATCCGCATCGAGAGCGCGCCGAGCGTGAGGTACACGACCGCTGACGTGAGCGCATGTCCGCTCGGGAAGCTCATGGTCATCACGTCGCGAAGGTGCGGCACGACGTCAGGACGCGGGCGCTGGAACGCCTGTTTGAGGATGGCATCCACGAACACGGCGCCGCCGGCGGCACTGGCGACGAAGAGACCCGTACGCCACATCCCCTGCAGGATGAGAAATCCGGCAATCGCCACGACCGTGAGGCCAAGGACCGTGGCGCTCCCGAGCGCCGTGATGTCGAGCGCCGCGCTCAGCAGCCATGCAGGGCCGACCGGCACAGAGGGGTTCCGCGGCTCGCGGAGCGCGAGCAGGATGCGCTTGTCGAAGTGGAGCGTCTCGCCTTCGAGGACTTCGCCCGCCAGCTTCATCGCGACAACGAGCAGCAGGAGCACCGCGACTCCGCCGCCGAGAAGCCACAGTTCCTCCCGGTCGCGCGGCCTGATTCGCGCGATCCACCGCGAGAGCGGCATCAGGCGCGGACCATGAGCACCGGGATCTTCACGTTGTGCCGGACGCGGTCGGCCGTACTGCCGCGAAGGAGGTCGTTCAGAAACCGGTGGCCGTGCGTGGACATCGCAATCAGATCGACCGACTCCTCCGCCGCCACCTTTACGAGTTGCGTCGCCGGATCGCCCATCGCGAGGCGGGCGCGGGTGCTGAACCCGCGGCCCACCATGTCGCGGCAGAGCTGCTCGAGGTATTCGCGATCGCCCCGGATCTCCTCCGACTCGCGCAGGACGAGCTCGTCGAAGTGACGCGCCGCCCAGCCGTCCGCGACGTGGACGAGCAGCAGCCGGGCGCCCGTCAGGCGCGCCAGGTCCTGGACGTGCGAGAGGACCGCGGCGTCGGCATCGGAATGTTCGATGGCGATCAGGATGTTGCTGTACATAATCGAATCGCCCCCTCATGCGGATGTCGACGTGCCGGCTATCCCAGGAAGGTCTGCCACAGGAGCCACGCGTTCAGCGCCGCAATCAGAATCGCCACGGGCCAGGCGAGCGCCAGCATCCAGCGCGGGGCCACGAGCGCGCCCATCTTGCGCCTGTCGCCTGTGAAGAGCACGAGCGGGAACACCGCAAACGGCAGCTGGAGGCTCAACACCACCTGGCTCAGGATGATGAGGGGCCCCATGCCGCGCTCGCCGTAGAAGTACAGCACGACGAGCGCGGGCACGATGGCGATGAGCCGCGTGATGAGCCGCCGCAGCCACGGCCGGAGCCGGATGTTGAGGAAGCCTTCCATCACGATCTGTCCGGCGAGCGTCCCGGTCAGCGTCGCATTCTGTCCGGAGAACAGCAGCGCGACAGCGAACAGCGTGCTTGCGAGCTGCGTGCCCAGCAGCGGGGCGAGCAGCTTGTAGGCATCGGCGATCTCCGCCACGCCCTGGTTGCCCGTGGTGTGGAACGTCGACGCTGCCACCACCAGAATGGCCCCGTTCAGGAAGAGCGCGAACATCAATGCGACCGTCGAATCGATATTGGCAAAGCGCACGGCCTCGCGCTTGCTCTCCGCCGTGTCCCGGTACCGCCGTGTCTGGATGATCGACGAGTGCAGATAGAGGTTGTGCGGCATGACGGTCGCACCGAGAATGCCGACCGCGATATAGAGCATGTCCGGGTTGCGCGCAATCTCCAGGCGCGGCACGAAGCCGCCGAGCACCCCCATCACGTCTGGCTTCGCAAGCCAGAGCTGAACGCCGAAGCAGCCGGCAATCCCCACGATGAGCAGAACGACGAGCACTTCCACATACCTGAATCGGAACTGCTGCATGTAAAGTACGAGCAGCACGTCGAGCGACGTGAGGCAGACACCCCACATCAGGGGCAGGTGGAAGAGCAGATTGAGCGCAATGGCCGATCCGATCACCTCCGCCAGGTCGCACGCCGCGATGGCCAGCTCACAGAGCAGCCAGAGCACCAGCGTGGTCGGACGCGAATAGTGATCGCGGCAGGCCTGGGCGAGGTCGCGGCCGCTGGCAATCCCGAGCCGCAGCGCGAGCGCCTGCAGCAGAATCGCCATCAGGTTCGAGAGCATGATCACGCTCAGGAGCGTGTAGCCATACTTCGAACCGCCCGCAAGGTCGGTCGCCCAATTCCCCGGGTCCATGTAACCGACGGCAACCAGGTAGCCGGGACCGGCAAATGCGAGCATCTTGCGCCAGAAACCGCCACCGAGCGGAATCGACACGGAGCCATGCACCTCGGGCAGGCTCACGGTTGTGGACGGCTGCCGCCATCCGGCGGAGCGGAACCCGCTCCCGCCGCCGGTGCCCGCCGGCTCGCGTTTTGACATGCTTGGCATACGTTACATGACCCGTAACCCTTTACTGAAACAGAAAGCTGCGATCGAGAGGCCGCCAGTCGATTCGGCGGTAAACCGGGTCCCAGGCCCCGCCCCCTACAGGCATGCGGATTGCGGTGCCCGCGAGGAGCCTATGTTCACTGTTCGTCCGTTCCGGATCCCGCTCGCGGGATTATCCCTGCTCGCTGCTCTCCTCCTCGCGTCCGAATCGAGCGTGTTGGCTCAGACACCGGCGCCTGATCCCCAGGCGGCGGCGACGGACCCCGCGGTCCTGTCGGTGCCCGTCCCGCCGGAGATCGACCTCAACCTGATCGATCTCCCGACCACGTTGTCGCTCAAGAGCCATCACAGCTACTTCCGGCTCACGCACCGGTTCGCCCGCGACCTGCGCCGCGGCGCGTTCACCGATCTTGCCTCGTCGCTGTTCAGCCTGGACGACGGCGCGGTGATCGGGCTGGAGTACCGCTACGCGATTACGGGGCACGTGCACGTCGGCGCGAACCGGTCCATGCTCGCCAAGACGATCCAGACGTTCGTCCGGTGGGACGCCCTTCGCCAAGGAGCGGCCCTGCCGATATCGGTGTCTCTCATGGGATCCTACGAAGGGCTGAACAACCTGCGGCAGAATCACCAGCCGGGGGTGGCGCTCACCGTGTCGAGGACGTTCGGCGATGCGCTCGCGCTGTATGCCACGCCCGCTTTTGTGATGGACACGCACGCGGTCGACACCATTTCGGGCCACTCCGGCCACGAACATGATCTCGGCCTCGACACGTCCGACAACCATGCGAACCACAAGGACACCTGGTTTGCGGGCCTCGGGACGCGCGTGCGCTTTTCACGCAGCGGATACGTCGTCGCGGAATTCACGCCGCGGCTGGCGGGATACGACCCGAACAAGGGCGTGTGGGGGGTCGCGATCGAGAAACGCACCGGCGGGCATACACTGCAGCTGAATTTCACCAACTCGTTCGGCACGACGCTCGGACAGCTCGCGCGGGGCGGCAGCCCGCACGATGTGTACCTCGGATTCAACATCACACGGAAGTTCTGACGGCCGGACTGGCGCCCATCCCGGCGCAGTCACTCGGCCGATGAGGAGACCAGCGACATGAAGAGAATTGCCCTGCTTGCCATCCTGACCACGATCGCCGCCTGCGGAAGCAGCTCGCCGACCAATCCGACGAACGGCCCGATCGTCTTCACGGCGGCACTCAGTGCCGCGAACGAAGTGCCTCCCGTGACCAATGCTGACGCGAACGGCCGCGGGACCGCGACCATCACGTTGACTGCGCCGCGCGATTCCTCGGGAGCGATCACCGGCTCCGGCACGATGAATTTTTCGGTGCAGCTGTCAGGGTTTCCGGCGGGAACGGAAGTCCGGCTGGCCCACATCCACCCGGGTGCAGCCGGTGTTCCCGGGCCGGCGCTGATCAACACCGGCCTGACCCCCGCCACGGCGATTACGCTGGCTGACGGGTCCGGGACGCTCAACTTCACCAACGTCGACGTGAGCCAGGTCAACGCACAAGCGATCGTCAGCAACCCAGCCGGCTACTACTTCAACGTGCACACGGCCGCCAACCAGGGCGGCGCGGTCCGCGGTCAGCTCGTCAGACAGTAAGACGCAATCTGCAGAGTCAGGGATCCGGAGCACCGCTCCGAGTTCCTGACTCCCGATCCCCGATCCCCGATCCCCGATCCCTAGTCCCGAATCCCGATTTTCCCGCCCGTTCCCTTACCCTTGCGCGGCCCCTTGTTGTCGCGCACGGGGACGTGGTCGAGGTTGCCGAGCCGCATCCCCGTGGTGAACACGAGCTGGGTGATTCGCGCGAGCTTCGGGAAATCGATTTTCGACACTTCGTCCGTGACGTAGTGGTAATCCCGGTGCAGGCCCGTCGTGTAGAAGATGATCGGGACCCCCTTCGACGCATAGCTGTAGTGATCGCTCCGCGTATAAATCGACTCGGGGTCCGCGGGATCGTTCATTTCGTAGTTGAGGGTCAGCGGGTTCGGGAGGGAGGCATTCGCGTCCTCGTTCACATTGTGGAGCTCCGTGCTGATCCGGTCGGACCCGACGAGATAGACCGTATCCTCCTGACCCGGATCGTCGCAGCGGTTGCGGCCGATCATGTCGATATTGAGCTGCGCCATGGTCCGGTCCAGCGGAACGATGGGATAGTCCGCGTAGTACCTGGACCCGTAGAGCCCCGCCTCCTCGCCGGAGTGCCAGACGAACAGCAGCGATCGCCTGGGTTTCGGCCCCTGCGCAAAGGCCTTCGCGAGCGCCATCAGCCCCACCGTCCCCGACCCGTCGTCGTCGGCGCCGTTGTTGATGTTGTCGCCGGGCCGCGGTGTGTCGCGCGCCTGCCCGGGGCAGCTCGTGCCGGAGGTCGCGACGCTTCGACCCGGCCCCGGCCCCTCCGAATACCCGATGTGATCGTAATGCGCGCCGAAGGCCACGTATGTATCGCGTAACTTCGCATCCGTGCCGGCGATGGTACCGACGACGTTGCGGGTGAGGCGGGTGCGGACGACCGTGTAGTCGGCTTCCACGTTCAGCGTGATCCTCACCCCGCGCAGCGCAAAGGCCGGGAGCGGCTCTCCCCGGGAGATCTTCTCTTTGAGCTCCGGGTACTTCACATCGGAGCCGCTGAAGAGGAACTCGAAGAACTCGTCCGTCGCGGTCACGGCGGGCGGTATCTGGGTGTCGTAGCGTTCGACCGTGGTGAAGTCGCCGTTGTCGGTGCTGCTGACAGCGCGTGCCGCGGCGACCGATGGCACGGCTGCGGAGTCGTCGGATCGAAATGCGCCGGGATCAATCGGCGCGGGGGGCGCGCCGGCGCCTCCGCCGCGTCGCGAGATGCCCGTGGAGACCGGGCCGATCGTCGCGACGGCACCCTTGCCAAGCGCGCTGCGCGAGCGCGCATTCACCAGGCGGAACGATCCGGGCGGGAGGGTTTTCTGCCCGGGCCCCAGAAAGATGACGATCTTGCCGGCCGGATCGACATCGGCATAGTCGTCTTCGCCCGCGGCGGGCATCTGCAAACCATACCCAACGAACTGGATCCGGTCGCTGGCGATCGTCTGCCTGCCGCCCATCTTCTTCGGGAAGACGATCCCCTCGCCGTCCTTGAACAGACGCATCTGGCCGTTCACTTCGACCATCACGGACGCCTTGCTCATGGTCCGGACGCCCAGCACGCGCACGGTCTGGAAGTAGGTGCCGTCTTCACCCGCGGGGTTCACGTTCCACGCGGCCAGGTGCTCAGCGATGTACCCAGCGGCAAGTCCGAGCCCCTCGGTGAAAACCTGTCGGCCCTCAAGCTCGTCCGAGGCGATGTAACCCAGCCATTCGCGGAGGTCGGTCTGCTGAATTGTCGCGGGGCTTTCCGCGGGAGCGGCTCTTGGCGGCGCCAGGCCAAGAACGATCAGACCAACAATCACCGAGAGTCTTACGCGTGGTGGCTGCGTGCGCATCCGGTCATCATCCTCGATTCCACACCCCTTGCATACGGTGCTCCGCAGAGCATCCGCTTACCGGAAATTCCCCAATTCATCGAAATCCGCCCCTTCCAAAGACCCCCGCTGCGGCTGGTCCGGTGATTCACCGAAGCACGTCCTTGGCCGCAGTCTTGAAAGGCACCTCGTCGGCGTCGCCCCGCTATCTATATGGCTCATCCTCCGGTCCGCGCGGCATCCCGAACACGCACTGCTCTGCTGGTGGCCGCGGCCTTCGCGGGCCTCGGGATCCTGGGCTGCGGCTCATCCGCGACGACGTCCATTACTTCCCCATCGGCCGTTTCGAAATGCGCCGTTTCGGTCGGCGCCCCCGAAACGCCGGTTCCCGCGCGTGGCGGCGCCGGCACGGTGACGATCACCACCGCCCGCGAGTGCGCCTGGACGGCGGCATCCGAGGCCGGGTGGATCAGCATCAAGGCGGGCGCGAGCGGCCAGGGTGACGGCACTGTCCAGTTCGAAGCCGTGGCGAACCCCGACCCGGTCGTGCGGCGCGGCGGAATTGTCGCCAACAATCAGCGCGCGGAGGTCATGCAGGCCGCCGGAGAGTGCACGATCGGGCTCGGAGAAGAATCGGGCACCTTCGACACCGCCGGTGGGCCCGGCCATGTGGACGTGCGCCCCTCGAGCGCCCTCTGCACCTGGACGGCGGTTTCGGATGCGGACTGGATCAGCATCCGGTCCGGCGCCAGCGGCACGGGCGCCGGGACGGTGACATTCGAGGTTGCCTCCACCCCGGGTCCGGCGCGGACCGGCACGATCACGATCGCGGGCCACCGGTTCACCGTCACGCAGTCGCCGCAGGCGGCGGGCTGCTCGTACACGCTCAGCCCGGTGAGCTACCAGACGGGCCCTGAAGGCGGTACGGGAAATGTCGCGGTGACAACGACCCCGGCGTGTGCCTGGACGGCGACGAGCAGCGTGGACTGGATCACGGTGACGGCGGGGAACGCGAACAACACCGGCTCCGGCACGGCGTCATTCGTCGTTGCGCCGACCACCGGCCCCCCGCGAACGGCCACGCTGACCATCGCCGGACGTGCGTTCACTGTCACGCAGTCGCAGGGATGCGCGTACGCGCTCTCGCCCGACAGCGGATCGGTGGCGGCTGGTGGCGGCACCGTGCCGGTTACCGTGACCACGAACGACGCCTGTCCCTGGACCGCGACGAGCAACGCTCCGTGGATCGTCGTCGCCGCGGGATCCCAGGGGAGCGGCTCCGGCACCGTTCAACTGAACGTCGCCGCGACAACCGGGCCGAATCGTTCAGGGACCGCCACCATCGCTGGCCGGACGTTCACCATCAATCAGGGGCAGGGCTGCACGTTTGCGATCAACCCCACCAGCACCACGATCGATCCCGGTGGCGGGCAGGGGTCGTTCGACGTGCAGGCCGAGAGCGGCTGCGCGTGGTCGGCGAACGAGAGCGCCGACTGGCTGACGATCACGTCGGGCGCGACGGGCTCGGGCAACGGGACCGTCAAGTTCTCGGCGGCGGCGAACGCCGGTCCGGCACGAAGTGCGACGATCTCGGCCGGCGGCCGGACGTTCACGGTGAGCCAGGGTGCGGGGTGTTCGTACTCCCTGTCCTCGTCCAGCACCAGCGTGCCTGGAGAAGGCGGGAACGGGACCGTCGGCGTGGTGGCAGGCGGCGCCTGCGGGTGGACGGCCTCGAGCAACGCGGACTGGATCACGATCACGGCAGGCTCGCGCGGCACGGGCAACGGAACGGTTTCGTTCACCGCGGCGGCCCACACAGGCGCGGCGAGGTCTGGCACGTTGACGATTGCCGGCCATGCGTTCACCGTCAACCAGGCGGAATCGTGCAGCTACTCGGTGTCGCCGACGCCGCAGAACGTTGGCGCCGGCGGCGGATCGGTGAGCCTGTCCGTCAGCACCTCTGGCGGGTGCCGGTGGACCGCGACGTCGAATGCGTCCTGGATCAGCGTGGCCACCGGGTCGAGCGGGACGGGCAATGGCACCGTGCAGCTCACCGTCGCTGCGAACGGCGGAGGCCCGCGAACGGGGACGGTGACGGTCGCCGGGCGCACGGTGACGATCACCCAGGACAGCGGGTGCTCGTACTCGCTGTCGCCAACGTCGCAGCAAGTGCCGGCGGCGGGGGGCACGGGGTCTGTTGCCGTCACGGCACCAGCCGGATGTACCTGGATGGCGGCGCCGAACAACACCCCGTGGGTGACGATTACGAGCGGCGCCTCCGGGACGGGTAACGGCACGGTGCAATATGCCTTCGACCCGAACAGCGGCGCGCCGCGCAATGGCGCGTTAACGATCGCGGGCCAGAACTTCGGGATCAGCCAGTCGGGCGGCTGCACGTATGCGATCAACCCGCCCGGACAGAACGTGCCCGCGGGCGGTGGCAATGCGACAGTGAACGTCACGGCCGCTGCGGGATGCGCGTGGACGGTGGACAATGTCCCCTCCTGGGCCCACGTCACTGCGGGCGGCAGCGGCAACGGCTCCGGGACGGTCCAGTTCACGGTCGATCAGAACACGGGGCCGGGGCGCACCGCCACGTTCCCGATCGCGGGGCAGCCGTTCACCCTTTCCCAGGACGGCGCCTGCACGTATGCGGTCGTCCCGGACACGCTCGCACGCAGCAGCGCGCCGTCGAACGAGCGGCTGGATGTGACGGCACCCGCCGGGTGCGCATGGACGGCCGTCAGCAACGTGCCCTGGGTGACCATCGGAAACGGCGCGAGTGGAAACGGCCCCGGGACCGTCGAGGCTGCCCTCGCGGCGAACACCGGTCCGGCGCGCAGCGGCACCCTGACCGTGGCGACGCGTACCGTGACGGTGAGCCAGGACTCCGGGTGCACCTACACCCTGAGCGCGCCAGGATTCACCGCCCCGTCCTCGGGCGCGATCGGATCGGTCAACGTGGCGGCGGGCGCGGGCTGCCCCTGGACTGCCGCGAGCCAGGCGCCGTGGATCCTCGTGGCGCCAGGGACATCGGGCACGGGCGACGGCACGGTTCCGTTCGGGGTCGAACCGAACGGCACCGGTGCACCCCGGAGCGGAACGATCACGATCGGCGGTCAGACGTTCACGGTCTCGCAGCAATAGCGGCCGCGGTCACGCGCCCGCCGTGCGGCAGCCGGTCAGTGTGGATTACTCGAGCTTTCGACCGAGGCGCTGCTCCATCGCGTCGAGCGTCTTGGGCCAGTCTTCGCGGAAGAGACGCGCGAGCGCCCGATCCGACAGGAGACGGCCCCCTGTCTGGCAGTTCGCGCAGTAGTTGGCTTCGTTGCGCGCATAGACGATCCGCTGCACGGGCGCGCCGCAGACGGGACACGGCTGCCTGTAGCGCCCGTGGACCGCCATGCCCTCGCGGAACGCCGTGACCTTCTCGGGGAACGCTCCCGCGGCTTCGTCCCGCAGCCGGCGGATCCACCGCTCCAGCGTACTTGTCGTCGCCGCATACAGCCGCGCGATCTCCTCGTCGTCGAGCGTCGCGGTCAGCTTCATCGGCGACATCCGCGCGGCGTGCAGGATTTCATCCGAGTACGCATTCCCTATCCCGCTGAAAATGTGCGGGTCCGTCAGCGCACGCTTCACCGTGTGGTTCTCGCGGGTCAGGCGGGCCGCGAAGGCCGCCAGGTCGGACTCGAGCACCTCGAGGCCGCCGGGGTCGAGGGCCTGGAGCCCCGCCGGACCGACCAGGTGGAGCGAGGCCTGCCGGCGCGAGCCCGCCTCCGTCAGGACGGCGGTCCCGGTCGGGAAATCGAACGCCGCAAGTCCGACCTTTCCGGGAATTGCGGCGCCGCGCTCACGCCAGCGCAGGCGGCCCGCAATCATCAGGTGCAGCACCGCGTACAGTTCACCTTCGAGCACGAAGACGATGCGCTTGCCGAGGCGGCGCACGTCCAGCACGGTCCGGCCTTCGACGGCGCTGACGGGCGGATCGGGTGTGCGGAGAAGAAAAGGGTTGGCGATGCGGAGGCGCTCGAGCGGCTGATTCACCACGCGCGGCGCGAGCGCGTCCAGATACAGCGCGATGTCGGGCAGTTCAGGCACGGGTGCCCATCCAGCAGCCTACACGCCGGGGATGATGACGAGATCTCCGGTGGAGGTCGCCTGCCGCTTCGCTTTGGCCGGCGCGTACTCCGGAGAGCTCCACCATCGGCGGGCCTGTTCGGCGGATGGAAACTCGATGAGGACCAGGCGCTTCGGAACCCAGCTGCCCTCGAGTATTTCCGGAGCCGGCCCCCGCGCCAGGAAGCGGCCGCCGTATTGGGTGATGCTCGCCGGTGACATGCGGATGTACTCCTGGTACTGCTCCGGGTCGGTGACGTCGATGTGCGCGAGTACGTAGGCGGCCATGTCGTCTCCTGGATTCATGCATTGCGGATCGCCGCGAGAAACGTCTCTCCGAGATCCTGCGCCTTGCGCGCGCCGACGCCTTTGATCCCGTGGAGCGCCTCGATGGTGGCCGGCCGCAGCCGCGCAAGCTCCCGCAGCGTGGTGTCGTGGAAGATGACGTACGGCGGGACGCCGCGCGCCCGGGCGATCTCGAGACGTACGGCGCGAAGCCGCTCGAAGAGATCGCGATCTACGTCCTGCCAGGACTCGGATTCGATGCGCGATCGCTTCGCGACGCGATCCTTTACCGGCCGGCGCTGCCGCGCGAGCACGAGCCCTTCCTCGAGGCCCGCGTCCTTCAACAGGGCGACGCCGCGGTCCGTCAACGCGACAACCGGGAATCCGTCGTCCGTCTGCCGGAGAAATCCGTGGGCGATGAGCTGCTCCACGTACCCCTTCACCTCCGGAACGGGCGTGTCACGCAGCAGGCCGAACGTGCTCAACTCGTGATGGCGGCGCGACGTGACGGCCTCGACGTCGCTTCCGCAGAGCACGTTCGCGACGTGCGCGATGCCGAAGCGCTGACCCACACGTGCGACGCACGACAGAATCTTCCGCGCGAGCACGACGGGATCCACCGCGGTCTCGAGCTCGTCGAGGCAGTAGTCGCAGGCGCTGCAGTCCGTCCGTGTGGAGGTGTCGCCGAAATACGTGACGAGATGGCGATGGCGGCACCCGACACTGGCGGCGTAGCGTTCGATGTCGCGCAAGAGCTTGCGCGCCGCGTCTGTCAGCTCGCCGTTCCGTTCGAGCATCAGCCGCCACTTCATGAAGTCGGCGCTCGAATAGAGAAGCACGCATTCGGCTTCGAGCCCGTCGCGCCCGGCACGCCCTGATTCCTGCTGGTAGTGCTCGAGCGACTGGGGCGCGCCGGCATGGACGACGAAGCGAACGTCCGACCGGTCGATGCCCATGCCGAACGCGACCGTCGCCACCATGATGTCCGCGTCCTCCTCGAGAAACGCCGACTGGTTGTGGCTGCGCTCGCTGTCGGGAAGCCCCGCGTGGTACGGCAGGGCGCGAACACCGCTCTCGCGAAGCCACGCCGACAGCGCGTCGACTTCCCGCCGGGAGGTGCAGTAGATGATGCCGGCCTGTCCACGGTGCCGGCCGAGCACGTCGAGCAGCTGCCGCTTCAGATTCGATCGCGCGAGCACACGGTAGACGAGATTCGGCCGATCGAACGATCCCACGAGCTCCAGCGGGTCCGCGAGCCCCAGCTGCCCGGCGATGTCCTTCCGGACGCGCGCGGTGGCCGTCGCTGTATACGCGTGCAGGCTGATCCCCGGCAGCAGCTCGCGGAGGCGTCCGAGCTGCCGGTATTCCGGGCGGAAATCGTGTCCCCACTGGCTGATGCAGTGTGCCTCGTCGATTGCCACGAAGCTGACCTGGCAGGCGGACAGCAGACTGAGAAAGCTGTCGCTGCCGTCGCCGACGAGACGTTCGGGCGACACGTACAGCAGGCGGAACCTGCCTTCGCGGAGTCCCGCGACCACCGACGCTTTCGTCTCCGCATTCAGGGAGCTGTTGTAGAGCGCCGCCGGCACGCCGTTGCCGACGAGCGTGTCGACCTGATCCTTCATCAACGAGATGAGCGGCGACACCACCACCGCGAGACCGGGCTGGATCACCGCCGGGGCCTGGAAGCACAGCGACTTTCCCCCGCCGGTCGGCAGCACGACAATGGAGTCGCGGCGTGAGAGGATCGCGTCCATCGCCTCGCGTTGAAGCGGCCGGAACGAGGTATAACCCCAGTAGCGTTCGAGCGCCTCGGCCAGCGCTCCATCGGTCGAGACAGCCGGGAACATGTCGGGTGTCTCCATGTTAACGGAACCAGCGGGGAGTCTCGTGGCGTTTCTTTCGGAAACCGCGTCCGGTCTGTTCTGCGAGCGCGGCGGATTCCACATCGACCCATGGCAGCCCGTCGCGCGCGCCCTCATCACGCACGCACACGGCGATCATGCGAGGCCGGGCAGCGCCGCGTATCTCTGTGCGCGACAGAGCGAGGGACTCCTGCGGCGGCGGCTTGGGGCGGACACGCCCATCGAATCGGTCGAGTATGGAACGCGCCTCACGCTTGGCGACGTCCGGGTCAGCTTCCATCCGGCCGGCCATGTACTTGGATCGGCGCAGATCCGCCTCGAATCGTCCGACGGCGTCTGGGTGGTCGCCGGGGACTACAAGCGTGCGCCCGACCCGACCTGCGCGCCGTTCGAGCCGCTTCGGTGCGATGCATTCATCACGGAGTCCACGTTCGGCCTGCCGATTTACCGGTGGGACGACACACACGTCTTGATCGACGACATTGCGGCATGGTGGCAGGGGAACGCCGAGAGCCGGAAGACATCGCTGCTGTTCTGCTACACCCTGGGCAAAGCCGAGCGGCTGCTGGCGGAGTTGATGCGCGTGACGGACCGCCCCGTCTACGTCCACGGGATGCTGCTCGGGATGATCGAGGCCTACAAGGATGCCGGTGTCGCGATGCTGCCCGTCCGCCCCGTCATCGAGCGCGGGCGCGGCGGCCGATCGGCCGCTGCGACGTTTGCCGGAGAGCTGGTCCTCGCGCCTCTCTCGGCCCGCGGCACGCCGTGGGTCCGGCGCCTCGGCGACATCTCCGACGCGTTCGCCTCCGGCCTGATGCGGGTCCGCGGGGTCCGGCGGCAGCGCGCCTTCGATCGCGGCTTCGTGCTGTCGGACCACGCCGACTGGCCGGCGCTGCTGCGGACGATCGGGGAAACCGGCGCGTCGCGCGTGTTCGCGACGCACGGCTATGCCGAGCCGCTCGCCCGCTATCTCGGCGAACGGGGACTCGACGCCGGCGTCATGCGCACGGCGTGGGAAGGCGAGCCGTCGGGCGACTGACGCCAGCCTCGCCATGAAGCGCTTCGCTGCCCTCTACGACGCCATCGATCGCACGACCTCGACGAACGCCAAGGTTGCCGCGATGGTGCGGTACTTCCAGACAGCGCCCCCCGGCGATGCGGCCTGGGCTGTGTTCTTCCTGACCGGCCGCCGCCTCAAGCGGCTGGTCCCTTCGGCCTCGATCCGCGCGTGGACGCTCGCGGCCACCGGCCTCGATGAGTGGCTGCTCGAAGAGTGTTACGCGGTTGTCGGAGACGGAGCCGAGACGGCGGCGCTCGTGCTCGATCAAGTGGCGGTCGAGAGCACGGACGATACGCCGCTCGCCCAGTGGGTCGAGGATCGCATTCTCCCGCTCCGTCAGCTCGATCCCGTCTCGCAGCAGCAGCAGGTCAGCAGCTGGTGGTCCACCCTCGACCGCCTGCAGCGATTCATGCTGTTGAAGATCCTGACGGGCGAGCTCCGCGTCGGGGTCTCGCAGACGCTTGTCGTCCGCGCCCTCGGACAGGCAGCTGATCTGCCCCCGACGACGGTTGCCGCACGGCTGATGGGCGACTGGACGCCTGACGCCCGGTGGTTCTCCGGGCTGCTGTCGCATGAGCACACTGACGAGGACGAGTCCCGGCCCTATCCATTCTTCCTCGCATCGCCGCTCGAGGAGCCGCCGCAGGCGCTTGGCTCGATTGCCGACTGGATCGTCGAATGGAAATGGGACGGCATCCGCGCGCAGCTGGTCCGGCGAGGCGACGCGGTCCACCTGTGGTCCCGCGGCGAAGAGCTCATCACCTCTCGATTTCCGGAGGTCGCCGCGGCCGCCACACGGTTGCCAGGCGGCACCGTGCTGGACGGAGAAGTGCTGGCGTTCCGTGACGATCGGCCGTTGCCGTTTTCCGCGTTGCAGCAGCGAATCGGCCGACAGAAGCAGGTCGCTCAGATGGTCCGCGCCGTCCCGGTCGTGTTCATGGCCTACGACATCCTCGAAATCGAAGGAACGGATGCACGCGGCCTCGCGCTCGACGCCCGGCGGCAAGCGCTGGAGTCGCACGTCGCGGGGGGCGGCGTGCTCCGTCTGTCGGCGCTCGTGAACGCATCCTCGTGGGACGAGCTCGCCAGGCTTCGGGCGCGCTCCCGGGATCTCGGCGTGGAAGGGTTCATGCTCAAGAGGCGGGCGTCGCCGTATGGTGTCGGGCGCCGGCGCGGTGACTGGTGGAAGTGGAAGATCGATCCCTACACCATTGACGCCGTGCTCATCTACGCACAGCCCGGCAGCGGCCGGAGGGCGAGCCTCCTCACGGACTACACGTTCGGGGTGTGGGACGCCGGCACGCTCGTCCCGATCGCCAAGGCATACTCAGGCCTGTCGAACGAGGAGATCGGCGAGATGGACAGGTGGATCCGCCGTCATACCCGGGAGCGCTTCGGCCCCGTGCGCCACGTCGACCCGGTGCAGGTCTTCGAGCTCGGATTCGAAGCGATTGCGCGATCCACGCGTCACCGCGCCGGGATTGCCGTTCGCTTCCCGAGGATGCTCCGATGGCGGAAGGACAAGAAGCCGGAAGAGGCCGACACGCTCGATGCGGTCCGGCAGATGCTCGATCAGAGCGAACCGCGGGGCTGAGCCCCGCCGGATCGGGGCTTCGGGGGATGCGACTCCACGTACTTCCTGGCAAAGGCCTCGAGGTGGGGCGCATCCACGAGGCCGACCCGCCGTGCTTCGGCCAGGGCGGCGTCGACCGGCATGCCGTCGCGGAGCACTCGCCGGATCATCCAGAAGGCGCCCGCCCTGACCGCTGCGGCACAGTGGATGAACATCGGCCTGTTGGCCGGATCATCGGTGAGGCGGAGAAACTCGTCCGCCTGCGCATCGGCAGGCGCGGTATAGACGACCGGAATGTTGAAGTACTTCAACCCCGCCTTCTGAACCGCGGCCTGCTCCTCCGCTGCCTGGTGCTCTGACGGCGGACGCAGATTCAGCACCGACGTGATCCCCGCCGCCTTGAGCTGCGCGAAGTGTTCCGGCCGGGGCTGGCCGCCGGTACAGAACTCCGGCGTCACCCGCAGGAAGTTTCGGATCGGCGGCAGTTCCGGGCCGGAGGACGCAGCCGGCGCCTGCGGCGCGCGTTCCGCCGCGCCGAAGCTGGCCAGGGACCCGCAGACGACGACCACCCCCATCAGGCGGTGCATCACGCACGCGCCCGGACAGACGCCTCGCGCTGCCGCGTCAGGTGGGGGACGATGCCGAGCATCCGCTGCATGAGCATCAGCTGGGCGCGATGGTGCATCTCGTGTTCCTTGACCGACATCAGCATTTCCATGCGTGTCTTCACGGCGGGCTGGATCGGCGGCGGGAACGAAATGGTTTCGGCGAGGGTGGGCGCGCTCAACCCGGCGAGGAATGCGGCGAACTCTTCCCCGCCCTCCTTGAGTGCCGCCAGGATGTGATCTTTCGACTGAAGCGCCTGCTCTTCGGCCTGCACCTGCGCGACGCGCGCCGCAAACAACGGGAAGTCCACCGCGGTCACCCCCTCGCGGTGCAGCGCCATCTGCCACCGCGGCGACACGGCGATGTGCGCGAGCATCTGGCCCACGCTCTTGACGCCCGGCGCCGCGGTGAAGGTGTACTTGTCGGCCGGAATGTCCTCCGCGACGAGAACCGTATTTTTCCGGACCGTACGGAAATTCTGTTCGAGATAGCCGGGACCGAACATGACCCCTCCAGGGAATGCTGATGTGCCACGAAGTGTAGCATTCCTGAGGAGGGGCCCGGCGGCACGGCCGCGCGTGCGGGCTAGCGGGCGAACTGGACCGAGCTCGCGACCTTCCGGAAGATCGGCTCGTACGAGTTGAACTCGTTGTCCGGTGCGACCCCTATCAGGTAGAAGAGCGTCCCGTCCTGCATCAGCGTCGTGAACACGTTGATCCGCTCGTTGCGCCCCGTCGCATCCGAGACGTTGGCCAGCGTGGTGCTGAGGCCGGATCGATCGCCGATCGCGGCACGGCTGTACCCAGAGGCCTGCCGCAGTCGCGGATTGGACTGCGCGAGCGATTGAATCAGCTCGTCGGTGGCCGTCTGCAGGTCGTGCGACTCGTTGCGCGCGAGCCCCACCTGCGCACCGTGAGTGAACACGCTCTGCTGGTTGGCCGTGCCATAACCACCGTCGGGCGCGAACGTGACGGAACTGTTGCCGGGCAGCTCGCGCCAGTTCGACGGCACGCTGATGCGGAATATGTTCCCCTCGTTGTAGGCCTTGAACCCGGACGAGGGCCTCTGGACGTTGCCCGAGATCGGCGGGTTGGCCGGACCCGCGGGACCCCGGCCCGCCCCGTTCTTCGTCGCCTGCTCGGTGCTCGGCGCCGGCGGCATCTGTCGCAGCCGCGCTTGCGCGCTCTGGAACCCGCCCGTCTCCGTGTGCGCGTTCTGCACGTGCAGCGATTGTGCTTCCTTGTTGATGTACGTGTAGCGATCGCCGGGGTTCGGATGATCGCTCAACCACTGGGGTCCACCGGCGCGGCCCTGCGCCTCGATCGTCTTGAACATGTTCGCCATGTCTCGCGGGTCGTATCCGGCGCGCGCCATCATCTGCGCCCCTTCGATGTCCGCCTGCCTCTCGTACTCGCGGCTGAACTTCAGGAAGTACGTGCCGAGACCGAACTGGGTCCCCTGCGCGATCACGCTGCCAGCCGTGCCGCCGACTACCGCGCCCACCACCGCGCCGACGATGGTGCCGATCTCGAACTTCGTCGCCTTCGTCGCCTGCGCCGTGCCGTGCCGCAACGCGACGTGGCTCATCTCGTGAGCCAGAACGCCGATCACTTCGCCTTCGGTCTTCGCGGCTTCCAGCATGCCGCGGTTGACGTACATCGGACCGCCAGGCAGCGCAAAGGCGTTGATCTCTTTGACGTTGACGACCTTGAACGTGTACTTGAACTCCGGGTGACGCAGATCCGGCGGGATCGCGTCGACGAGCCGGCGCCCGATGTCCTGCACGTAGGAGGTGACGTTGTCGTCGTGCAAGAGGGGCAGCTGCTGTTCGACCTGGGCCGCCGCCTCTGCACCGAGCTGGACGTCCTGAGCCGGTTTGTATTTATTTTTGGGCGCCTTGACCACCGTCTGGGCTGACGCGGCCGGGGCCAACACCAGCACCAGGACGACCGCCGAGAATCCGGACACTCGCATGCTGTCTCTCCTCGCTTCGATACACTAGCTCATCAGCGAAGGCCCACCCTGACGGGCGAGCGTCGCCGGAGACCGTACCTCATGCGGAATTCGTGCCCGCCCAGCTCTTGTGGCACCATGCCGCCATGTTGATCGCCAGCGGCACCCTGGCCAGGCGAATCGAGGCGGCCGAGGCCACACTCATCGCGGGGATGGGCCGGGCCGTCGCCAGTCGCCTGGGCCACTCCCAGGTGATCGTGATGTCGCTCGGGACAGCGGCGGCTGTCATGCCCGGACCCGGTTCGCAGTTGAGCAAGGTGGCTGGCCTCGGCTTCGAGCCCATCGACGAAGCCGCACTGGCCAGCGTGGAACGGGAATTCGCGCGCTTCAACACGGCGGTCCGGATCGAGCTTTCCTCGCTTGCGGACCCTTCAGTCGGCCGGCTCCTGTCCGCCCGCGGCTACGCACTGGCGGGATTCGAGAACGTGCTCGGGCTCTCGCTCCCATGCTCGCATCCCGCAGACGGATCCGCAGCCCTCGAGGCGAACGTCGTCGCGCAGACCGGCGCAGGCGAGCTGGACGAATGGGCCGCCGTTGTGACGACGGGGTTCTCGCATCCCGACACGTTCGACGGCCCGCCGCGGATCGAAGCGGTGGACACGAGCAGCATCGGCTTGATTTTCAGGGACCTCGCAAGCCTCGATGGATTCTCCCAGTACGTGGCGCGGCGGGGCGGCCGAGTCGCCGGAGGAGCAAGCATGCGGATCCACAACGGTGTCGCGCAGCTCTGTGGTGCCGCAACGCTTCCCGAATTCCGGCGGCGCGGAGTCCAGACGGCGCTCGTGCGGGAGCGACTGGCGCACGCGACGGCCGCGGGCTGCGATGTGGCTGTCCTGACCACCGAGCCGGCGTCGAAGTCACAGGTCAACGCGCAGCGACAGGGGTTCGACCTGCTCTATGTCAGGGCCGTGTTGATCAAGTCGCCGTAAACCAACCAATCAGGGGCGTCGCGACGCCGACTACGTCCAGACGAGTGCGGATGCCCCTCCGGGGACAGCCCCCGCCGCCCGTGCGACAGCGCGCGCAATCTTCAGACCTCCACGGCCGGACGGCTCGATCGGGTTCGCATAATCGCCCGGCTCATCGCACACGAGCCGCAGATCGATGACGGCCGCCCCGATATCGAACGCGGTCCGGAGGATGACGTCGTTGAACAGCATGAGCGCGACACGGCCGAGCGCCGCCTGCTGCGCATCGGGCAGGTTGCCGTTGTAGATCGTGCAGAGGGTCAGCGGACAGTTCAGGGCGGCGGCGGACCGGATCGCGCGGCGGTAGTCGGCTTCGAATGCCGCGCTGCGGCGGCCGAAGAGCGCCAGCGCGTCGGCGGTCGATCGGGCGGGCGTGCTGAGAAGGTCCATGTTGCCGAGCGCGTCGTTGCCCCCGACCGACACGACCGCGTGCGTCACGTCCGCAGGCACCTTCCGCACCTGCGACGCCAGGCCCTCAGTCGTGGCGCCGTCCACCGCGACGAGCGTGGCGCGCCACGAGGGCTGGAGAAGGGATCGAAGATGGGTGATGACGTCCGGTTCCCGGCCCGTGTAGGCACGGTTGTCGAAAATGGAATCGCCGAGCAGGACGACGTGGGGCATGGAGAACGGGCGGACCGGCGGAGGCAACCGGCCCGCCCCCGCCGCTAATTGCCGCCGGAACAGCTGCCGCCCAAGTCCTTGACGGACGAGACGCGGAGCCGCTGCCCCATGCTTCCACTCCCCATGGACGAGCCGCTCATCGAGCCGCCCGACGCCGACGACGAGCCGGTGCTGCCCGACGCGCTCGATGACGAGCCGCCGGTGCTGCCTGCCGTGCTGCCCGTCGATCCGGTCGACGAACCGCTGCTGCCGGAGGTCGAACCGCCGGAACCGCCGGACATCGAACCGCTCGAACCAGACGAACTGCCGGAGCTGGAGCTGTCGATCTTGCCCGTGACCTGAACGCGATGGTTGACGAGCTTCCGCAGATCGCTTTCCTTACCGCTGAGGTGATACGTCGATCCGGACATGCTCATGGAGCCCATGGAACCGGAGCCGCTGCTCGAGCCGCCCGCGCTGCCCGAGGACGCGCTGCCCGTCGAACCGCCTGCGCTGCCCGACGACGCGCTGCCCGTCGACCCGCCGGTGCCGGTGGCGCCGGTGCTCGACGATCCCGATCCGTATCCGCTGCTGCCCGACCCGCCCGACGCGGACGAACCCGAGCCGCTGCCCATTGTCGCGTTCGCGAGGATGAAGTCCCCGCCTGACGACGAGGAGCTGCTGCCCGAACCGCTTGACGCGCTGCTCGACGCGCCCGAGCCGCTGCCCGACTGCAGGCACCCGGTCAGCGTCACGTTCTGGTTGCTGCCGCTGCGCGTGCTGCTGCTGCCCGACTGCCCGGAACGTGTGCTCGACCCGGACGTCGAGCCGGAGCCTGACGACCCTGATCCGCTTCCGGATCCGCTCTGACCGGACGTGGATCCGCCCGACTGGGAGCCCGTGGCGCCGCCGGACGAGCCGGAACTTCCGCCCGACTGAGCGGAGACTCCGACGGCCAGCGCGGCCGCCAACATCGTGCTGAAAATAAACTGCCGTTTCATTCAAAACCTCCTGGTCACCGGTGGTGATCGCGTTCACAGCCGCAGGTGCAAATCAGAGGCCTACCAGGATGCGCGAAACGGTCCAAAGATCAGCGGTTTCAAGGGACGAGTCGTAGCGCGGGAATACGAGCACGGCGCGGGAGAACGACAAACCAAACGGTGCGCGGTCCCGCTTCGACGGGACCCAACCGGCTACTTCACGCCGCCCGCCTGCTGGATCCGGTGGAGCAGCACCGCCATCCGCTTGGTCTGCGACGGGAGCGTCGTCAGGTCGGCCGTCTCGTTCGCCGTGTGGTCGTTCTGGCCCATGAGACCGACGCCGTCGATGATCGTTTTGACGGTTTCCGCGGCAAACGACACGTCCGCGGCGCCCGCCCGGTCGGGGCTCACCGCGGCGACAGCGCCGAAACCGAGATCCCGGCTCGCCTGGTCGTACATCGCGAGGAGCCGGGCGTTGCCGTCGGTCGGAGCCATGGGCGGGTATCCCTCGTCGAACGCGATACTCGCATGCGTATGGGGCAGGGACGCGGCGGTAATTTTTTCCATCGTGGCGCGCGCGGCGTGGAACTGCTCCGCCGAGAGCGCACGCAAGTCGCCGGAGACGACCGCATGCTCGGCGACGACGTTCGTTTTGCCAAAGGCGCGGCCCCGCGTCTGAATGGGATCCAGCTCGACCGTGGTCCCGCCGAGGAGCAATCCGGGGTTGAAGGTCAGGTGCGCCTCGCCGGCGAGCTGTTCGCGGAATGCGTTGATGATGCGGGCGACTTCGTAGACCGCACCGTACCCGATGTCCTTGCGGAAAATTTGCGAGGAATGCGCGGGAGCTCCGGTGACCGTCACCTGCCAGCCGGTCGTTCCCCGACGGGCCGTCACCCCGAGCTTCGGATCGCCTGGACCATTTTCGAAGCCGATCGCAATCTGCGCCGTGCGCGCCGCCGCCACGAGTGCCTCGCGCGCTACGCTCAGCGGCCGGCCTGAATCCTCCTCGTCGCCGGTCATCACGACCACCACGTTCATCCGCTCGAGCGCGCCTGTCGCGCGCAGCGCCTTGAGCGCTGAGATCATCACGACATCGCCGCCCTTCATGTCGATGATGCCGGGCCCTCGAGCGGAGCGTTCGTCGATCCGCTCGAACCGCTGGAACGGTGAATCGCGTTCGAACACGGTGTCGAGATGGCCGATCAGGAGGAGCCGCGGTCCGGAGCCAGGGTGCTCCGCGACGAGGTGTCCCGCGCGGTTGAACGGGGCTCCGTCGATCCAGCGGGTGGCAAAGCCTAGGGACTCGAGCTCGCCGCCGAAAATGCGGCCCACCTCGCGCACTCCCTCGAAATTCTGGGTTCCGCTGTTGATGTTCACCACGCGCTCGAGCAGCGCGAGCGCCTCACGGGTGTGGGCGTCGACGAAATCGACGAGCGCGCGCTCCTCCGCCGAAGGGGCGCTGGAAGACTGGATGAACGGAAAGCCGAGAATCAGCGCCGCCGCGAGCGTCGCCGACAGCGTGAATGGATCCGTCACGAGTACGCGTCCCCCTTACCTGATGTTACCGCGCAGCAGGGTAAGGGGACCAAAGACGGGCTGACCGAGGCGTCCGGCATCAACCCCGATGGTCCCGTCCAGGTGATACGCCATGGGCTGCCGGTTGACGGCGCGGCGGACGGAGTCTGCAAGGCCGGGCAGATCCGCGAAGCTGACCGACAGATCGATCGGCACGGTCGTGTCGGCAAGTGCCCCGAGCGGCAGGCCCAGCGGAAAGCTGGCGTCCGCCGCCCGCTGGTCCTCGAGATAGAGCGTTCCCTGGAGCCGCCCGAGCGTGAGACCGAACGGGTTGGGATTGCTGACGCGTGCCCACAATCGGACGCTGGCGCCTCCGAGCGGGAGACCGGAGCCCGGCCCGACAAGCCGGATCGACGGCTCGTGATCCTGCGCCTCCTGGAACGTGGGGGCCTGCACGAGGGTGCGCAGCTGGGACAGCTCCGCGCATCCGCCCACCAGGACGCACGCGACAACGATCGCCCCTGGTCCTCGAGTCACACGGTTCCCCGATGGGGATCGCCGGTCCTACGCAGTCTGCGCCACCACCTTCGGCCGGCGGGCGCCCGACAGCTTCTTGTAGAGTGTCAGCGACTGCGCGACGACCTGATCCATGTTGTAGTACTTGTAAGTCGCCAGGCGCCCGCTGAAGTGGACGTCAGGGGTACGCTCGGCGAGCGCCTGGTACTCACGATACATTGCAGCGTTCTCGGGCCGCGGCACCGGATAGTAAGGATCCCCCTCGGCGCGCGGGTATTCGTAGACGATGCTCGTCTTCGGATGCTCCTGACCCGTCAGATACTTGAACTCCGTGCACCGGGTATACGGGTTTTCGTTCGGATAATTCACCACGGGCGCGTCCTGGTACACGGGGCGATCGACAGTCTCGAACTTGAATTCGAGCGAACGGTACGGCAGCTTGCCGAACCGGAAATCGAAGAACTCGTCAATCGGCCCGGTGTAGATCATCTCGCCGAACGGGATCATCTGCTCGATTTCGCGGTAATCCGTATTGAGCATGATCTTGATGTTCGGGTGCGTGAGCATCTTCTCGAACATCCGCGTATAGCCGTGGAGCGGCATGGCCTGATACGTATCGGTGAAGTAGCGATCGTCACGGTTCGTGCGCACGGGCACGCGCGAGGTGACCGCCGCGTCGAGCTCCGACGGATCCAGGTCCCACTGCTTGCGCGTGTAGTTCCGAAAGAACTTCTCGTACAGCTCCCGCCCGACCTTGCTGACGATGACGTCCTCCGACGTCCTGACCGGCGTACGCGGTTCCGCGACGGACGCGAAAAACTCCTCCAGCTGGAACGACGTCAGGTTCAGCCCGTACATCGTGTTGACGGTATCGAGGTTGATCGGAATGGGCAGCAGCTGGCCGTCAACCCACGCTTTGACGCGGTGCTGGTACGGCCGCCACTCGGTGAACCGGGTGAGATAGTCGAAGACGTCCTTCGAATTCGTGTGAAAGATGTGCGGCCCGTACTTGTGGACGAGAACCCCCGCCTCGTCGTAGTGATCGTACGCGTTGCCTCCGATGTGCGGACGCCGATCGACAATCAGCACCTTCTTGCCGGCATCGGCCGCGAGACGCTCCGCCAGGACGGAGCCGGCGAAGCCGGCTCCGACGACGAGATAGTCGAACATGGACTGGTCCTTTCCCGCGCTCACGCGGTAGCCGATGCGCCATCGAGGCTGGTGCCCGACGGGCGCGACTGCGCCGCGCCGGCGCGTTGAGTGACGGCCTCCTCGACGAGATCCCACATGCCGGCCCACGTCGTCTCCCACGACATCCGTGCGAGGAAGGCGTCGGCCGCCCGCAGCCGCGCGGCGGCGGGCTCGGCCAGCGCGGCGCTGACGGCGGCGACGAAATCACCAGGGGTGTCGGCGATGCGGGCGAGGCCGCGCTCGCCATACGGCCGCACCACGTCGCGAATGGACGTGGACACGACGGGCCGACCCGCGGCCAGGTACTCGGGCGTCTTCGTCGGACTGATGAAGCGCGTGGCTTCGTTGCGGGCGAACGGCAGCAGGGCCACGTCCCATCCGCTGATATAGGCCGGCAGTTCGGCGTACGTCCTGGGCCCGAGGTAATGGAGATTCGCGGCGCGCGGCAGCCTCGCCGGTTCGATCTTCACGACAGGCCCCACGAACACGATCTGCCAGTCGGGACGCGCGGACGCGACGGCCCCCACGAGATCGATATCGAGCCGCTCGTCGATGACGCCGAAGAACCCGAGCCGCGGCCGGGCGATGGCAGCCTGATCGGCCGGGTCCCGCGGCGCGTTCCGGGCGCGCGCGAAATGCGCGACATCCACGCTGCTCGGGAACGCGTGCACGTTCGGATGCATGTGCCGCTTCGATTCGTAGAGCGTCTGGCCGCCGGTGAACACGACGTCCGCCGCCTTGAGAAGCCGCTGCTCGGCCTCGCGCAGACCTGCCGGGGCGCCGGCAAATCCCGACAGCTCGTCCATGCAGTCGTACACGATCGCGAGTGGACGCAGATGATCTGAGAAGGTGAGCGACATGGGTGTGTAGTACCAGAGGATGTACCTGGTCACACGCTGCCCGGTCAGGAGTCCGTCGAGGAGCTGCGCGAGTTCGGCCTCGACAGCACCCGGCGCGAGCCCTGCCGGAAGGTGCGGCACGGCGACCACAACACCGGACGGATCCGGTGAAAGGTCGAGCCGCGCCACATCGGCGTCGAACACGGGCTCTTCAAAGAAAAACACGCGGCGCTCACGGGCGCAGCGTGTGAGGAGATGCTGGGGGCGCTGAAATACGAAATTCCAGCGCAGATGTGAAAAGCAGATGAGGTCGGCCGTCCGACCGGGCGGACTGAGGGAAAGGATTTTAGCCACGAGCCCCGATGCTCCAATAACTGTGCCGGAGCAGGGTGCCGGGGCGGATCGACCCCGGCCTTATTCGGGCACGAGGCGTCGCGCGTGGTTTCCCGTCCGCGCCTCATAGGCGGCGACGATCTCAGCCGCCGCATCTCGCGCGCGCGACGCGTCGGTCAGCGCGACGATGGCGCCGCCGAAGCCGCCTCCGGTCAGGCGTGCCCCGTACACACCTTGTACGTCGCACGCGAGTTGAACCAACACGTCCACGGCTGGTACCGAAATCTCGAAATCGTCTCGCATCGACGCGTGC
>JBBWZJ010000127.1:0-3008 GCA_039648985.1 Acidobacteriota bacterium | reverse complement strand
GCAGCAAGAGTTTCGCTCAAGGCAGTGAGCGCGCACTCCTGGTCAGCTGGCGCCAGTTGCGAGGCGCGGGCGACCGGACTCGAGCCGGCGACGTCCAGCTTGGGAAGCTGCCGCACCAATATGTGAGCCGGCTACGACTGGAGCGGGCGAAAGCACTCCTCGCGCGCACGGACGGTGAGGATCCGGCAAGGGTGCACGGAGCCAGATCATCCGCCCCAGCCTGGGCTCACGGAACGAGTTCCGGCTCCACCTCCACGTGTCCCTTGATCGGCACGAGGTCGAACTCGCTGGGAATCGAGCAGTCCGGTCCCACGCCGACTTCGTGCAGCAGCACGGTGCTCGAGAGATCCTGCTTCTTCCCTGTCTTCGGGAGATCGTTGTCGACGACCTGGAACAGCGCCTCCCACCCGACGATCGTGGGATCGTTGCTTCGCGTCACGATCCCGCTCAGCGTGGCGGTGTTGCCGGTGACGCGCAGGCAGTTGATCTCGATGCGACCGCGCACGTGTGCCGTGCGGCTGTTGAACGACGCCTTGCCCGTGGCGGCGAACGGGTTTCCCGTGACGACGGCGCGCTCCGCGCGGAATTTGATGTGCTCGACGTTCGGCCCGAACCGCACGGTGCCGGCCCCTCGCGCCGCTTCTGGCGCCGTCGCCCCGGACTTGGCGCTGCTGGCGGTGGCCGGCGCGAGGGCATCGGGTTGGGGCGCGCTCGTCGACGATGCGTCGCACGCCGCGGCGGCGAACGCAGTGACGAGGAAGAGTGCGCAACGCTGCATGGCAACACCTCCGTGAAGAGACGTCACCTTTCCGTGCACGTGTCGCGCGCCGCCCCATCGCGGCGCGTTGGGCAGTTGCTGGCGACGTCGGGGGCATCCAGTGTATGACGCCCGCGACGAGACAGCAACCTTTCCGACGAGACGCGGCGCAAGGTCTATCAAGAGAAGCGCCGGGACCCATGCGGGCCCGACGCGTCCATCGTGGTGCTGGAGCGGATCGTGCAGCCTGCGCAGGAGAGAAACAGCGTGTCGCATGTTGTCATGCCCGAGCCTGCCGCGAATCCCCGCAGTTTAGCGGGGTGCCACTTCAACCCGAGAGTCAGCGATGACGATCGGAACGACCGCGACCGCGGAGCCGCCGCGCAACCGGCCCATCGAGGCGCTCGAGGCGCTCGATGTCACGAACGGAGGGGCTGATCCCTTCCCCATCCCGTGGCTGGACAAGAACGGCAGCCACAATCAGATGCCCGGGCCCGGGATGGAGCCGTCGAGCATCTTTCACTTTCGCGGGGCGGTTGCGCGGTCGAACGACTTCACGGGCGCGGGGACCGACGATCGCGGGCGCCGCATCGCGTTCGGAGCAAAGAGCACCGACTTCAGCTTCATGTCGGGCGAGTACTTCGCCGGGCGGCAATCACGAAGGGGTGCCTTCGGCCACATATGACTCACGCTCTTCGAGGGGTCGGCGACTCCTGAGAGCAAGATCCACGATTTTCATCCGACGATTTCACGGAGCGGGTTGTACTGGGTGACGGTCATCCCGGACGGGGCGCTCACCGTGAGCGCGGACGGCAGGCGCGCGTTGCTCGAGATCCGCGATCTCGAGGTGATCGACCAGCCGATGTGGCCGGCGCACGAGGCCGCCACCACACCGGCGATGATCAGCTACCGTATCGAGTGGGAGGCGACGGACGAGCGCGCGACGTACGACGATCCAGCGAAGCTCTTCCGAGTCACGGGTTGGCGCGCCACGACTCGGATCTGGGCATCTGCTGAGATTCCATCAACCGGGTACCGATGGACGGCGGATCCCATGGAGACCTCACGCGCCGCGTTCGGGCTCATCGGCGAGGAGATGAACGGTCGGTACCTCGCACCATAGCCGCGGCAGCGGGATTGAACCCGCGTCACGCCGACGCCACGCGGCCACGCGTCACGGTACTTGGACCTGCATAGGGGAACCAAGCTGCCCGGGAGTGCCCGAGACGATCACGAGATAGCGGCGCGGTGTGCTGCCCTCGCCCCGCACCACCTGCCGGATCGGCCCGACCGCGTTGACGATGGCGGCACCCGCTGGATTGGTGGTGAAGCCAGCGAGTGGCTCGAGCACGCCGCCGCCATTCGCCTCGGCCGAGAGCGCGAGAACATACGCCTGCTTCGGCTGCAGTCCTGTCACCGACGCCTGCAGCACTTGCATCAGGCCCTGGTCGAACAGCGAGACGCTGGTAGGAGCGCTCTCCGCTCCGCCGGCGGGGCTGCCACCCGCGAACGGCACGAGCGAGAGATGCGCGGCCTGTCCCGCCACGCCGAGCGGCTGTAGTCCCTGCGTGCCGTCGCCTTGTGGCACCGCGTTCGGGAGATAGGCGATGGCCTGCGGCGCCTGGCCGATCGGCACCGTCGCGATCACCGTGTTGGTCAACGTGTTGATCGCGGTGAGCGAGTCGGCATTCTCCAGCCCGACGTAGATCCGGCTGCCGTCGCCGGACGGCCACACACCGTGAGGCAGCTTGCCGACGGGAATGGTCGCCACCTTCGCGAAATCGCTCGTGCGGAAGACCTGGACCTCGTTCAATCCGCCAACCGTCACGTACGCGAACGTACCCTGGGCATTGTTCGCGAAGTTGACGTGGTTGGTGATCGGTCCCGTGTCAATCGTCTTCAGAACGGCGAAGGGCGGACGGGCGTCGAACACCATCACCTTGCCGACGTCCTTCAGCGTGAACCAGACCTGCGTGCCATCCGGCGTGGCGGCGATGTTGGGGCAGAAGGGACTCTCTTGCGTCACCCGTCCGACGATCTGGTGATCAGCCACAGAGATCACCACCGTCTGGGGAGTAAAGGAGGAGCAGACGTACCCATACTTTCCGTCGGGTGAGAAGATCTGCATGCCCGGTCCCACCGGAACCTTGATCCGGGATTTCTCCTCGTAGCTCCGGCCATCCAGAACGGCGACGTAATCCTCTCCGCGAACGGCACGAGCGAGAGATGCGCGGCCTGTCCCGCCACGCCG
>JBBWZJ010000111.1:0-16708 GCA_039648985.1 Acidobacteriota bacterium | reverse complement strand
AGGACCACCACCACCAGCACGCAGCCGGCGAAGGTCACCCAGGGTTTCACCGATTTCAACGCGTCGTCCATGCTCGCACCAGTGTATATGTCCCCGGGCGCGAGGCTGCCCGGGATGGCAGTGGGTTGGTATCGTCCCGGCTGGTCGCGTCCGCAGTTTTCCAGGACGCGGGCCGGCTGGACGCCTGCAACAATCCATGAGCGACTCGCGGCGGGCCTGCTGACGTGGCGCTATAATCGCGCGAGTGCGCCGATGACACTGACCGAACGCCGAATCGGCGACGTCACCCTCCTGGAGCTGAAGGGCCGCCTCGTGTTCGCGGACGGGGATTCGCTCCTGCGAGCGCACATCAACGAGCTCGTGGACGGCGGGCGGCTGAAGATCATTCTCGACCTCAAGGACATCACCTACATCGACAGCTGCGGGGTAGGGGTCCTCATTGCCAAGTTCGTCAGCGTGCGCCGGAAAGGCGGCGATGTCCGGCTGCTCACGCTGTCGCCGCGCTCGCATCACGTGATGAAGATCAGCGGCCTCCTGACCGTGTTCGAGACCTTCACGTCGGAGAACGACGCCGTCGCGAGCTTCTCGGACGAAAGACCCCATTGACCGCCACCGACGACGAGACCGCCCGCATCGCCGCGCTGCGCCGGTATCGCATCCTGGATACCGATCCCGAGCGCGCGTTCGACGACCTGACGATGCTCGCCTCGCATATCTGCGGGACGCCCATGGCGCTCATCACGCTCATCGACACGGACCGTCAGTGGTTCAAGTCCCGCGTCGGGGTCACGCCGTCCGAGACATCCCGCACCATCTCGTTCTGCGCCCACGCCATCCGTCAGCCGGATCTGTTCATCGTCCCCGATGCGCGCGCGGACGCGCGGCTCCGGGACAACCCGCTCGTCACCGGCGATCCGCACATCCGCTTCTACGCCGGCGCCCCGCTCGTCACGCCGGACGGCCATGCGCTCGGGACACTCTGCGTCCTGGACCAGGTGACCCGGACGCTGACGGCGGAGCAGGTCGCGGCGCTCGACGCGCTGCGCAGGCAGGTCGAGTCGCAGCTGGAGCTCCGCCTCCACGTAGTCGAGCTCGAGGCAGCGCTCGCGGCACGCGACGAGGCGCAGGCGAAGCAGGCCGCGCTCATCGAAGACCTCCGAACGTCGAACGACAACGTCAGGCGGCTCAGCGCGATGATGCCGTTCTGCTCGACGTGCCAGTTCACGATGACCGTTCCGGCCGATCCCTCCGCGATCCCCGCGCTGACGGATGGCGTGACGCAGGTGTTGCAGGAAAAGCACTGGAGCGACACGGACGTGATGGCCGTCGAGCTCGCGCTCCAGGAGGCGGTCGCCAATGCGATCCGCCACGGCTGCGGCGGCGACGCCACCAAGGAGCTGCAGTGCTCGGTCACGTGCGATGCCGCCGGCGAGGTCGTGATTACCGTGCGCGACCCGGGTGACGGCTTCGATCACACGGCCGTTGCCGATCCCCTCCACCCGGAAAACATCCTCAAGCCGAGCGGCCGCGGGATCTTCCTGATCAACGGGCTCATGGACGACGTGCGGTTCGCCGACGGAGGCCGCGAAGTGCAGATGCGCAAAAAGAAGGCCTGAGCGCGCTCTGGCACTCTGGCACCCCTGGCACCCCTGGCACCCCTGGCACCCTTGGCACCCTCTCCACTGCTTCTCATCGACAACGTTCATCGCACGTACACGAGCGGCGACACCCGGGTGCACGCGGTCGCGGGCGTGAGCCTCGCGATTGACGCGGGGGACTTCGTGGCGCTCGTCGGTCCCTCCGGCTGCGGCAAATCCACGCTGCTGCACCTGTGCGGCGCGATGGACCGCCCGACCTCCGGCACCGTGCGGCTCGAGTCCGTGCTGCTGTCGGCGCTCGGCGACGACGAGCTGACGCGCGTCCGGCGCGAGCGGGTCGGCTTCGTGTTCCAGTTCTTCAACCTGCTGCCCACGCTGACCCTCCTCGAGAACGTGCAGCTGCCGCTGCTCCTTGCCGGACGGCGACCCGCCGCCGCGGCTCCCGCCGCCCGGGCGCTCCTCGAGCGGGTGGGGCTCGCGGCACGGCTCCGCCACTACCCGCAGCAGCTCTCCGGCGGCGAGCTCCAGCGCGGCGCCATGGCGCGCGCGCTCGTCCACGGCCCCGCGCTGCTCGTCGCTGACGAACCGACAGGCAACCTCGACTCCGAAAACGGACGGCTCGTTGTCGAACTGCTCCGGGATTTGAATCGCGAGACCGGCATCGCCGTGCTGCTCGCGACACACGCCCCCGAGGTGGCGGCCGCGGCGCACCGCGTCGTCCGCATGCGCGATGGCCGGGTTGACGCCGGCAGCCGGAGCGATGCGGCTCTTTAGATGGTTCATCGTCCGGCGAATTGCGCACGAGCCGCTCCGGTCGGGGCTGACGGCGCTCGGTATCGCGCTCGGTGTGGCGGTCGTCGTCGCGATTCAACTGACGAATGCGAGCTCTCTCGCCGGATTCGAGACGGCGCTCAACACCGTATCGGGGCGCACCTCGCTCGAAATCGTCAGCGCCGGACCGGGCGTTGACGAGCTCAGGCTGCCGGCGCTCGGCTGGCTGCGCGCGTACGGCGAGGTGTCCCCGGTCATCGAAGGTGACCTCGTCTACCGGCAAGCCGGCCGTCCGCCCGAAACGCTGCGGCTGCTCGGGGTGGACGTCCTTCGGGACCAGCCGTTCCGCGACTACAACCTGCTCGAGTGGGGAGTGGCGCCGAAGCGTGACGCCGCGCGCGCCACGAGCGGAACGAAGCCGGACCTGCGGACGACCGAATTCCTCGGCCTTCTCCTGGATCCCGCCTCCGCGATCGTCGCGGCACGGTTTGCGGTCCCGCGGGGGCTGGGTGTCGGAGCGACGCTCCCGGTCAACGTGGGCGATCGCACGCTACAGCTGACCATCCGCGGACTGTTGAAAGACGAAGGCCCGGCGCGCGTGCTCGACGGCCGGTTCGTGCTCATGGACATTGCCGCGGCCCAACAGGCACTCGATCGATACGGGCGCGTCGATCGCGTCGAGATCCGGCTGGCGCCTGGCATCAACATCGACACGGCCGAAACCGAGATCGCCGGGCGGCTCCCTCCCGGGCTCACCGTCGAGCGCCCGGCGCAGCGCGGGCGCCAGGTCGAGCGCATGCTGGCCGCCTTCCATCTCAACCTGACCGCCCTCTCGTACATCGCCCTCCTCGTGGGGCTGTTCCTCGTCTACAACACGGTGTCCGTCTCCGTGCTGTCGAGGCGCGGGGAGATCGGGACGCTCCGCGGACTCGGCGTCACGCGCGGCCGTGTCCGCACCCTGTTTCTGGCGGAGGCTGCGGCGCTCGCGACCATCGGCTCGGCCGCCGGACTGCTGATCGGGCGCCTGCTTGCCAACGCGACCGTCGCGTTGACGTCGACGACCGTGTCCGCGCTGTACATCGCGACCGCAGCCGCGCCCCCCGCACTCGCGTGGCAGCACGTCGTCCTGGCGTTCGCGACCGGCGTGCCACTCTCCCTCCTTGCTGCGCTGGTGCCGGCGCTCGAAGCGTCGCGCGTGGCCCCGATGGCCGCAATGCGCGGAGCCGACCAGGTCGAGGCCCGCGCGCGGTTCCCCCGGCACTCGCTCTGGACGGGAGCGGCACTCCTTGCCGCTGGCGGCTGGCTCGCAACGCTCGGTCCGGTCGACGACCTTCCGCTCTTCGGCTACGCCTCGGCGATCGCGATCGTGTTCGGGGCATCGTTCCTCGTGCCGTCGATCCTGTTTGCCGTCGCCCACACGGTCGAGCAGCCGGCCCGGCGCCTGCTGAACGTCGAGGACTGGCTCGCCGTCACGAATTTGGCCGCGGCGGTGCCGCGCCTCTCGATTTCCGTCGCGGCGCTCGCCGTCAGCCTGTCGATGATGGTCGCTGTCTCGGTGATGATCGGGAGCTTTCGCGAGACGGTGATCTACTGGGTCGGGCAGACACTGCAGGCGGACCTTTTCGTCAGCCCCGGTGCCCGGCGGGGCGGCGGCGCGGAGCAGACCCTGTCGCCGGATGTCGTGCGCACGATTGCGGGGAGCGCTGACGTCGCGGCGATCGACAGGTTCACGAGCGTGGAAGTGCCATACGGTGACACGCGTGTGCGTGTCGGCGGCGCCGATTTCGCCGTCCGGCTCGCACACGGCACTCTGCTCTTCAAGTCGCCGTCGGACGCCCGCGACGCCATGCGCCGCGCCATCGGCGAGGATGCCGTCGTCGTATCCGAGAGCTTCGTGATCAAGCAGCACATCGGGGTCGGCGAGGACGTGCGCCTTCCGACACCCGACGGCCCGGTGCCATTCAGAATTGCGGCGGTCTATTACGACTACTCGAGCGACCGGGGCGTTCTCGTCATGGACCGATCTACCTTCGCGCGCCACTACGGCAACAGGACGGTGAGCGGCCTGAGCGTGTACCTCCGGCCGGGGACCGATCACGACGCGGCACGCCAGCGCCTTCTGACGGAGATCGGCGAGACACATCGCGTGTTCATCAACACGAACGCCTCGCTCCGGACCGAGGTGCTGCGCATCTTCGACAGCACGTTTGCCATCACGTACGCGCTCGAGATCATCGCGATCCTCGTCGCGATTCTCGGAATCTCGGGCACGCTCCTCACGCTGATCCTGGAGCGCGAACGCGATCTCACGGTGCTCCGGCTGATCGGAACCGACCGCAAACAGATTCAGCGGATGGTCGTCGGCGAGGCGGTGCTGATTGGCGCGATCAGCCAGGCGGTGGGGCTGGGGGTGGGGCTGCTGCTCTCACTCGTGCTGATCTACGTGATCAACGTACAGAGCTTCGGATGGACGATTCAGTTTCACCTGCCGGCAGGATTTCTCCTGCAGGCGTCGATCCTGATGGTCTTGGCCACCGCGCTTGCCGGACTCTATCCGGCGCGTCGTGCCCAGCGGCTGGCGACCTATTCGGCAGCGGACGAAGGGTGAGCCTGTAATCCTACGGCAGCGAGGACGTGGTCCCCGGCAGCGCCCATGGCGCGCGATACGGGCGGGTCACCAGTTTCTGCGCCTCGGGATCGCCGACGATGCGCTCCTTCGCGACATCCCACTGGATCCGTCGCCCCGTCCTGAATGCGATGTTGCCGAGGTGGCACGCGATCATGGAATTGTGGCCAATCTCCACGTCCGAGTGCGGCCGCTTGCGCGAATCCATGCACTCGAGGAAGTTGCGCACGTGCTCCAGGTGCATGTCCCCGCTCACCCCGCGGCGCGGCTGCCCGCCCGCGCGGTACACTTTCTTTCCGTTCTTCGTTTCGGTCTCGGGGAACACTTCCCACCCGCCGCGATCGACGACGAGAACGCCGTTGTTGCCGTGGAACGCCACGCCGTGATCGCGGCCGTACGGGCCGAGCCCGATCGCCGTGGCGTGCTCCCACATCATCGTGAACCCGTCGCACTCCCACAGTGCCTGCTGCGTGTCGGGCGTCTCCTCCGCGTCCTCCGGGAACCCGAACTTGCCTCCGACCGAGGTGGCCGCTGTTGGAGCCGTGACGCCCATCCCCCAGTTCGCGATGTCGATCATATGCGCGCCCCAGTCCGTCATCAGGCCGCCCGAGTAGTCGTAGTACCACCGGAAGTTGAAGTGGAAGCGATTGCGATTGAACGGGCGCTTCGGCGCGGGGCCGAGCCACATGTCGTAGTCCACCGTCGGCGGCGGCGCACTGTCGGGGACGGGCGCGATGTTGCCCATCCAGTCCTGGTAGGCCCAGGTCTTCACGAGCCGGATCTTCCCGAGCTGGCCGCTCTTCACGTACTCGACGGCGTCGTTGTAATGGGCTGCGCTCCGCTGCTGCGTCCCCATCTGGACGACACGGTTCGTGCGACGGGCCGCGTTGACCATGACGCGCCCTTCGCCAATCGAGAGCGAGAGTGGCTTCTCGACGTACACGTCCTTTCCCGCCTCGACCGCCGCGACCATCACGAGCGCGTGCCAGTGATCCGGCGTGCCGACGATCACCGCGTCGAGGTCGGGCCTTTCGATCAAGCGGCGGAAGTCCCGCGTGGTGAACCCGGGCGTCTGGTTGAATTCCTTCGAAATCCGGTCCTTCGCCTTGGCGACCTGCTCGTCGTCCACGTCGCAGAGCGCCACGCACTGGGCGCCGAGACGCAGCATGGCGCGCAGATCCGCCGTCCCCTGGCCCCCGCAGCCGACGAGGCCCACACGCACACGCCGGTTCGCACCCGCGACCTGATCCTGGGATGCAGCGGAGACAGCCGGACGTGCCGAGGGCGCGATCGCCGCGGCGGCAACGCCGGCTGCGGCCTTCTGCAGGAATGAGCGCCGGGTGGGACTCGTCATCGTGACCTCCGGAAAATCGTGCGGGAAAAAGGCGCCGCAGACGCGGGGAGTTTACCGCAGGTCGCGGCGAAACGGCATGGCGGTGTTCCGCCCGGTACAATTGCGGGATGACGTCGTCCTTGCGCTGGTCGTCGCGGGCCGCACCGCCGGCGGCAATCGTCCTCTGTCTGGTGGCCAGCACGCTGGCGCTCGGCGACGGCGTCTGGAAGGAGGCCGAACTCGGACGGCCGATCGCGCTGCCGGCCGACCACGCGAGCCATCCCGACTACAAGCTGGAGTGGTGGTACTACACCGGCAATCTCGATGCAGCCGGAGGACGCCGGTTCGGCTACCAGTTGACGTTTTTCCGCATCGGCGTGGATCCCGCGCCGGCCAACCCGTCGCGCTGGGCGGTTCGCGATCTGTACATGACGCACCTGGCCCTGTCGGACGTGAACGGCCGCCGGTATCAGTTCACCGAGCGGATGAATCGGGCAGGCCCGGGGTGGGCGGGAGCCGCGACGGATCGGTATCGCGTCTGGAACGAAGACTGGCAGGCCACGATCGACGAGGGCGGCGTCCACCACCTGCAGGCCCAGACGCCCGCCTTCGGCCTCGATCTGCACCTCGCGCAGGAACGCCCGGCGGCGCTGCATGGCGATCACGGCTACAGCCGCAAGGGAGCCGCCGCGGGGAACGCCTCGCACTACTACTCGCTGACGCGGATGCCGACACGCGGCACCATCACGCTGGCGGGACGCGCCATGGACATGACCGGATTGAGCTGGATGGATCACGAGTTCGGGACCAGCTTTCTCGAGCCCGGACAGGTCGGATGGGACTGGTTCTCGATCCAGCTGGACGACGGGCGCGATCTGATGATCTTTCAGCTCCGCCGCGCGGACGGCTCTGTCGATCCGCGATCGAGCGGCACCCTGGTGGAGCCCGGCCGAAACACCGTGCCGATCACATACGAAAGTGGATTCCGGCTGGAACCTGGCCGGAGCTGGCAGTCACCCGTGAGCGGCGCCCGATATCCGGTTGGCTGGACGATCAGACTGCCGAACCCCGCCGTCACCCTGACCGTCGCGGCAGCGCTCGACGATCAGGAGCTGAACACGGAGCGATCGACAGGCGTGACTTACTGGGAAGGAGCCATCGACGTGTCGGGGACGGTGCGCGGCCGCCCCGTGAAAGGACGCGGCTACCTGGAAATGACAGGCTATTCCGGCATGCCGATGGGCCGCTTCATGCGGTGACAGGACTGCTGAACGCGCATTGCCAGGTCCGCAGCTTCCCCCGGCGCGCGTTCCTGCCGGGCGTCGCTCGACTCCGGCGCGTCGCTACTTCCTCTCCACGTCGTAGAACTCGTACGTGATCCGCCAGGACGACTCGGCGCCGGGTTCCACCTTCACGTCGATGAACGCTTCGGGACACACGGTCGTCGCCGCCGACCACAGTACGAGCTTCGACAGCGGCCGATCGCCGGTCTGGCGCACACCCGCGCCGCTGGTGCGATTCTCGACGCGGATGTCGTAATCGCCGGATCCAGTGCCGAACCCTTCGAGCTCGGTGAAGATGGTCTGTGTCGGCTTGAACGGCTGAAGGAACACCACCTCCCGGCCGCGCACCTCGGCCAGTCCGTCGAGCGGCCGCGCGGCGCGCGTGGCGAACGGAAAACGGACGACGAACCCGGGGCCGGTGGGCTGTTCGTCGAGCATGTAGAAGTTGTGTTCGTAGACGGTCGTGGCGATCGGCTTCACGCCGGTGTTCTTCAGGTGGTGCTCGAGCGTGAGGGTATTCCCCGCCAGGCGGACGTTCTTCCGGTACCGGTAGGCAGAGCCTCCGGTGTCGCGGAGCTCGTGCACGAACTCGACGCTCGACGATCCGGTATGGATCGTCCACGTGCCCGGATCCGTGATGTCGTACATCCCGAACTGCCGGTACGCCGGTTCGTCCGGTTTGCGAACCGCGCCCACGCCAATCCGCACGAAGCTGCCGCCGACCCGCGCGTCGTCGTATCCGACGCTCGAGAACTCCTCGACCGGCCCGGTAATCGCGTCGTGCAGCCTGGGGTCGTACTTCTCGAACCACTTGCCGAAGTAGCTGTGCCGCCGCCATTCGAGGCTCGCGATCGCGCCGGACCAATCGAACCGGGTGCCGCGGTAATAACCAGTGTTGGCGTCGGGGAGATACAGGACCGCGCGGCTCGGTCCGGCGGCGATTGTGGCCTGGGGGGCCGACGGCGCCGCCATTTGCACGGCGAGGATCGCGACGAGTGGCAGGCTTCGCATCACGCGAGCCCCTCCACGGGCTCGACGCGCTTCATCAGCGCAAATCCGGCGGCGAGTGCCATCGGCATCAGCAGGCCGATGCCGATGAAGACCGGCGCATAGCTGTGGGTCACGTCGAGGGTGCGCCCGACGGCCCACGTGCTGATCACCGAGCCGACTGTCGAGCCGGTGCCCGCGATGCCGTACACCGACCCGACCGCGCGGGGAGGGAAATAATCGCCGGGCAGGCTGTGCACCGCGATCGACCACCACATCCAGAAGAAGATCGCGATCGAGATGAGGCCGATCGTCCAGAACAGCGAGTGCACGAAGACCGCCAGGATCCCGACGGGCGACAGGACGGTTGCAATCACCATCATGGTCTTCCGCGTGCGGTTGACCGTCCATCCGGCGCGCTGCAAACGCAACGAGACGTATCCGCCGGCGAGGTTCGAAACGTCGGCCACGAGAAACGGGATCCAGGCGACGGCGCCAATGGCGGCGAGGTTCAGCCCGCGCTCGCGCGTGAGGAATTCCGGAATCCAGAACACGTAGAGGTACCAGAGCGGGTCGGCGAGGAAGCGGCACACGAACGGCGCCCAGGTCTGGCGATACTGGAGCAGGTCCGCCCAGCGGACCTTGTCCCCGGCGGTCTTGGCGGCGCGTTCCGCGACCTCCATCTCCGGATGGAAGTACCGAAAGAGCTGAAATGCCGCCACCCACAGCAGACCCAGCGCCCCGGTGCAGACAAACGCGTAGCGCCAGCCCGCGCGGAGGGTGATCCAGGCGACGAGCGGCGGCGCGATCATCGCGCCGAGGCTCGAGCCGCTGTTGCAGACCCCTATTGCCAGCGTGCGCGCCTGCGGCGGCACCCATGTCGCAATTGCTTTCGCAAAGGCGGGCCATCCGCCTCCCTCGCCGAGCGCGAGCGCGCTCCTGAAGAACCCGAGGCTGACAGGCCCGGCGGCCAGCGCCGTGGACATCCCCGCGATCGACCACCAGCCGACGGCAAGCGTCAGACCGCGCCCGACGCCGAGGCGGTCGAGCCCCCATCCGGCGAACGCGTAACTCACGGCGTAGGTCGCCATGAACGCGTTCAGGATCATTGCGTACTGGCCGTTGCTGAGATGGAACTCGGCCCGGAGCGTCGGCGCCAGCACCGACACGACCTGCCGATCGATGAAGTTGATCGTCGTCTCGCCCAGCAGCAGCGCGACGAGGATGACGAGCGAGCGCCTCGCAAAAACCGCGTGGAACGCCTGCGGGCTCTCGACCGTAACCGCCGCATCGTTCAATTGCATGACGAGAAGATCATTGAATCTTTACTTCCCATGCCCCGAATCCCGAGCCGCGAGTCCCGGATCCCGAGCCCCGAACCCCCAGTCCCGGATCCCGGATCCCGGATCCCCGATCCCCGATCCCTGATCCCTGATCCCTGATCCCTGATCCCTGATCCCTATTCCTGGATCGCAAACGCGATGATGTTCACGCCGGCGGCGACCGCGATGTACTGCTTGCCGTCGAACGTATATGTCATGGGCGACGCCTTCCATGACTGGTTCGTCTGGAAGCTCCACAAGGGCTTTCCGGTGACCGCATCGACGGCCATCAGGGCGCCTCCCTCTTCGCCAAAGATCACGAGCCCGCTCGCGCTGCTGAGCGTGCCGCCCCAGGAATTCGCAGGACCGGGTTGCGGCAGCTCCCATTTGATGGCGCCCGTGCGTATGTCGATCGCCTTGAGCACGCGCGCCGGTTTCGGGTCCGCCGCCGTCCGCTGCGATCCGCCGAGATAGGATTTGCCGCTCTCCCAGGTTGCTTCGTCGCTCTTGGTGTAGATGCTGCACTTCTCGAAGGTCTGGATGTAATACAAACCGGTCGCCGGGTTGAAGGACGGCGAGAACCAGTTCGTGGCGCCGTCCTGCGATGGGCACACCTTCGTGCCGGCCGCCGTCGGCTCCTGATTCGGCAGCTTGATGGGACGGCCGTCGGGCCCGATGCCGCTCGCCCATGTGAGGTTCTTCACGAACGGCTTCGCCAGCAGCAGCGTCCCGTCGCGCCTGTCGAACACGTAGAAGAAGCCATTGCGGCTCGCGTGGAGCAGCAGCTGTCGAGGCTGCCCCTGCCAGTTGGTGTCCACGAGCACCGACGTCTGCGTCGCGTCCCAGTCCCAGAGATCGTGGGGCGTGAACTGATAGTGCCATTTCAAGGTGCCGGTCTTCCGATCGAGCGCCAGCAGGCTCGCGGAATAGAGGTTGTCTCCCTTCCGCAGATCGCCGTTGTACTCGCGGCTCGGGTTGCCGACGGGCCAGTACACGAGATCGAGCTCGGGATCGTAGCTGCCGGTGAACCAGGTCGGCGCGCCGCCGTGCTCGACGTCCTTGCCGGCCCACGTCTCCGACCCGGGCTGCCCGGACTTGGGCACAGTCCAGAAGCGCCATACTTCCTTCCCGGTCTCCTGGTCGTGCGCCGCGACGAACCCGTTCGCGCCGTGCTCGCCGCCCGTGACCCCGGCAATCACGAGATTACCCGCCGTCAGCGGCGCCGACGACGCGGAGTAATTCTGCTTCCAGTCCGCCAGCTCGGTGTCCCAGAGGAGCTCCCCGGTCTGGCGGTTGAGCGCAATGACGTGCGCGTTGTCGGTTTCCATGAAGACGCGGTCGCCCGCCACCGCGACGCCGCGATTCGCATGTCCGCTCGTCGCACCGGACGTGCGCGGCCGCTGGTAGTGCCAGATCCTCCGGCCGCTCCCGGCGTCCAGCGCAAAGCACTCGTTCGGGTTGGCCACGTACATGACGCCACCGACGACCACGGGCGTGGTCTGTGACTGCCCGCCGCTCGGAATCGTGAACATCCACCGGGGCGCCAGGCGCGCCACGTTGTTCCTGTCGATCTGAGTCAGCCTCGTATACCGGTTGCCCCCGGGTTCACCGTTGTAGCCGGGCCAGTCGGATCCGGACGACACTTCCCGCATCCGATCCCCGGTCCGCCGCAGCAGGTGGAGCCGCTTGTCGTCCGTCATCAGCTGAACGTCGTCGAATCCCTCGGCCATCAGCTGACCATCCAGGGTCTTTCCCGCTGTCGTCTGCACCTGCAGGCGGACGATAGGCACCGCTTCCGGGCGGCGCTCGATTGAGCGCAGAAAGCTGACGAGAGCGGCCGTGTCCGATTCGGCGATGTCGCTCGGCGGCATCCCCCTGGCCGGGATCCCCTCGTGAATCAGTCGGGTCAGCTGTTCGTTGTCGCGCGTCGTGAGCCGCTCGCGGATTGCCGGACCCATCTCGCCGCCGTTCGCGTCTCCCCCGTGGCACCGGGCGCACCGGCTCTCGAAGATCCGCCGGCCCGCGTCTGGCGTCTGGGCGCGCGCGATCGACGCCGCCGACACGAGAAGCACGACGCCGAACGTCGTCATTCCAACTGATTTCATACGCATGACTGCTGAACGTCTCCACCCGCCACGATGATGCGGCCGCGCAAGATCGAGAGCCCGCGCCGCCCTTCCGCGCCGGCAGCATCGCAGCGCGACCGGCGCGCGCGTCCTCGTCTGCCGTTCGTCGCGGAGGCCGGATTATACCCTTCGGCACGCCGCGGCTCGTGCACCGGTTGCACGGATTCCTGGATCGCTGCGGCCGAGCGATGGTGGCCATCTTGCATGATGATGTGAATGCAGCCTCCTGCGAACGGGAGGAGCGGCGGATTCGATACAGGAGGAACGACGTGGCAAAGCGAGCATCGGGAAAGAAGCGCGCCGGGGGGCAGTCGGCCAGCAGGGGGGCACGAACCAAGACCACCCGGGGCGCGGCTCGATCGTCCAGACCGAAAACCGCGCGCACGTCGGGCACGCGCGCGTCGTCCAAGCGGTCTTCCGCCAAGCGCTCATCCGCCAAGCGGCCCGTCGCGAAGCGCTCCTCCGCCAAGCGGTCCTCCGCCAAGCGTGCCGGCGCGAGCACGCCCAAAGCCAGACGCGCCTCGGCTGCCGTCAAACCGAAAACGTCTGGGCGCCGCGGCACGGCGGGGCGCAAGGCGAGTCCCGGAACACCGAGTACGCAGTCGACGATCGGCACCGCCGTGCGGGGAGTGGTCGCAGGTGCGGTCGCCGCCGTCGTCGACAACATGCCCTGGAGCTCGGACGCGATGGATGCCATCGAGCTGCTCGAGGCCGACCATCGCCGGATGGAGGACCTGCTCGCGCAGGGTGAGGAAACGACCGAGCGGGGCGTGAAGGTCCGGACGGAACTGCTGCGGACGCTCACGCGCGAATTGAACGCGCACGAATTGATCGAGGAAAAGGTCCTCTATCCCGCCCTGCAGTCGCACCCGCAGGCGAAAGACATCGTTCTCGAAGGCTATCAGGAGCATCACGTCGCGGACCTGATCGTCCAGGAACTGCACGGCCTCGCGCGCAGCGACGAACAGTGGGGGCCGAAATTCAAGGTGCTCAAGGAAAACATCGAGCACCACATCAAGGAGGAAGAGGGGGAGATGTTCCGCACCGCAAGGGGGATTTTCAGCCGCGAGGAACTGCAGCAGCTCGGGGCCGTGATGGCGAAGATGAAGGCGGGTGGGCTCGCGGCACCGCGCCGCTAGCCGTCTTCCGCCCGCGCCCCGCGGTCCTGTACAATGCCGCGGTGCGCTATACCCGCTTGCTTCGCCTGATGCTCCCGCTCGTCGCGTTCGCGCTGTCGGCCATCGCGACCAACGGCTGCGGACCCACGCCGACCGCGCCTGAGACGGGCGCGCCGTTCAGCCAGAAGGATCTCCAGCTGGGCACGGGCGCGGACGCTGTGGCGGGCAAGACGCTGACGGCGAACTACACCGGCTGGCTGTACGATTCTGCGAAACCTGACCAGAAGGGGCTGCAGTTCGAGACGTCGGTGGGCGGCTCCTCCCTCACCTTCACCCTCGGCGCCGGGCAGGTGATCGCCGGCATCGAGCGGGGCGTCAGCGGAATGAAGGTGGGCGGGGTGCGCCGGATCGTCATCCCGTCGTCGCTCGGGTACGGCGCGGTGCGCAACGGCCCCATCCCGCCGTTTGCGACGATCGTGTTCGAAGTCGAACTGCTCGACGCGCAGTGACGCCGGGGTGTTAGCGGCCCAGGTGAATCCGCAGCCCGCCGACGAGCAGGCGCAGGTGATCGTCCGTCACCGCCTCGCCGCCGCCCTCCGCATCCCCTTTGATCCTGGCGAAATCCAGCTCCGCGAACAGCCCCACGTGCGAGCTCACCCACACATCGAGGCCGCCGCCGAACAACCACCCGAATCCTTTGGTGCGAAAGGCGAGCGTCTGCGACGCACTGTTGATCGTTTCCACGGTGGTTGACGTGGCCTGGTGATAGTCGAGGCCGCCTTTGCCGTAGATCCTGGCCGGTCCCACCGGCGCCCCGAGCACGCCGGCAAGACTCCAGACGTCGGGATCGAGCGTGCTGTTGAACGTGAAGATGTCTCCGCCCTGCGATTTCACGGTCTTGGGCTTGAAGTAGGTACCTTCGACGCCGAGAAACCTGGTGATCCAGTAGGCGGCGCCGGCCGAGTAGGCCAGTCCGGAGTCGTGCCCGGTGCACGGCGTCACGTTCCCGCAGGCGCTCGCGACGGCGTCGCTGAATTTCGACAGGCCCCCGCTGCCCGAGAGCACGAGCCCTTTCGGCACGTGCGTCCATACGCGGGGATGGCTCTCGGTCGTCGCCGTCGTCCCGTCCGGACCCGGAGTCGGGATCGCGTAAGCCCCCTTGATCAGCAGCAAGGTCGGCGCGGTTCCCGCCAGGTTCACGACGATGGTGTTGACGGGGCGCACCCAGTAGAGGCCGCTGATCTGGCGGCGATCGCACCCCGGCTCGACCGCTCCGCTCGACGCGCCCACCTCGACGATCAGCACGCGGCGCCTGTTCTCGCACAAATCCACGAAGACGTTCGCATCGATCTCGACTTTGCCGATCGCGTCCTTCATCTTCGCGTTGAGGGTCGCGGCACCGGCGGAGTCGGCCGCACCGGTTGCCACTGTCGCTCCGTTCAGCACGACTTCGACGACGGCAGCCGGCGGAGCGTTGATGACGGTCACCGTCTGTGCCGCGGCGATCGCGGCGCCGGCGCTCACGTTCAGCGCGGCAGCCAGCACGATGGCCATCCAGGGTCTCTGCATCCTTGTTCCTCGATTCGGGAAGCTTTGAGTATATCGTCCGACGGCTTCGCAGCCGCGATCGGCACGGGTCAGAGCCGGACGATGGTGACTCCCGGGTTGCGCGGATCCAGCCGGAACCCCTGGAGACCCGGGATCTGCTTCAGGCGTGCGTGCACCGCCGCCTTCACCCTCCCGCCGCTGCGGCCGTGAATGATCCGTGCTTCGACGGCCCCGGCAAGCAGGGCATCGTTGAGGAAGCGGTCCAGTGCGTCGACGGCATCCGCCGCCGTGCACCCGTGCAGGTCGAGCGTGACGACGGACCCGGCGCTGCGCTCACGCGTGTCGAGCGCCGCCGGCTGCTTGTCGCGGCCGCGACGAGGAGACGCGGCGCGTTCCAGTTGTGCGGTAGTGACGATGACGGATTGTCCCTTGACGTCGACCACGTAACGTCCGCGATTGCGCACTTCGCGCACCACGCCCGAGCCGAGCGACGCGACATGAACCCGGTCGCCTGGCGCGTAGGTCTCCACCATTTGGCAGCATACGCCGGACGCTCATTTCCTGGATCGTTCAGCGGCAATCTGCTCGAGGTGCGCGTCGAACTCATGGACCGCCGCGATGATGGTAGCGGCCGCACCGGCCAGGAACTCGCGGCCGATGGTCGCGGAATCGTCGGTCGCTTTGTGCTGCTGATCGAAGTCTTCGACGCCGAAGTAGACGAAGGGGATGCCGGCCTGGTGAAACACGTAGTGATCCGAATCCGCGGTCCAGTCCTGCTCGCGGTCCGCGAGCTTGTGGCCCGGTGTGTCATGGCCGAAGGCGAGGACGACGGGCGGCTGGGCCACCGATTCGAGGTAGGGTCGCAGGAAGGGATACTGATGCAGGCCCACGGCGAAGAGCCTGTTGTCGGGGGCGCGCCCGATCATGTCCATGTTGACGTTGACGATCATTTCGGAAATCGGCACCGGGGGATCCCGCATCAGCGCCCTGGCTCCTTGCAGTCCGGCTTCTTCGCCGTCGAGCGCGGCAATCAGGAGCGGGTGCTCGGGGGGGCGGGAAGCGAACTGCGCGGCGACGGCGAGCAGGGCAGCGACGCCGGACGCGTTGTCGTCCGCGCCGTTGAACACCTGACCACCGCGCAGGCCGATATGATCGTAGTGCGCCGTCACCACGATGTAGCGGCCGGCATCGCGAGTACCTCGAATGATGCCGACGAGGTTCGTGCCGTGCCGGTGTTCGCCGCTCCGGGTGGTGAACTCGAACGGCCGTTCGAAACCATCGCCCGCCGGGGCGACGCCGGCCTGCTTCAGCCGGCGGAGCACGTACTCCCGCGCCTTCTGACCACCGGGGCTGCCGACGAGCCGCCCCTCCATGTCGTCAGCCGCGAGGGTCTCGACGTCGCGGAAGATCTGCGCGCCATCGACATGGACAGCGGTCGCCGTCCCCTGACGGCCGCCCGGGCCGAGCAGACAGACGACGACCGCGGCTTTCACCCATGGCGTCATGCGCGGAACCCTTCACGCCACGTCGAGTGACGCGGCCTCCATCCGAGTTGTACGGCCGCCGCCCGGTTGGAGGCCCCTCGCATCGAGGTGATCCACTTCGTGAGCGGCTTGCCGAGGGCGAGCCGTGTCAGCAGGGCCGGCACGCGCAGCGGCGCCGGCGCGCCCATGGCCGCGGCGTACACCGGCATCCACACCGACGCAGGCGCCGGCTCGTCGTCGACGATGTTGTAAACACCGGACGCGGGTGCGTTCAGCGCTGCGCACGCGGCCTCGGCGGCATCGTCGACGTGAATGAACGACGTCATGCCCTTCCCGGCGCCCACAATCGGGTAGCCGCGCTTCCGGATGCGGGTGGCGAGATCGCCCCCCTCGGCGTACCAGGTGCCCGGGCCATAGAAGGCTCCGTATCTCAGCACGACAGCGATCGGCATCTCCTTGAGCGCAGCCGCTTCCATCGCGGCGACCGTCCGGACCGCGGTGCCGATCGGTTC
>JBBWZJ010000048.1:0-6592 GCA_039648985.1 Acidobacteriota bacterium | reverse complement strand
CCGTGTCCGAGCGACCGGGGGGGGGCACAGTCGCGCCCCCCCCGCATAGCCTTCGTGCTACTGAAACGCGTTCGCGTACGAGCTGCTCGGCCAGACGAACTCATTCTTGTCGTTGTCCCTATAGAGGTTCAACGACCGCTTGATGTCCTTCGGCTCAACATTGAGGAGCAGGAGCCCGATCGACTCGTAGTAGACGCAGCTTCCGGTGCGCGACTGCTGCTTGCTGCAGCCCGTGTACTGGTGGTCGGTGATCAGGTTGTCGCGGACGAGTCCTGTGGCGTGGTCGCTGTACTGCACGCCATTCTGGGCGATGTAGGGAACTGGGCCGAGACCCCTGACTGTGCTGCTCAGAGTGTCAAGTCTGGTGCCCGTTCCATTGGCCACCACTCCGCCTTTTTGATAGTCGTGGATGTTGGCGTCCCGGATGGTTCCAGTCGCGCCGTTCAGGAAAGCGACTGCGATGCCATGCTGGCTGCCGCCGAAAACGTTGGGAGCATCTACAACGTCGCCGATGTGATGCACATCGCTAGTGTCAATAATCGCGGACCCCGAGCTGCCGTTGACGGCGACTCCGAAGTAGCGCGCAGTGTTCACATCCGCGCTCTGAATCTGAACATCTGAGACGTTCACGTACACGCCGATGTCACAGCCATGCGCGTTCTGTGGGCCGGTAATGACTTCTGCAGGTAGGGCGATGTTCGCGGCGGTAAGGGGATGACCGTCACGAACGAGGTCAGTCGGTGTGCATCCCCCGGTTGGGACGGCCAAGGCCGAGGGGGCAAGAGCCAGCACAGATATGAGGGCTCCAGCGAGCAGAGCAAGCCGTAACTTCATTGTGATCGTCCTTTCGGCGAGGAGGCGGCGGCAGGATGCACGCAATCGGCCTCCCTGCCGAGAGTGGTCCCAACCTATGGGTGATTCGCGTTTGGCGCAAACCAACTGCTCAGTGCGCCCCCCGACTCATGGACGTAGGGCGAGTTAGCTCACTCAACTCTTGATTACACGAGCTGGGGAGTACGGCCCGGCGCCGCCGCCACAGGATGGCACGGCGTCTTGACTTGGCGAGAGGGCCGTGAGAGCTTGGCCTCGTATCGCGTGGTGCGACCCGCCGCGCACCGACAAAAGGAGTGTCATGCCCGTGGTGTTGAGGCGATTTGTCGTGGCCGCTCTCGTGACGGTCCCCTTGTTGACCGGGGCGGCGTCGGCCCAGGCGGCCGGTCTCGTGGTGCATGACATGACGAGCGGTGCGACTGCTCAGGGCATGGCTCAAAGCCTCGCGGGCAGCGGGGTGTCCATCTCGAACGTCGTCTACACGGGTGCCCCCAACGCGGGAGGGACTTTCTCCGGAGGTGACGGCGGATCCCTGATCGGCTTCGACTCGGGGATCGTGATGGGCAGTGGATCGGTGCAGACGAAGTCCTCCTCCACGGACTGCAGCAAGGGGGTGGAAGGGCCGAACCAGTGCGACAGCAATACGACAGCGAACGGCACCCCCGGGGACCCGGAGCTCGATGCCGCATCCGGCAAAGCCACCCTGGACGCCGCGGTGCTCCAGTTCGACTTCGTCCCGAAGGAGAACACCGTCCAGTTCCGGTACGTGTTCTCCTCGGACGAGTACAACGAATTCGCCAACAGCAACTTCAACGACACGTTTGCCTTCTTCGTCAACGGCAAGAACTGCGCCCTGGTCCCGGGTACGAGCGAGCCCGTGGGCGTCAACACCATCAACGGCGGCAACCCGTACGGAACCAATGCCCAGCACCCCCAGTACTTCCGGAACAACGACCTCAGTGATGGTGGCGGAAGTATCAACACGGAAATGGACGGGCTGACGGTTGTGCTGACGTGCTCGGCCACGGTGACGGCGGGCCAGACAAACCACCTGAAGCTCGCGATTGCCGACGCCTCAGATGATTCGCTCGACTCGAACGTCTTCCTAGAAGCAGGCAGCTTCACGAGCGGGCCGCCCCCCTCGTCGCAGCATGAGACGAAGACGACCTACACAGGGCCGACGTCCGCGGACTATCACGACCAGGTAACTCTTTCGGGCAAGCTCGCGGACACCTCGGGCTCCTCTCCGGCGCCGGTCGCCGGCAAGACGATCACGTTCACCTTGGGGAGCCAGAGCTGCACGGCCACGACGAATGCGAGCGGCAGCGCGTCCTGCTCCCTGATAGTGGGACAGCAGCCCGGCAACTACACGGTCAAGGCCAGCTTCGCGGGCGACTCTCAATACAAGGCGAGCAGCGACTCGAAGCCGTTCACGATCACCAAGGAGGAGACGACCCTCTCCTACAACGGTGACACGCTCATCCTCAACGGCGGCGACGCGCACGTGTCGGGCGTCCTCAAGGAGGACGGCAGCACGCCGATTCAGGGCCGCACGGTCACCTTCACGCTCGGCTCGGGCGCGGCAGCGCAGAGCTGCACTGGCGTGAGCGACGCTAGCGGGACTGCGCGCTGCACGATCACGGGGGTGAAGCAGCCGCTGGGGCCCGGGACCGTCACAGCGAGCTTCGCGGGCGACGCCTTCTACCTCTCGGCAAAGGACTCCGCCTCCGTCCTCGTCTACGCGACAGCTCGCTCGGGCGCGGGTGGATCGTTCGTCGTGGGGGACAAGAGCGCCACGCCGGGGAGCGACCTGTACTTCTGGGGCGCGCAGTGGTGGAAGCGGAACTCTCTAAGCGCTGGCTCGGCGCCCGCCGCGTTCAAGGGCTTCGCGAACGAGTCGAGTAGGCCGCCCCGGTGCGGGGAGCGCTGGAGCGCCCGTCCCGGCAACAGCTCGGATCCGCCCTCAGCGCTTCCCTCGTACATGGCGGTGATCGTGTCCAGTTCGATCAGCAAGGAGGGATCGACGATCTCCGGTAACACGGTCAGGGTCGTGATCGTGAAGACGGATTCTGGCTACAAGCCGGACCCGGGCCACCCGGGGACAGGTCGCGAGGTCGCTGAGCTGTGTCACTCGTGAGGCTTCTCCCTCCTCTGCTCGAGCTGCTTCCACGCTGGAATCGCAACCCTGCGAAGCGCATCCGGGTCTCCTCTCTTCGAGGAGCCCAGCCTTGAGTGGGGATGTGCTCTCGATCTGTATGAACCTCATGAAAAAGCCGCGAGCCGCAGTTCCGCTTCTCCTGGCGGGCAGCGCACTGCTCTGCGTCGGCATCCCCGCCCTCGCGGCTACACCGAAGGTCGGGAAATGGAGCGGTACGACCTCGTTTACGTACTCGCAGCTTGGAATCCCGACCGTGGCGCCGGTCGACACCCGATTCTCCACCGTCCGTGCGCGAGGCGGCGCTCGGCGCGTAAAGCGGTTCACGCTAGGACGTCTAAAGCTCATCGACTGTACGCCGCGCCAAGCGGGGCCCTACGGCGGTGGCGGCTTTGTCAGCCACGCGGCGCCGAAGGTCAGAAACGGCCACTTCCACATCACCGAGACCACCCGCTCCGGCGCAAGCCGCTACACCCTGAAGGTGAGGGGGCGCTTCACGAGCAGGGGGCGGTCGAAGGGAACCCTCACATACATGGTGGTCAAGCCCGGCGTCACATGCACCACGGGGGGCGAGATGCACTGGAGCGCCACCCTAGGCGGTCACCCGCCTAGCACAACGAAGTAGCCCCGCCGGCACCCACGCGGCGCGCTTGCGGCGCGATGCGGACCCGCTTCAACATCAGGTCCCTCTCAGCTCCTTGACCCGCAATGCCGCGGCGCGTTGCGCTGCGTGAGTTCCCACGCTTCGAATGATGGCGAGAAGGCAAGGCGCCTGGTCGCCGTGTCGGCGCCTACCAGCAGAAATGGATATCGCTAGTGCTCGACTGGATCAGCGCAGCAATCACACGCCTCGCCGCGCCAGGCGTCTCGCCCCTCGTTGACGGCAACCGCCGCGATCAGCAAGGCGACGACGGGGTCGGCCCACCACCACCCAGCGGCGGCATTAGCGACGAGGCCGATCAGCAGGGCGGCCGAGAGGTACGCGCAGAGCATCGTCTGTCGGCTCTCGCTGACCGTCGCCGAGGACCCGATCTGATGCGCGACTCGCGCCTTCGCCCGGGCTAGAGGCGGCATCGTGAGCAGCGTGACCACCGACAGCCCGATGCCAACCCAGCTCACATCGGGATGCGCGGCGACCGCGAGGTTCCTCACGGCCTCCACGGTTACGTAGCCGGCGATCAGGAGGAACGAAAAAGCGATCAGCTGTTGCGCTCGCCGTTCGGACGCGGAAGACGAGACTCGCGAACCGACGAAGCGCCACAGGACCACGATGCCGGCCAGCGCCTCGACCAGGCTGTCGGCGCCAAACCCGACGAGCGCGACAGAGCCCGCTACGACTCCTGCACCCATGGCTACCGCGGCCTCGACTCCGTGCCAGGCGAGGCCGAGTCGGGCGAGCAGACGCGCGCGGCGGACCAGCTCCGGCGCTACCGGAACAGGACGCGGAACGGCGGGAAGTGCAGGCAGGTGCGTCTCGACGCTGATGGCAAGACGGTACCGCGCGGGATGTGCGCGGCCCCGCGGGAAGAAGTCGCAGGCCGGCGCCGTCTATACCTAGCGGTGGCAATGCAACGACGACCTACTGATCGGCTGGGGCCACGAGCCGGCCTCACCCGCCCCGCGGGGTTGGTTGCACTGCTGGTGCTGGTCGCAACTGCCGGGTGCGGCTCGTCCGGGGGTTCGAAGTCGTCCAGCTCGAGTACGGCGACGCCGCGCTTCCACGGTGCGGTCGCGAATCCGCCGTTCCCCGAACGGCCCCTCGTGCTCAGCGATCACCTCGGCAGTCGAGTCGACTTGGCCGGTTATCGCGGCAAGGCCGTCCTGGTGACGTTCATCTACACCCACTGCCCCGACGTCTGCCCGCTGATCGTCGGGCATCTACACACCGTCCAGGAGCGCCTTGGGGCGAAGGCCAAGAAGCTGCAGATCATCGCCGTCTCGGTGGATCCGAAGGGCGATACCCCAAGGACCGTCTCTGCCTTCCTTCATGCCCACCAGATGACCGGCCGGATGGAGTACCTGATCGGTGGCCGCCCGCAGCTCGAGCGTGTCTGGAAGCGCTGGGGCATCCTCTCGAAGGCCGATCCCAAGAGCCCGGACGCCGTCGAGCACTCCGCCGAGATCTTCGGCATCGGCGCGAGTGGCAAGGTGCGGACTCTGTACCCCGCCAACTTCCGCCCGGCTGACGTGGCCGCGGACGTGCCCCAGCTGGCCGGCCTGTAGCGGTGCGCCCCGCGCTCCTGGCCACGCTTGCCGCGCTGGTCGTCGCGCTCATCCTGGTGGAGGTGCTGACGGCCGGCGGGAGCGACGCCGGTGGCCGCCCCGCGCCGAAGCTGCCCGCCCAGGTCCTTGTTCCCCCTCGCGCAACCATCTCGTCGTTGCGGGGGCGTTCAGCGGTCATCCACTTCTGGGCGAGCTGGTGCGACCCCTGCCGCAAGGAGGCAGCCGACATCGCCAGGCTTCCACGCGCGCTGGAGTCACGGGCGCGGCTAGTGGGCGTCGACTGGAACGACGGCGTTGCCGGCGCCCGCCGATTCCTCAGACAGCACCATTGGCGGTTCCCGAACCTTCGCGACGAGAGCGGGGCGGTGGGCGACAACTACCGCCTGGTTGGCCTCCCAACCACGTTCATCGTCGACAAGGCGGGACGCATTCGCGCCACCTTGCCCGGACCTCAGACCGAGCGCTCCGTGCGGCGGGCCTTAGGAAAGCTGCGTTCCTAGCGTCGCCTGGTCCGCGTCGGCCTTGGCGTCGAACCGAGCGCGGCAATGGTCCGAGCAGAAGTACAACTTCTGCCCGCCTCGATCGGCCGTCACTGCCTTGGCGCGGTCCACCGTCATCCCGCACTCCGGGTCGGTCGCGCCGCGGCGGATCGTCAACGCGAACAGGGTCACGAAGATCGCAGTCGCCAAGAGGTTCAGCGCGAACTTGTAGTCGACCTCGACGTTCCCGAACACGTCCTTGGTGCTCGGCCGGCTGGCCGGCATCAGGCCGAGGCCGTCGAAGACGACGTCGATGATCAGCGCCGCCAGAACCATGGTCACGAACATCAGCGCCGTGATTCGCAGCGCGAACGACCAGCCGTAGTACTTGCGGTACGCCGCCACGATCGGAAGGACGATCAGGTCGGCGAAGAGGAATGCCATCACGCCGGCGAAGCTGATCCCGCCGGACCACAGGACAGCCGCCAAGGGAACGTTGCCCACGGAGCAGACGAAGCTCAGCACCGCGATCACCGGGCCGATGAAGGCGCCCCATACGACTTGAACCGCCGTCGGCGCGTCCGTCAGGAAGAGCCCGTTGAAGAAGCCGTTCCCGAGCAGGGCGATGAAGCCGGCCAGCAGGAAGCCGACGGTTATCTCCTTCCACAGCATCCGCCAGTCGCCGCGGAAGTTGTGGGCCACGTCCGACCAGGCCGAAGCCGTGGTGAGCCGCTGGCGCCACGGAAGCTGCCCTTCCCCCGCAGTCTGGTGGTGATGGGTGGTGTCCGCCCGCGCGGCGTGCCCGCGAGCCTGTCCCTCGAGCCGCCGGCTCACGAACAGCCGGAGCAAACCCCACATCAGGACGATCATCAAGAGCCCGCCCGTGAACTCGGCGAGCGTGAAC
>JBBWZJ010000044.1:0-3023 GCA_039648985.1 Acidobacteriota bacterium | reverse complement strand
GATGGTGTACCAGGTCGGCAGCCCCGCGATGTTCGACGGGAACATGTTCTTGCCGGACACCGGGATGCCCATCTCGAATAGCGACCTGAGCAGGACGAGGTTAGCCGTCTGGCTCCCCGACCCGTTCACGGTCGCGACCTGGATACTGAAATCGTTGACGATTCGACGAGTTGCGGGTTGCGTGGCGGCCTCCTGGACCGCGACGCACTCGGAGGCAACAGGTCCTTCGGGGGCGCGGCAGCTCGGATGGGACGGATAAAGGTGCTGAGGAAATTATAGCAAATACCAGGCGCTCTGCCCGGCCCTGGCGCGCGTGCCGGGGGGCTACGCCCCGAGCGCGGTCTTCACGGCCGCGCCAAGCTCCGCCGGGCTCTTGACGACGTGGACGCCCGCCGCAGCGAGCGCGGCCATCTTTTCCGCCGCCGTGCCCTTGCCGCCCGAGATGATCGCGCCCGCATGGCCCATGCGCCGTCCGGGCGGCGCCGTCTGTCCCGCGATGAAGCCGACGACAGGCTTCTTGAAGTGCTGCGCGATGAAGGCTGCGGCATCTTCCTCGGCGTTGCCGCCAATCTCGCCGATCATCACCACCGCTTCCGTCGCCGGATCCCCGCCAAAGAGGCTGAGGGCATCGATGAAGCTCGTGCCGATGAGCGGATCGCCGCCAATCCCGATGCACGTCGTCTGGCCGAGCCCGAGCTTCGTGAGTTGGTGAATCGCCTCGTACGTCAGCGTACCGCTCTTCGACACGATCCCGACGCGGCCTTCCTTGCAGATATGTCCCGGAATGATCCCGGCCTTGGCCTGCCCGGCAGTGATCAAGCCCGGACAGTTCGGCCCGATGAGCCGCGTCTTGCTGGCGCGGACAACGGTCAGCGCGCGCATCATGTCCAGCGTCGGAATGCCTTCCGTGATGCAGACGGCGAGCGGCAGGCCGGCATCCGCCGCCTCCATGATCGCGTCGGCGGCAAAGGGCGGCGGCACGAAGATCACACTCGCGGTGGCGCCGGTCTCCCGCACGGCGTCAGCGACAGTGTTGAAGACGTGAAATCCTTCGTGGGTCGTGCCCCCCTTGCCGGGGGTCACACCGCCGACAACCTGCGTACCGTACGCGGCGGCCTGCTTCGCATGGAACGTGCCCTCGCGGCCAAGGCCCTGGACGATGAGCCGCGTGGTTTTGTCAATCAGTACAGCCATATCAGTCCTATCCGAAACGCAACGTCGTAACGTGCAACGTGCTACGTGCGACGTGCAACATGCCAGCAGTGACCTGCCGGGGGGCTACCGTGCGAGGGCCACCACTTTGTCGGCGGCTTCGCTCATGGTGTCCGCTGTGGCGAAATTGAGGCCGCTCTGGTTGAGCATCTGCTTGCCCTGCTCGACGTTGGTGCCCTCCATCCTGATCACGATCGGGACCGGGACCCCGAGCTCCTTCACCGCGGCGATGACCCCTTCGGCGAGCACGTCGCACCGCAGGATCCCGCCGAAGATGTTGATCAGAACGGCTTTCACGCTCGTGTCGGACATCAGGATCTTGAAGGCGTTCCGAATCTGTTCCGCGTTCGCGCCGCCGCCGACGTCGAGGAAGTTCGCCGGCTCCCCGCCCGCGAGCTTGATGATGTCCATCGTCGCCATCGCGAGCCCCGCGCCGTTGACCATGCAGCCGATCGTGCCGTCCAGCTTGATGTAGTTGAGCGCGTACTTCGAGGCTTCGACTTCGAGCGGATCCTCCTCCGCGATGTCGCGCAGCTCCTTGAAGTCCGGGTGGCGGAAGAGCGCGTTGTCGTCGAAGGTCATCTTGGCGTCGAGCGCGAGCACGTTCCCGTCCTCGGTGATGATCAAGGGATTGATCTCGATGAGCGAGGCGTCGGTCGCCACGAACGCGCTGTAAATCGCCGACATGACCTTGCCGGCCTGTGCGACCTGCGGCCCTTCGAGGCCGAGCGCGAAGGCGAGCTTCCGCGCCTGGAACGCACTCAGCCCGACTCCCGGATTGATGAATTCCTTGAAGATCCGCTCGGGGGTTTCCTCCGCGACCTTCTCGATCTCGACGCCGCCGTCGGGGCTCACCATCAGCACGGGGCGCTCGGTCGTGCGATCGATCACGATCCCGAGATACAGCTCGCGCTTGATCCGCAGCCCCTGCTCCACGAGCAGCCGCTGCACGATCTGGCCGGCGGGTCCGGTCTGGTGGGTGACGAGCCGCATCCCCATCATCGCGGCAGCAGCCTTCCCCGCTTCCTCCGGGCCCTTGACGACCTTGACGCCGCCGCCCTTGCCGCGGCCGCCGGCGTGAATCTGCGCCTTGACCACGACGATCCCGCCGCCGAGACGGGTCGCGACGGCCACCGCGTCCGCCGCGTTGACGACGACCTCGCCGGAAGGGACCGGCACGCCGTGCCGCGCGAGGATGGCCTTGGCCTGGTATTCGTGAATTTTCATGCGCCGTTCAACCCCTCGAGGTCAGGCGAGCCCCGGAAACGCGAACAACCCCGACGCGCAAAACACCTGCGCGAAGCACGTTGTCGGTGCGTAAATCATGTGCCGTCCGGGGGGAATGAATCAAGCGTGCGCATGGGTCGTGTTGCGCCGCTCGGAAGGCAGCAAGTACAATTGCGTGGATCCGGAGTGCATGTGATGTCGACTATCGGGCGTGTGTTCTCCTCGTCGGTCGGCACCAAACTGCTCATCGGGCTGACGGGGATCGGGTTGTTCGTCTACATGATTCTGCACGTCGCCGGCAACGTGCTGATCTTTGCCGGGCCCGATACCTTCAACGCGTATTCCCACGCGCTCATCTCGAATCCGCTGCTGCTGCCAATCGAAATCGGCCTCCTCGCCATCTTTCTCCTGCACGTCTACAAGGCCGTGACCAATTACGTCTCGAACACGGCTGCACGGCCGATCGGGTACGCGAAGAAGGAGCGGGCGCATCACACGAGCCGCAAGAGCGTCGCCTCGTCCACCATGATCTGGTCGGGCCTGGTGGTATTCGTCTTCGTGGTGATCCACGTGTGGCAGTTCCG
>JBBWZJ010000039.1:0-2890 GCA_039648985.1 Acidobacteriota bacterium | reverse complement strand
CAGCACCCGGGGGTCGGCGTGCGAGGGCACGCCGCTCAGCGCCTGCGCCAGGTCACCCGGACCCAGTTTGGCGGCTCAACCCGCGCACCGGGCGAAGCTCGTCAAGCGAAAGAGCTCCTCCCGGGTTCGGCTCGTCGACATGCGATTCGGGTGGGTGGTGAAGGTCCGCGCGTCAGCGCGCGGGCAGGACGGCAACGAGGTCGATCTCCACGAGCACGCCGCGCGGCAGCCCCGAGACCTGAACGGTCGAACGGGCCGGCCGCGCGTCGCCCATCACGCGCGCGTAGACGTCGTTCACCTTGGGGAAATCGCGCATGTCCATCAGGTACACGGTCGCCTTGACGACATGCGTCCAGCTGGCGCCGGTGGTGCCGAGGATTGCGGCGAGGTTGCGGAAGACCTGTTCGGTCTGCGCGACGACGTCCCCGGCGACGATCTGTCCCGATCCGGGGTCGAGCGCGATCTGGCCGGCGGTGAACAGGAAGCCGTTGGCGATCACGCCCTGCGAGTAGGGCCCGATGGCGGCGGGGGCCTGGTCCGTGTGTACGATCTGCGTCGGCAACGCGATTCTCCTCGGGCGAAACGGTGAGCTGCGTGGGGCGCACCGGCCCCGCGGCGGAGTCTAGCGGGTGGTCGGGGCTACGCCAGCCCGAAGAGGCGACGCGCGTTCTCGGCGGTGCAGGCGCCGAGGGGCGCGGCCTCGACGCCGCGGGCGGCCGCGACGCGCGCGACGGTGAAGCTCACCCATGCCGATTCGTTGCGCTTGCCGCGCTGCGGCACGGGGGCGAGATAGGGTGCATCGGACTCGACGAGCAGCCGGTCGTCGGGGACGAGGCGCAGCAAGGCATCATCCGTCCACTTCCTGAACGTGACGATGCCGCTGAACGAGACGTACCAACCGACGTCGAGGGCCGCGGTCGCCAGGGCGGCGCTGCCGGTGTAGCAGTGCAGCACGCCGCGCACGCCGGCCCTCCCGGCTTCAGCGACGAGGGCGCGGGTGTCGTCCTCGGCCTCGCGGGTGTGCACGACGACGGGCTTGTCGAGCTCCCCGCCGAGCGCGAGCTGGGCCGAGAAGGCCTCGCACTGCCGGCCGCGCGGGGATTCGTAGGTATAATCGAGCCCGCACTCCCCGATCGCCACGGCGCCGCGGGCCACCTCGGCACGGATCCCGTCGACGTCACGCGCGGCATCGAAGCCGGCGGCATCGTACGGGTGTACGCCCGCCGTGTGGTAGACGAAGCCCGGATGGCGCGCGACGATCTCCCACGCGCGGCGCGCCGTCTCCAGCGACTCGCCGATGCAGACGAGCGCGCGCGCCCCGGTCAGGCGCGCGCGCTCGATCACCTCGTCCCGGTCCGCGTCGAACGCCGGATCGGCGAGATGGACGTGGCTGTCGACGAACTCCGTCAGGGGCGGCTCAGCGCGCGCCCACCGGCGTACGCGGCTCGGGACGCACGGGGTCCTTCGCCGCGGCGCGCGACGCGAGGTTCTTGTCGGTCCGCGCACGCGGCCAGCGCCGCTCGATCCACAGGAGCACCGGGCCGGCGATGTAGATGGAGCTGAAGGTGCCGGTCACGATGCCGAAGAGCATGATCCAGGAGAAGGGACGGATCACCTCGCCGGCGAAGAGAAGCAGCGAGAGGGTGGCGGCGGCGACGGTGACGTGCGTGAGCACCGACCGTGGCAGCGTCTCGTTGATCGCCTTGTTGAGCACGGTGTACAGCGAATCCGTGCGGTTCTTCTTCAGGTCCTCGCGCACGCGATCGAAGATGATGATCGTGTCGTTGAGCGAGTAGCCGATCACGGTGAGCAGCGCCGCGATGACCGTGAGCGAGACCTCCAGCCGCATGATCGCCAGGAAGGCGAGGGTGCTGAGAAGGTCGTGCCCGGTGGCGACGACGGCGGCGACGCCGAAGCGCCACTCGAAGCGGATGGCGAGATAGATCATCGTGATCACGAGCGACAGCAGGATCGCGATGATGGCGTTCCGGGTCAGCTCCTCACCGACGCGCGGACCGACGATCTCGGTGCGAACCACGCGGAGGTTGCCCGCGCCGAACTTCCGCTCGAGGGCGCCCTGGATCTCCTTCGCGGTGTTCTCGACGGCGACGTTCGCCGGCGCCGCGTGTCCAGCGGCGCGCACCGTGAACTCGCGCGGGCTGCCGAACTGCTGGATCTCCGAGTTCGGGTAACCCGCGGCGTCGACCGTGGCGCGGATGTCGCCGACGTTCGGAGGCTGCGTGAACTCGAGCTGCATCAGCGTGCCGCCGGTGAACTCGATGCTCCGGTTGATGCCGTGGATGCCGAGGTAGATGAGCCCGATGGCGATGAACGCGACCGTGATGCCGACGGCGATGCGCCAGGGCCTGATGAAGTCGTAGTTGGTGCCGTGGAAGATGCGCAGCATTGGAGTCTAGATGCTCAGTGTCTGGGCGCCGCGCGAGCGGTTCAACCACAGGAGATAGAAGGTCCGAACGACGAACATCGACGTGATCATCGACGCCACGATGCCGGCGATGAGGGTGACGGCGAAGCCCTTCACGGGTCCGCTGCCGTACTGGTAGAGCACCGCGGCGGTGAGGATGGTCGTGACGTTCGAGTCGATGATCGCCGAGCGGGCGTGATAGAACCCTTCGTCGATCGCGGTCCGCACCGTCTTGCCCCGGTCGAGCTCCTCGCGGATGCGCTCGAAGATGAGCACGTTGGCGTCCACCGCGATGCCGATGGAGAGCACGAACCCGGCGAGCCCGGGCAGCGTGAGCACCGCATCGAAGCCGGCGAGGGTAGCCAGCGTGTACAGGACGTAGAGCGCCAGGCCGGCGACGGCGAGGAAGCCGGAGAACCGGTAGAAGACGAGCATGATGAGCACGATCAGCACGATGGCGATCGT
>JBBWZJ010000008.1:0-16472 GCA_039648985.1 Acidobacteriota bacterium | reverse complement strand
GTGCGACGAGCCATCGCTGATACAGGGTCCACCGGCCGGAATCGAGCAGGGCCGCGACGTTCAGCGTAGTGTCACGCACGGCCATCCCGTCTCCTCTGATCCGGCGCTCCGCGTCAGGTGCCCGGCCTTTGAAGCAGTCCGCGGCGCGCACGGAGATCCCGTCCCGGTTGGCGCCACCGTCGAGTGCGCGCGGTGAGGATGCTCAAAACGGCGAACGCTGTATACAATCCGAACGACAGGAGCTTATATCAGCACGAAGCGGTTGCAGTTGCGTGGCGAACCGCTCGCACATCCCGCCGTCTGACGTGACGACATGACACATTCCCAAGTCCGCACCGAGACCCGCGGCGCCACTCGCGTCGTGTTCATCGACAATCCGCCTGTCAACGCGCTGCACGCCGGCATCGCCGGGGAATTGATCGCAGCGCTCGATGCTGCAAACCGCGATCCGGCAGTGGCGGGCATCGTCGTGCTGGGTGCGGGGCGCACGTTCGTCGCGGGCGCAGACATCACGACGCTCGAACCGCTCGCCTGGGATCCGGACGCCCCGAAGCCGGACTTGCGGCCGCTGCTCGACACGGTGGAATCGTCGGCGAAGCCGGTGGTGATGGCGATCCACGGCACCGCGCTTGGCGGCGGCCTGGAGCTGGCGATGGCGGCACATTACCGCGTCGCGACGGCAGGCGCGAAGCTGGGCCTGCCGGAGTGCTCGCTTGGCATCATTCCCGGCGCGCAGGGCACGCAGCGGCTCCCGCGGCTCGTGGGGGTCCAGAAAGCGCTCGACATGGTGGTCACGTCGAAACCCATAGCGGCGGGCGATGCGCTTGCGCACGGCCTGGTGGACGAGGTCGTCGACGGAGACCTGCTCGACGGCGCGCTCAGATTCGCCCAACGCGTCGTCGCGGCCGGCGGACCGCACCCGAAGACCAGCGCCCGGGCCGACAAGCTCGGCACGCCCGACGTCAATGCGCCGCTCTTCGATGCCGCGCGCGCAGCCGCCCGCAAGGTCAAGCCGCAGCAGCCCGCGCCGCTTCTCGCGATCGAGGCGATCGAAGCCGCGACCCGGCTGCCGTTTGCCGCAGGCTGCGAGCGGGAGGCGGCGCTGTTTCTCGACGCTGTCCGTACCGAACCGGCGAAAGCGCTCATCCACGTCTTCTTCGCCGAGCGGGCCGTCGCGCGGATTCCCGACCTGCCGAAGGACGTGAAACCATCGCCCATCCAGCGCGTCGCGATTGTCGGGGCAGGCACGATGGGCAGCGGCATCGCGATGACCTGCGCCAATGCAGGTCTCGACGTCCGGCTGCAGGACACCTCGCAGGACGGAATCGACCGCGGGCTCGAGGCGATCCGCCGCAACTACGCCACCTCGGTGTCGCGGGGGCGCTTCACATCAGACATGGTGACCGAGCGGATCGGCCGCATCAACCCTCAGCTCACCCTCGAAGGCTTCGAGACCGCGGACCTCGTCATCGAAGCCGTGTTCGAGGAGATGGCGCTCAAGCAGCGGGTGTTTGCCGACCTCGCCCGCGTGGCTGCGCCCGGCGCTGTGCTCGGCAGCAACACGTCAACGCTCGACATCGATGCGATCGCGTCATCCACGGGGAGGCCGCAGAGCGTCATCGGTCTGCACTTCTTCAGCCCTGCCAACGTGATGCGGCTGCTCGAAATCGTCCGCGGCACCGCAACATCCGCCGCGACGCTGATCACTGCGCTGGGGTTTGCCAAGGCGATCGGGAAGGTCGGCGTGACGGTGCGCAATGGCCCCGGGTTCGTCGGGAACCGCATGATGTTTCCGTACATGTACGAAACACAGTACATGGTCGAAGAAGGCGCCACGCCGGAGCAGGTGGACAAGGCCCTTACCGAGTTCGGCATGGCGATGGGCATCTTCGCGGTGGACGACATGGCGGGGATCGACGTCGCGATCCGGGCCCAGCGGGCGCTCAGTCACTTCAGCGATCCGTCCGAACGGCGTCCGCTGGTGCAGACAGCACTCGTCGAGGCCGGCCGGCTTGGGCAGAAGACGGGGAAGGGCTGGTACGTCTACGGCGATGACCGCAAACCGAAGCCGGATCCCGTCGTGATCGACATGATTCGCGCCAAGGCGCGCGAGGCCGGCATTCCCCAGCGGACATTCACGAACACGGAGATTGTCGAACGTGCGCTTTACGCCCTCATCAACGAAGGGGCGCGGGTGATCGAAGATCGTCTCGTGGTCCGAGCGTCGGACATCGACACCATCTACGTGACCGGCTACGGGTTCCCCGCCTGGCGGGGCGGACCCATGTTCTACGCTGACCGGCTGGGGCTGAACACGGTGTATGAGCGCATCCGCGCGTTTCACGCCGAATTCGGCTCGCGCTGGATGCCGGCGCCGCTGCTCGAACGGCTCGCGCGCGAAGGGGGTACATTCCGCGGTCTCGATCGCCGCTGAGATGCGAATCGCCATGGCCCCTGCTTTCCGCCACTGGCCCGGCGACACCCGGGTCCTGCCCGCCGACGTGATCGTCGAACGTGAAGCGGACGGCACCATCCGCGCCCGATCGCCACATGCGCTCGGGCCGTATCCGGAGCGAATCACCGACAGGCTGAATCACTGGGCCGTCGAGGCGCCAGACAGGCCATTTCTCGCGGCGCGGTCGGCCGACGGCGCCTGGTGCCACCTGGCCTACGCCGACGCCCACCGGCGCGTGCGAAGCGTCGCGCAGGCGCTGCTGACGCGCCGTCTGTCTCACGATCGCACCGTTGTGATTCTGTCCGGCAACAGCATCGAGCATGCGGTGGTGGCGCTCGCCGCGATGTACTGCGGCGTACCGTACGCGCCAGTCGCCCCCGCGTATTCGCTCCAGGTCCGGGATCGCACTGCGCTCGGCCGCCTGTGTGCAGTCATGCGGCCGGGTCTGGTCTTCGCCGACGACGGACCCGCATTCGAGCCGGCCCTGCGCGACGTGGTCCGTGGGGATATCGAGATCGTCACGAGCATTCCCCTCAGCGACATGACGGCAACGCCGCTCGAGTCGCTGGAGGCCACGACACCAACGGCCGCCGTGGACGATGCACACGCGCGCGTCAGCGCCGGGACAATCGCGAAGGTGCTGTTCACATCCGGTTCCACCGGCCGGCCGAAGGGTGTGATCAACACCCAACGCATGCTGTGCGCCAATCAGGAGCAGCTCCGGACCGTGCTCGCGTTTCTCGGTGACGCCCCACCCGTCCTGTGCGACTGGCTGCCGTGGAACCATACGTTTGGCGGCAACCACAACTTCGGGATTGCGCTGTACAACGGCGGCACCCTGTACATCGACGAAGGGCGGCCGCTGCCGGGACGAATGGAGCGTACGCTCGCGAATTTGCGCGAGGTCGCGCCGACCGCCTACTTCAACGTGCCGCGCGGATTCGAGCTGCTGCTCCCGGAGTTGCGCAGCGATCCGGATCTCGAGCGCCGTTTCTTCAGCCGGCTCCAGGCGTTGTTCTTTGCCGCCGCCGGTCTCCGGCCGGAGATTGCCGATGGCATGCAGGAGCGGGCGATCGCGACGCTTGGCCGGCCCGTCGCCTGGATCACCGGTCTTGGCGCGACCGAGAGCGCACCGTTCGCGCTGTGCACGGGCGCGCTGCTCTCGACGACAACGCACGTCGGCGTTCCGGTGCCAGGCCTGGAGCTGAAAGCCGCGCCCATGGACGGCATTCTCGAAGCGCGGCTCCGGGGTCCGAACATCACGCCGGGGTACTGGGCCGACGACGAGCTGACGCGCGCGGCGTTCGACGACGAGGGTTTTTACCGGATGGGCGATGCGATCGCGCCGGCGGACCCCGGCGATCTGTCGCGCGGCTTCAGCTTTCGCGGCCGCATCAACGAAGACTTCAAGCTCTCGACGGGGACGTGGGTGCGGGTCGGCGATCTCCGGGCGCGGCTGCTCGCGGCGCTGGGCGGGCTGGCGCAGGACGTGGTCATTACCGGCCAGGAACGCGACCGCGTGGGCGCACTCCTCTTTCCGAACGTGATCGCCTGTCGCACGGTGGCGGGCGTCGATCCAGCGGCGACCGTTGCCGACGTCGTCTGCCACCCGTCCGTGCGGGAGACCTTCGCCAACCGTCTGGCCGCGTTCAACGAAATCGCCGTGGGCAGCTCCACGACCGTATTCCGAGCCGTGCTGCTCGACACGCCACCCTCGTTCGAGGCGGCGGAGATCACGGACAAGGGATCGATCAACCAGCGGGCCATACTGGCGCATCGCAGCGACATTGTCGATGCGCTCTATGCCGGGCCGGGCGACGACCTGCTGATGTGACCCTGGAGAATCCGATGACCGCGAGCCGCGCGATCGATCCGACACGCCTCACCGCGATTGACGTGCACGTGCACCTGGAAGCCCCGAAAAGCGCGAATGCCGCGGATGCCGCGGCGATGAAGTACTTCGGCGACAAGGACGTCGCGCGCGACGGTCCCGCATTGGCCGATCACTACCGGTCGAGGCGCATGGCGTGCGTGCTGTTCACGGTAGACGAGCGGCTGACGGGCCGCGTGCAGCCAACGAATGACGCGGTCATCGAGCTCGCGCGGGCCAACCCCGACGTGATCATTCCGTTTGCGAGCCTCGATCCGACACGGGGCCCTGAAGCGATACGCGAAGCAAGGCGGCTGGTGGATGAAGGCTACATCCGCGGGCTGAAGCTGCACCCGCCGCTCCAGCAGTTCGCGCCGAACGACAGGATCGCCTATCCGCTGTACGAGGTGTTCGCCGAAGCGCGGCTGCCCGTGCTCTTCCACACCGGACACAGCGGCATCGGGACCGGCATGCCTGGTGGCGGGGGTGTTCGGCTGAAGTACGGACGCCCCATGCTGATCGACGATGTCGCTGTGGATTTTCCGGAGCTGCCGATCATCCTGGCGCACCCGTCATTTCCCTGGCAAGACGAAGCGATTTCGGTGTGCCTGCACAAACCAACCGTTTACATCGATCTGTCGGGCTGGTCGCCGAAGTACTTCTCCCCAACGCTCGTGCAATACGCGAACACGCTGCTGAAGCACAAGGTGCTCTTCGGCACGGACTATCCGTTCATCACCCCGGACAGATGGCTGGCGGACTTCGAAACGATTGCCATCCGTGACGAGGTCCGGCCGCTGATCCTGAAAGAAAACGCCGTCAGGCTGTTGGGGCTGGGCGCCGGGTAGCCCGCGCGCGCCGAACATCACGGACGACTGGAACAGCTCACCGGCTGCGCGTTCATCCGTCCAAGCACCCGTCAGCCGGAACCGCGGTCACCCACCCGCCATCACCTGTTCCGTTTTGAACAGCTCGAGAGACCCTGCCGGACTTATCATCGTCCGCAGACCCGCGCTCGGAGACATTTCGCGCATTCCGCCGATCGGCGCTTCCTCGCTTCCGCTTCGTGAGCCACGGCCCCGGCTGGGCGCCGCGGGCTCAGATCCTGTCTTCCGATATCTGATTTTTTGGAGAGCCGACAAATGATTCGAAAGTGCTCGCTCATGCGCCTGATGACGCGGCTGATCTTCGTGATCACGTTCGCGGTGTGTGCCTACAGCCCGTTGCCGGCCAGTGCGGCGGTACTTGGTCCTTCGCTGGGCATGGCGTCGGGGTTCGCGGCGCTGGCCGGCTACGCCGTGACATGTACCGGCTCGACCGTCGTCGGCGACGTGGGCGTCGTGACGGCCGGCGGCTTCACCAATACCGGTTGCACCATGACCGGGACCCTCCATAACGGCGATGCGGCTGCCGCCGCCGCTTACGTGGACTTTTTGCACGCGTACGACGCGCTGGAGTTCAACACGCCGTGCGACCAGACGCTGACAGGCACGCTTGCCGGGGTCACGCTGACGCCGGGCGTCTACTGCTTCACGGCGGCGGCCGCGCTGACCGGCACGTTGACGCTCGACGGCCCCGCCGATGCGGTGTGGATTTTCAAGGTCGGCACCGGCGGCACGGGCGCGCTGACTGGCACCAACTTCTCGGTCGTGATGAGCGGCGGCGCGGAGAGCGCGCCGTGTCCGAATGTCTATTGGTGGGTATCCCAGGCTGCCACGCTGACGACTTCGCGGTTTCTCGGCACGATTCTCGCGGGTGCTGACATCACCGTGACGGGGGGGAGCTTCCACGGGGACGCGCTGGCCGGCGGCTCCGGCACGAGTGCGCTGCCGTCGGGACGGGTGACGTTCACGACCGCGACCGTCACCGGGTGCGCCCCGGCCGGTGGCTCCGTGGTCCACGTCAAGACCCGGTGCAATCAGGGCGTGGGCAACGGGCCCGAGGGTTGCGATCCGGGGAACTCGAACCATCACAACCTGTCGAACGATGAGCGCGGCGGCACGCCCGGAAACCCGGGGCGCAAGCCAGGCAATCGCTAGGCGACGTCGAAGTCGGCCAGGGCAGCGCCGCGTATTCGGCCCTGGCCGTTCACCAGGATCGGGTTGTCCGCGTCGGCATCCTTCCACAATGTGAGGAAGTCGTCGCGGAAGCGGCTCAACTACCAGTTCGCGAGCGGCCTGCAGGACGCCGGCCGCGCACTGTGGCGTGAGGGAAGAGGATCCCCCGGTGAACCGGGCTCAGCCGTCCTTCGTGTGTTCCGCGAGCGCTGCCGCGTCCCGCGTCTGGCTGGCCGCCAGCTGCGCGTGGCGGCGGCGCGCGTCTTCCAGTGCCGCGACAACTTCCGGGGCGTTCTCGAGATCCGCCAGGTCGATCCGCCGCCTGCCGTCCACCGCCTCGACGACGGCCTCGCGCGCGCCAATCGTAATCGTCCGCACCTGATCCCATCGTCGTGTGAACCGGCCGAACGGGCGCCTGGGAATCGAGATGCCTTTCGCGGTGAGCCGCAGCGCGCGCCGACGATCGCCGAACGATGCGATGCGCCCATGCGCGAGACCCACCGTGAGCGTCACGACGATGAGGAGGATGGTTGGGCGCGGGATACGGTGATGCGTGTGCCACCGCTCGAGGGCCTCGGCGGCGAGCACACCGGCGACGAAGATGTCGATCCAGTCGATGCCGCCATGATGAGCGTGGAGCCCGGGTTTCGCGGAGCGCAACTGCCGGACGCCCCGTGCGAGCGCGCCAAGGAGGAGCACGCTCGTCGCCACTTCGATGACACCCAGCCCCAGTTCGATCCCGGCGGGACCCCCGGCGAGCGTCGCAATGCCCTGCGACAGGAGCGCAGCCCCGACCACGCCGTGCTGCAGCTTCTGCGCGAGTCTCGCGCGCTGGCTGCGCCTGGACCGCAAGGTCACGACGACATCGGGCGCTCCGTTCACCCGGCATTGTAACAGCCACGGCTCGTGCAGTGGCCAGGCCTCCCACGAGCGTCCGGGTCCCGCCGTCGCCGGGGATTTGACAAGCACCCGCCGGATTCGGCACACTCCTGTGCGAAGACCACAGGAGACGCTGATGACTGACGACAGGTCGGAGATTATCCGCGGCACGCTGGATTTGATGGTCCTGAAAACGCTCGATGCGATGGGCCCGCTGCACGGCTATGGCATCGCGCGCCGGATCGAACAGATCAGCGAGGACGCGCTGCAGATCAACCAGGGGACCATCTACGCCTCGCTCGTCCGGCTGACGCAGAAGCGCTGGATCTCGGCCGCGTGGGGCACGTCCGAGAACAACCGCAAAGCCCGGTTCTACACCATCACGAAATCCGGACGGACGCAGCTCCACGCCGATGCCAGGAACTGGGCGCGGGTGTCGACGGTCGTCGGCCGCGTGCTGGGCCTGGCGGACCGAGGGTAGCGCCATGCTCGAAGCCATCAAGACCGTCGCGTCGCGCATCCAGGCCTGGGTCTCGAGCGATGATGCGGATCGGGAGTTCGCGCAGGAGCTCCAGGGGCATCTCGAGATGCTGACCGCTGAGAACGTCCGGCGCGGAATGTCGCCGGAGACAGCGGCACGGTCCGCCCGCATCCGGCTTGGCGGGGTCGCGCAGCTTCAGGAAGTCAACCGCGATCTCCGGGGCCTGCCGGCGATCCAGATGTTCCTGCAGGATGCGCGATTCGCCCTGCGCATGCTGCGGAGGAACCCCGGCTTCACGGCGGTCGCGGTTCTCACCCTCGCGCTCGGCATCGGCGCGAACACCGCCATCTTCAGCGTGGTCTATGCGGTGCTGCTGAAGCCGCTGCCTTATGGGCAGGCGGACCAGCTGTTCAATGTGTTCCAGGCGAAGCCACAGGAGGGGATCGGCGGCACCGGGTGGTCGTACCTGAACTTCTCAGAGCTGCGGGCGCACAACAAGATTTTCAGCGACATGGCGGGCAGCCAGAAGCACCAGCTCACGCTGACCGGCCGCGGCGAGCCCTCCGTCGTGAACACCTCGGTCGTCACGCCGGAGTTGTTTTCGCTGCTCGGCCAGAAGCCCCTGGCCGGACGGACGTTCGTGGCCGAGGACGGCAAGCGCGGCGCCGCGCCAGTCGTCGTCCTCAGCGAGGATCTCTGGCGCGGGTATTTCAATGCCGATCCAGGGGTGATCGGCAGCTCGATCGATCTCGACAAGCGTGCCTTCACCATCGTCGGAATCATGCCCGCGTCGTTCCGCTTTCCGTTCCTGACCAAGACCGAGCAGCTCTGGATCCCGCTGTTCCAGGACCCCCTCTTCGGCAGCTTCGTCGATCAGCGGAAAGGGCACTGGCTCCAGGTCACCGGACGTCTGAAGCCCGGCGTGACGCTCGCGCGCGCCCGGGCGGAGCTCGGCGCGATAGGCGCAAGGCTGGCGAGCGACTATCCGGCTGAGAACGCCGGATGGCAGATTCAGATGGTGCCGCTGCAGGACATGATCGTCGGCGAACTGAAATCGCCGCTATTCGTACTGCTGGGCGCGGTGGGGCTCGTCCTGCTGATTGCGTGCGCCAACATCGCGAACCTGCTCCTTACCCGCGCCACGTCCCGCGCACGCGAGATCGCCGTTCGTACGAGTCTCGGGGCCGGCCGGTCCCGGATCGTGCGGCAGCTGCTGAGCGAGGCGGCGGTGCTCGGACTCCTCGGAGGGCTGGCTGGAATCGCGTTCGCGTACTGGGGCGTGCACGTGCTCACGTCACTGCTCCCGGCGACGGTGCCGCAGGTGAATGCGATTCGGGTGGACTACTGGGTCCTCGGTTTTGCGCTCGTCCTCTCACTCGCCGCCGGCTGCGCGTTCGGTCTGGCCCCGGCGCTCTTCTCGGCGGGCGGCGGTCTCGTCGCGAACCTTCGGGAGGGCGGTGGCCGAGCGACCGAGAGCCGCGGTCGTCAACGCGCGCGGAGCTTCCTCGCGGCGGGGGAAATTGCGCTCGCGATGGTGCTCCTGGTCTCCGCGGGGCTGGTGCTGCGCAGCTTCGCTAAGCTGCTGTCCGTGAGCCCGGGCTTCGACGTCCAGCACGTCGTCAAGGCGGACATCTCGCTGCCGCGATTCCAGTATTCGACACCGCAGCAGTGGACCCGGTTCGCCGACGAGTTGATGGCGCGACTCCACGCGCAGCCAGGACTTTCGAATTCGGCCGTGGCGGTGCCCAGACCCATTGCGGACGGCAACATCAACCTGGCGTTCGACATCGTCGGGAGTCCGCCGCCGTCCGCGGGCACGTCACGAACCGCGAGCTACGTCTCGATCAGTCCGGAATATTTCCGGGTGCTCGAAATTCCCCTGGTCGGTGGGCGCGTCTTCGACGAACACGACATCGCGTCCACTGGCCGCGTCGCCGTCATCAGCCGGGCGATGGCGCGGCTCTATTTCCCAAACCAGGATCCGATCGGCAAGCGGCTCGCCTTCGGATTCCCTCCCGACGGCATGGTGGAGCGCGAGATCGTCGGCGTCGTGGGAGACGTGCGGGACGTCGCCCTCGGGAAGGAACCCGGACCCATGATGTACGTGCCGTTCGCGCAGGCTCCTTTCTGGGGCGCCAACGTCGTCGTCAGGAGCACACTGGGGACGGACGCGATCGCCGCCACGATCCGGCGACAAGTCCAGGCGCTGGACAAGGACCTGCCGGTTACCGATGTCGCGACGATGCCGGACATCCTCGAGGCGTCGCTCTCGCAGCCGAAATTCCGCACGTTCCTTCTGGGGCTCTTTGCCGCCATGGCGCTCCTTCTGGCGGCAACCGGGATTTTCGGCGTGATCTCCTATTCAGTGTCCTGCCGCACGAATGAGATTGGAATCCGCCTGGCGCTCGGTGCTTCGCGCGGAGCGATCCTGCGCATGGTGCTGCGCGAGACTCTCGTGCTGACCGGCTTCGGGCTGGTTCTCGGGGTCCCGAGTGCGCTGGCGGCCGCCCGGCTGGTCGGCCACATGCTGTTCGACGTCTCGGCCCACGATCCCGCGACGCTGACGGCTGTCGCGGTGGGCCTTGCGGCGGTGGCGGTCCTTGCCGGATACGTTCCGGCCCGGCGCGCGATGCGTGTGGACCCGATCGTGGCGCTGCGGTACGAATGACGCTGAACGATCCGAATCGAGGCGCAACTGAGGACGACCAGTGCGCAGGTGGGAGGAACGTGTCGCGCCGACGTCTGCTGCCGGTGATCGAACGAGGCCAGAGCCTCTCACCGCCGCCGGCGCGACCGTTCATTCACGCGGGACGCTACAACAGGCCCCGATTCGTGAACGCGGTGCGCACCTGGCTGGCAACCGTGCGCCCGTAAAGCGTGTTGGCCACCGACACCGTCGTTGCGGCGAGCTCACGCATCGTCGTGCCGGGGAAGTCGAACTGCGCTTCAAGGATGAGCGTATCCGCCTTGACGTTGCCGACCGCCTGCCGGATGTCCCACAGCGCACGCGACCAGATCTGCCCGTCGTGGTGAACCTCCCCCTTCAGATCGGCCGGGTAGTGGAGGTTCCGGTCCACGCGCCTCAAGCAGTGCGGAACTGAGGCCGTGTACGAAGTCGAGTCCCAGTCGGCGACGCACGCAGGATCGGGGGTCGGGGCGACGACCGTGCTGACGGTCACAGCCCAGTAATCGCCGAATCCCTCGCTTATCGCGCCCGCTTCCTCGGATCCGAAGATGAAGCCCTGAGAAAAATGGATTGCGTGGCCGTACTCGTGCAGGATGACTTCCGCGTCCTCGGCGTCGTCCACGCCTCCCTTGCCGAAGCGGAGCTCGTCCTTGTGCTCCGTGGCGAACGAGTTGTCCAGGCCCCACTGGTTGATCCGCACGCGCTGGGACTTCATGTTGACCGGGCGCCGCGACGTCCCGAATCCAAGGCTCTGAATGTATTCCTGCGCCTGGGTAATCCAGTAGTACGCCATCACCTGCTCGAACCGATCGTCGTCGCGGTGATACAGGAAGTCGTTGGACGCGGAGTACGCCGGGTCCCCCGTCTCGCTGACGACCTGCGCCCACTTGCCCACGAGAAACCCCGTGCCGTCCAGGGCCGATAGCGCGACATCGTGATACGCCGGCGCGAGCGCCGCGTAGTCGGTGTCCTTTCGATCTGTCAGTGTCTGGTCGCCCAAATCCGCAACGGGGTTCGGGAGAAAGACGATGCCGACACCCATGCTGGACCCGGGGCCCGGCTTTTGAGCGGCGCCGACGAGTGCAGAGGCAGCGATCGTGAAGGCAAGCAGCACAGGGACGTGACGGGCCATGGGTCCTCCGGTGTTCGGGTTGGCGGTGGGCGAGTCTAGCAGCGCGGCTATTCGAACGCAACGCGTCAGCGCCGGAGGCCGCCCGCTCCCACCGCGCACCAGAGAATCCGTGGGTTGCGTCCCGGCTACCGGCGCTTGCGCGGAATCCGTCTCGTCTCGGACCCCTTCTCGGAATTCCAGAGGTGCAGCCTGGTCTCGACCGTGCCGAATTTGATGACGGCGCCGTCGGACAGTTCGGCCGCGGCATCCACTCGGATGTTGCCCACAAACGTGCCGTTGCTGCTGCCAAGATCGTCGAGCGTGAGCCGTTGTCCGATGCTGTCCACGGTGATCCGGGCGTGCCGCCGCGAGACGCTGGTCGAGTTGAGCCACACGGCGGAGTCCGGGTCGCGCCCGATGATGTTCTCGCCCTCGGTGAGGCGGTAGGTCCTTTCGCCTCGGACGAGCCAGCAGCGTGTGGACGGCGCGCCCGACGCGTGCCCCGACACCTCCGCAGCATCGCTGCAGAACGCGTAGCCAATCCCGTGCACCGTGCGGAGGAAGCGCGGCCGCTGCGCGTCATCGCCGAGGGCCTGGCGGATCTGCCCGACCAGCACATTCAGGCTGCCGTCCACGACGAACGTGTCAGGCCAGAGGCGTGCGTGCAGCTCGGTCTTTTCGAGGACCTTCGGTCGCCGCTCGACGAGCATCCATAGCAGATCGAAGGCCTTCGGCGACAGATGGCACTCCGCCGCCCCGCGCAGCAGCTGCCGGGTCTCGGGGTCGACGGTGAACGGGCCGAATCGGATTCTCACGGGTTCGCGTCTGCGCCTAACGATTCCTTACGAATTTCTTTAAGACTTGGATCCGCCGTTCGTTTCATAGTGCTCGGCGTGGGTTGCATCGCCATCGGGCCGCAGAACCGTCCAGAGAGGCGCGGCCTTCTCCGAGGAGCCGTATGACCCCCGTCCCAATCTACCCCGGCGCACAGGCCGCACGGCGGCCTGCCCGCGACATCATCGACGCGGTCGTCGAGAACATGCGGAAGAACCTTGAGCCGCTCAAGTACTCCACCCTGGCGCCCAGCCGCTACGTCGTCTACCTCCACCCGAACGAGTACGCCCGTCTCGACGGGATCATCCCCATTCTCCAGGAGCAGACGACGCGAGCCCTTGCGGAGGAGCTCGGGAAACTGAATCGGCGGAGGGGCTTCCGGCGGTGGATCGACCGGTGGCGTGGCGAGACGGACCCCGAGATCAGCAATGCCGCGGCTGACTGGGCTGTGGAGTTCCTGGCCGATCCGGACGGAGACATGGCCGAAGGCGATCTGCTCATCGATTCCGAGCTCCTGCTGCCGGCCAGTCCGCATCTCGGCGTCGGCGAGCGCACGCGTCGCATCACCACGGTTCACGCGCGTCAGCGGACCACGACGCACGAACAGACTGTGCACCCCCAGAACACCGCGCCCGCGATGCGGGTCCTCGCCAGGCTGGAGTATGACGACGACGCCGGGCACCATGCGTACGACGTGCTGAAGGATTCGGTCTCGATCGGGCGTGGCGGCATCGCGTATCCGGTCGACGTCCGGATTGCTTCGTCGCCAGACGTCTCGCGTGAGCACGCGCGCATCCGGCGCGACCCGGCCTCGGGCCGCTTCTACCTCGTGGATCTGAGCTCACTCGGGACGACCCTGAACGGACGGCACGTGCCCAGGGGGTACGATGAGGTGGAGGGTACGAAACGCGAAAACGGCGCCGAGACGGCGTTGCCCGATTCCGCGAAGATAGGTCTGGCCGACACTGTCTTCCTCGACTTTGGAGTGCTCCGCTGATGGCCGCGCTCCAGTGGGCCCGGCCGATCTTCCCCGTGATCCTCCTCGCGCTGGCGGCGTTGTACGCGTGGACGGCTTACCAGACCGACGACAGGAAGTGAGTGGGCCCATGGAGATGGTGAGCGTGCTCAGGGCGGCCGGCGATACGGATCCCGGCCTGCAGCGTGAGGTCAACGAGGATCGGTTCCACTTCGACCTGGCGCGCCGGCTGTTCATGGTCGTTGACGGCGTTGGCGGTCAGGCGGCGGGGGGCAAGGCAGCGGACACGGCCATCGCGATGCTCAGGTCGCGCCTGGAGCGGGAAACCGGTCCGACCGTCGAGCGGGTGCGCGAGGCCATTACCGTCGCGAACAACGAAATCCACCGTGTCGCGTCGCTCCGGCCCGAATGGAACGGCATGGCCTGTGTACTGACGGTTGTCCTCGTAGAGGATGGGCGCGCCATCGTCGGACACGTCGGGGACACGAGGCTCTACAAGGTTCACCATGGCCGGATGGAGAAGGTCACCCGCGACCACTCACCGGTGGGGGAGCGCGAGGATGCGCACGAGCTGTCGGAGCTTGAGGCCATGCACCACCCTCGTCGCAACGAAGTGTATCGAGACGTCGGATCCGACCCGCATGAACCCGGCGATCCAGACTTCGTGGACGTCAGGGAAATCCCCTTCGAACCCGACGCCGCGCTGCTCCTCTGCAGCGATGGCCTGACGGATCTCGTCGATTCCGACGCCATCCGCCAGATCGTCGCACGCTGGGCCGGGCAGCCGCACCAGGTCGTACGGGCGCTCATCGGGGCCGCCAACGACGCCGGTGGCAAAGACAACGTGACCGTCGTTTACGTCGAAGGCGAACAGTTTGCGCTCACCGCGGGCGAGCCGTCCCCCACGGAGATCACCAGAAGGCTGAGTACTCCCCCGGTCGCCGAACCGGCGAGGTTGGGAAGCGAAGACGTGCCGTCGAAAGGCGAGCACCGGCCGACAGAGCGTCGTCAGCAGTCCATGCGCGTGGCCCTGCTGGCGCTCCTTACGGTGGTCATCGTGCTTGCCGCAGGCAGGTCTGGTCCGGCGACGCGTCTCGCGGCGCCATCCGAACTCGCGTCTGAGAGCCCGGACGACCGACGTGTCGTTGTCCGGCCGACACAGTCGATTGGCGCGGCGCTGCTGGGCGCATTGCCGGGGACGACGGTGGTCGTCGAGCCCGGGGAGTACCGTGAGACGCTGACATTGAAGAGTGACGTCCGGCTCGTCAGCAGCGTGCCGCACGGTGCGGTGATCCGGCTCCCGGGGGCGGCCTCGGATCGAGACGCCGCGGTCGTAGCCCGGGACGTCACGGGGGCGGCGTTCGAGGGGTTCCGCGTCATGGGGGACGCGGCGACCCCGCTCGGCACAGGCATCACGGTGGAGAGCTCCGAGCTCGCAATATCCGGGATCGAGGTTACGGGCGCTGCGACAGCCGCCATCGCCGTCGATCCGACGTCGCAGGTCAGGCTCATCGGCAGCGACGTCCATGACAATCCCGGCGCCGCCCTCCTTCTGCAGCCAGGGTCGAACGCAACCATCTCCCACAACGTATTCATCCGCAATGGTTCGGCAGGGGGCCCCCGGAGCTCGTGGAACCTCCAGGCCGACAGCGGCACCACCTTCGTGGCCAACGTCTTCGTGGGGATCGGCCCCGATATGCTCGCGTCCTCGAGTGACGCGCGCGCCGCGCTGGTCCGCGACAACTGGTTCGTGGGCGGGCGCGGCCAGCACGTGACCCACCCCCGCCCCGCCAGCCGCTGAGATCGACGATGACCACTGTGTTTCACCGCGTCGGCGCCTACGAGATCCTCCAGCAGATTGGGAGCGGGGGGATGGCGGCTGTGTTTCTCGCGATCGACACACGCACGGACCGCCGTGTGGCGCTGAAGCTCGTGTCGATCGAAGACGATCAGGACGGCCGGCAGATCCTCGAGGCGGAGCGCCTCGGCACGAAGCTTCAGGAGGCGTTCTGTCGCGTCAGCCGCTATGTCCCGACCGTGTTCGAATACGGGACGCAGGACAAGTACTTCTTCATCGCGATGGAGTACCTGGACGGCCAGAACCTGTCAGACGTGATCGGCGGCGGCGCGCTCGCGCCCGAGCGGGCCGCGCGCGTCGCGATTCAGCTCTGCGAGTTCCTCGACGCGGCGATCGCCTTCACCACCATGGTGGACGGGGAGACGCGGGGGCCGCTGCTGCACGGGGACCTCAAGCCCCGGAACATCCGGGTCCTCGGCGGGGACGAAATCAAGGTGTTCGACTTCGGCATCGCGAAGGCGCTGTCGCTCAGCCGCAAGGTGACGCGCAACGATTTCGGCAGCACCGCTTACCTGTCGCCCGAGCGGATCGAGACGGGAGACGTCGATGCCCAGGCAGAGTTCTGGGCTGTCGGCGTGCTGTTGTACGAGATGGTCGGGGGCGTCCAGCCGTTTCAGGCTCCCGACACACGGCGCCTGGAGCAGCGGATCCGCACGCGGCGTCCTCCCGTGTTCTTCGACGGCCGGTGTCCTGCCGCGCTCGAAGCCGTCATCGCGAAGCTCCTGGCCGGGAACGTGTCGGATCGGTACGGCAGTGCGACTGACATCCGGCAGGAGCTGCAGCGCTTCGTCGCAGGCGAGGAGACCCACGCGCACCGCGACGGCTGGCCGGCTCGCGAGAGCGACGAGGCCGCCACGCGTCGCACCCATCGTCCTGCCCCCACCGCCGCCGAGGAGGCCACGCGGCGCACGCTCAGGGAGCAACCCCCCGTACCGTCCACTCACGAACCTGCCGCCCCAGCCGGGGTAGCCCGCGTCGCTGTCGCGACGCGCGAGGGCCGGCGCGGCCGGCTGCGCCGGTTGATACGGCAAGCGCTCATGGTGGCCGCGCTCCTGATCGTCCTGAATGAAATTTCTGTCTACTCGATTGCCGCCGGCCTCTCGCGGACAGTGCCCCAGGAGCTCGACAGCCTGAACGAGGTCTGGACGCAGTACGACGCGCTGAGCGGGCGCAGCCTAGGAATTGGTGTCCATCCACTCGAACGTGTGCTGGTGCCGCAGACCGTTGTCCTCACGGATCGCACCTTCGCCCGATACCGCGCCGCA
>JBBWZJ010000355.1:0-6284 GCA_039648985.1 Acidobacteriota bacterium | reverse complement strand
AACTGGCAACTCGAAACTGAAAGCTGACAGCTGAGAGCTGAGAGCTGCGAGCTGATTCAGCGCTCCGGTTTCTTCTTGGCCCGTTCTTCGCGCCGCTTCAGCTCGGAGGCGAATGCGTCCTGCGCGGCGCGGGACCCGAGGATCCACCCGATGACGACACCGACGAGCAGCACTGAGGGAATGAAGATGAAGTGCGCCGACGTCATGTGCGAGAAGTTCACCGGCGTGCGCCTGCGTCGACTCGCTTCCTGACGTCGCCGAGTTCGCGTTCGACACGCCCGAGGCGCTGCCAGATCGTCCACATGTAGCCGAAGATCAGGACCCAGGCGACCGCATACGCTCCGATGACGAGCGGGGCCGCGGGCAGCTGCTCCTGCTTCGGCAGGCTGTCTGCGGGCACGAACCCGGCGGGCGGCTCTGGGGGCTGTTGCGCGGCCGACTGCGCCGCCACGACCGGCGGCGCCGCGGCGAGCCCGGCGGCCAGCACCGCAATGGCCGCCCATCGACGGAACATCTCACCTGCGCGCTTCGTCGTCATGTCAATCCTCGATCGAGAGAAACAGTGCATCGAGCTCAGCCCGCCGGCTCTCGAGTCTGACGCGCGTCGCCAGCAGCAGGACGTACAAGCCCACGAACGCCAGCGTGCACAACAGGAGCGGCAGCGCCATCTCGCGCTGCAGAGTCATCACCACCGTGGTCTTCGGGTGCACGGTCCGCCACATGTTGACGGACCAGTAGACGAACGGCACGTTCGCCATCCCGAAGAGCGCGACCACGGCCGACAGCTTCTCGGATCCCGGACCTCCATATTTTCGCAGCAGGAGGTACGCCACGAAGATCAGCCACATCACGAGCGCGGAGGTGAGACGCGCATCCCACTGCCACCACACGCCCCAGGCCTTGCGCCCCCAAAGGGGTCCTGTCACGAGACCAATAGATCCGAACACGACCGTCAGCTCCGCGGCCGCTGCCGCCACGCGGTCCGCCGCTTTGCTGCCGGAAAACAGCAGGATTGCGCTCCCGATGCCGCAGACGAACGCCGAGCTGAACATCACGATCCACGACGGGAAATGGAAGTAGAAAATCTTCTGCACGAGGCCCATCGTGGATTCGTACGGGGCGCGGTCGATCGCGACAGGCGCATAGGCGAACAGCGCCGCGACGACGAGGGCACATGGTACAAACAGCTTCTTCATATCGGTTAACACTGGCTGACGCGGAGCTAAAGCTCCGCGCTACGTACCTCCGCGCGGGACGTTGTGAACCTGCCGGAAGCCAACGATTCGAGCTCTGGCGCGCTCCTACTCCGTCATCGACGGTTCGAAGGTCCAGAGAGCCAGCGTGATGAACACCACGTCGAAAAACGCCAGCATGGCAAGCCACGTGGTTGCCATCGTCAAATCGACGTCCGGTTGCAGCAGTGCGGCGGTGCCCCGGACGCCGCCGATGATCACAGGGATTGTAATCGGGTACAAGAGGATCGGCAGCAGAACATCACGGCTGCGGGCGCGGACCAGCATGGCGGCGAACAGCGTACCGACCGCCGCAAAGCCGATCGTGCCGGTGGCGAGCAGGCTCGCCGTGACGAGGGGATACGCGAAGAGCGGCGCCTGGAACATCAGCGCCACGAGCGGGACGATGATCGCTTCGACGACAGCCAGGAGCAGCAGGACACCCAGGAGCTTTCCGACGTAGAGCGCCGGGCGAGCAACGGGAGCCATCATCAGCGCGCGGAGTGTCTCGCTCTGGCGCTCGCGTTCGAACGCCCGTCCAAGCGCCAGCGTCCCGGAGAACGCGATCGCAATCCAGAGAATGCCCGCGGCGGCATCCTGCACCGGCCGTCCATCTCTGACGAACCCGAACGCGAATACCAGCACGCAGGAGACCGCGAAGAACAGGGTCGTATAGATGATCTCGCGGCTTCGAATCTCGATCAGCAGGTCCTTGCGGACGACGAGCCAGACAGTTCGGATGAACACCGCTACTCCCCCGCCGCGCATGCCGCCCTGTAGCGCGCGCGCAGCGAACCGGAGCCTGGTTCGACAGCGCTGAGGGTGGCGCGCTGCAGGATCACCGCGCGATCGACGAGTCCTTCGATCGTTTCCAGATCATGGGTCGTAAGAACAACGATGCATCCCGACTCGCGCAGCCCCCGCAGGCGTCCGCGAAGCGCATCGGTAGCCGCATCGTCGAGACCCGTGAACGGCTCGTCGAGCAGAACGAGCCTTGGTTCGTGAAGGAGTGCGCGCTCGAGCGCCAGGCGCTGCCGCATGCCGCGCGAGAACCGGCCGACGGGGTCGTCGCGATGCGCGAGTCCCGCGCGCTCGAGAGCGGCGGTGACGCGCGCCGAGAGATCGGGCAGCGCGTACAGACTGCCGAAAAACGCGAGGTTCTCGGCGGCCGTCAGCTCAGGGTAGACGTACAGGTCGTGGCCAAGGACGCCGATGCGGCCGCGAAGCGCGTTGCCCAGGGAATTGCCGCTGTGCTCCCCGTAGCGGACCTCCCCCGCGGAGGGCGCGAGCAGCGTGGCCGCAATCGCCAGCAGCGTGGACTTGCCGGCCCCGTTCGGGCCGAGAAGAGCGACGATCTGCCCGGCATCGCACCGGAGCGAGACCTTGTTGAGCACGCGGCGGCGGCCGAAATGCCGCGAGACGTCACTGAACGTGATCGCTGTGAAGTCTGCCGCCGTTGCGCGTGACGTCATCGGACGCTACGCGGCCGCTTCGTCATCGATCTCCGCGTACAGGTTTTCCAGTGCCGCGACGAGCTCGGCGCGCCGGGTCGCATAGCGTTCCGCCGCCAGCGCGCCCGTCCGGTGCTGCTCTTCGATCGCGACGAGCTCGGTGAACAGGCGGTCGCGCTTTGCATCCAGCCGGCGGCGTCGATCGACCTCGCCGGCGGTCAACCCCCGGGCGCGGAGGCTGCCCCATAGGCCGCCGAGGAGAATCGTCACTGCGAGCGCCAGCGCGACGTTTCGGGGCCACACCGGCTGGTGCGGCAGTCCTGAGAAAGTCAACGCGATAGTCCCGCCCGCCGGCACGGCAGGTCCTTTCCCGACGATGAAGATCTGTCCTTGCACGGGCATGTCCCGGTGCTCGGCAATCTGCGGCGACTGGACCTCCATGTCGCCGACCTTCTGCGCCATCAGACTGAACTGACCCAGAGCAACCGGCAGCTTCTGCTCGAGTGTGAGCGTCCCCGCGGTGATGGGAAGTGAGTAGCCGAACTGGACGAGCGCGGATCCCGACGGGAAGGGGCCCGGAACGGTGACGCGTGTGCCTGAGACAGTGGCGGGGATCGCGGATCCCTGGAGCACTCCCGCGCCCTGGGCCTTTGAGGGAAGGTCGAAAACCAGCGGCGCGCTCGGCTGCACCGGCACGCGCGCCGTGTTGACGACCTCCAGGATGTAGAACACGTTCAGCGCTTCCTCGCCCATTTCGACCACGAAGCGTGACTGCTCGCCGAGCACGACGGTGCCGTTCTCCGCCGGTGCCTGCGCGACCTGGCGGTCCTCTGCGGGCCTCTTCTCCATGGCCGGGTCCGTCGCGACGAGCGCGACGCGGATCCCTCCGGATGCAGGAATCGTGAACTGCTGCGACTCGAGTCGTTCTCCATCCACCGTCGTGGTGGCCTGGACCGTCGTACCCGGGCGCAGCCCCGGGAATTCGGCGCGTCCCTGTTCGTTCGTGATGGCGGTCAACGGAGAGGGTCCCCCGGAGAGCTCGACTTGCTGGCCGGAGATGACGTTCGCCATCGATCCCCGGACCACTCGCACGGTCACTGTCCCGACCGCCAGGTCAGCGACGGGCAGCGGCCGGCCCGACATCTGTTTGGGGTCCGGCATCTGCGCTCCCCCGGCGAACGGTTGCGCGCCTGCGCGCAGCGGCGCGAAGACAAGAAGCGCCGCGAGCGTCAACAGAGGCGTGCGCAGGCGGGTCGAGCGCGTCATGCGGTCACCGCCTCCAGACGGGCACCGCACCGCTTGCAGAACGCGGCATCGCGATCGTTGCCGGTGCCGCAGGCGCCGCACGACTGGGCGGCCGGCGCGCCCTCGACCCGACGGCTGCCGACGCTGGCGCCGGTCGTATAAAGAGCCTCAGAGGGTGGTATGTCGGAGGCAGGCTGCGGCGGCGCGGCGGCGCCGGGCCTGGCGCGCGTGACAAGCCGCGCGCTGAGCTCCCGTTCGATGAGCTCGCGATAACCCACGCTGCCTTCGTCCGCCTGCTTGATGAGCATCATCGCGCGGCCCCTGAGCCTCGCGGCCATCTCGTCAAAGTCGCGCGGCGACACCTTGCCCATGGCACGGTCGAACTCGAGCTCCTTGATGGACCGGAGCACAAGGGCTTTCTCGCGCTCCATGGCGGTGCGCGCGCGCTCGGACCGGCGCTGCTCGCCCAGGGTCCCTTCGTCCACCGTAAGCGGCGCCAGCATGCGATAGAACGCCGCAGCCGCGGCGCCGGCGGCGCCAATCGTCAGACTGAGCAGGATCAAGTGCTCCGGCGCGGATTGACGGGACATCAGCACCGCGACGGTGGCGGCGGCAAGAGCGGCGAGGACGAAAAAATGCCAGGGCCGGAACCCGGCCTCAGTCGAGGTCGCGGAGCTCATCGTCCAGTCTCGCCGTGAGATCGGGAGTGGCGGCCTCCGGCCGTGCTTCCGCAGCGGCTGCCCGTTCGTCGCGGCGCGACCACCGAAATGCGACGACGGCCACACTGGCCGCGCCGGTCGCCCCGATCAGGTACGGAAAGAACCACGCGAGCCGGTTGAACCCTTTGTCGATTGGCGCGGAGAGGATGTCCTGACCGCCGAAGTCCTTCACGAACGCGGCAATCACCGCGTCGTGATCCTTGCCCTCGCGCAGGTACTGACGAAGCTTGATCGTCTGGCTCGCGTGACCGTCGCAGTTGGGCATCCCGCAATTGTTCAGTGGCCGGCGGCACCCGCAGGTGCACAGAATCTCTCCCTCGAGCTGCCGTTCGAGTGCACTTCTGGGGACCGCCTGGACCGTGTCGCCCTGCGCCAGCAGCGACGCCGGCACCAACAGCACGAACATCAGCAGCGACGTCGTCGTCGCGCCGGCTGGCAGCTTCGCCGTCACGAACGCGAATGCCGTCTCGGGCAGCAGGGCCAGCCCCGTTCCGAAGGCCATCACGGCGAAGCCGAACCAGATCCAGTTGACGAGCGGGTTGATCGTAATGGCGTACGTGGCGCTCTGCGTCGCGATGTCGTAGCCGCCGAGCACGATGTAAAGATCCTCCCCCGGCGCTCTCCGGATCGCGACCTCGGTCGTCGGTTCCTCTTCGTGCTTGTTGAAGAACCAGCGCGCGGGCGCCATCTCACCCAGGGCCTTTCCGCCCCGCGTCACAGACACGTGCCCCGTCACCATCTGCTTCTGCGCGTCGGTCGTCACCCGAAGCGCGTCGTGCCTGACGGTGAACCCGCCGACGGTGGCCTGCTGCCCGATTTTCAGCAGGACCTGCTCTTCCTGCTTGAAGCCCTGGCCGGCAAACCCGAGGAAAATCAGGACGATCCCGACGTGCACGATGTACCCGCCGTATCGGCGCCGCGAGCGGCTGACGAGCCCGATCATCGATGTCAGCAGGTCCGCGCCGGTCGTCTCTTTGCGCACTTGCGCACCGCGGATGAACTCCTGTCCGATCGTACCGACGACGAACGCGCAGAGCGCGAAGCAGGCGCCCGAGCTCCAGACGCGCACGCCGAGCACATACAACGCGACGGCCGTTGCGACGGCCGCGGTTGCCGGCCAGAGGAACTGGTGAACGAGATTCGAGAGTGTGGACTTGCGCCACGCGAGCAGCGGCCCGATGCCGGTCAGCAGGAGCAGGATCAGCCCGATCGGCAGCATCCACTTGTTGAAGAAACCGGGTCCGACGGTCAGCCGCTCGTGCATCACGGCTTCGCTGAGAGTCGGAAACATCGTGGCGAAGAGCACGAAAAAGGCCGAGAACAGCAGGACCCAGTTGTTCGCGAGGAACGCCGCCTCCCGCGATACCCAGGAATCGAGATCGTGCCGGGCCCGCAGCAGCGGCAGCCGGTAAATCACCAGCGCGAAGCTGAAGATCAGGATCGCGATCATGAAGATCGTGAACAGCAGCGCGAGCGCCCGGTCCTCGCCGAAGGCGTGCACCGACTGCACGATGCCGGAGCGCGTCATGAACGTCCCGAAAATCGTGAGGAAGAACGTGACGATGACGAGAGTCACGTTCCAGACCCGCAGCATGCCGCGGCGCTCCTGCACCATCACCGAGTGCAGGTAGGCGGTG
>JBBWZJ010000088.1:0-18416 GCA_039648985.1 Acidobacteriota bacterium | reverse complement strand
GTTCGCCGGACCCTGCCCCCGCGACTCCGCCACATCCGCCAGCACGCCTGCGGGCGTTGCGGTTGTTCGGAGCGCCTCGAGCTGCCGCTTGAGAGTCATGAAGCCGTGCTGGACGAGGCCCAGCGTGGTCCGCAGATCGTCCTGTGTCGCCGAAAGTGCGTGGGCCCGGGCTTCGTATCGCTGCTCCCGCGCGGCGAGCGACTCCAGGCGCTTGGCGATGTTCTCCGCCAGCCCGCTCAGCGAGGCGTTGACGACGAGCGCGCCGCCCGCACTCTCGCGATCGCGCGTGTCGACGTACGCGGTCACCTGCTGCAGCAGCAGCATCAGGCGGGACTGGAACGCAGCGAGCGTGGCGAGCTGCTCACGGAGCGCGGCGACCGTGGCGTCCGCCGCGCGGTATGCCTCCTGCCGGGCCGCCGTGCTGCGATTGATGTGGTCGACGAGCCGTGAATTGAAAGTGAGCTGCCGCTGGAAGTACGGCGCGACAACGCGCCAGACGAGTCCGGCGATCCGCCCTTTCACGCCGCCGCCCGCCGGGGGAGCCGTGAGGATGTTCCAGGCTTCGTTCAATGGACCGACCTGGTAGTCGTCGATGCCCGGCACTGGCGAGGGGAGGGGCACGGGCGGCTCGAGCGCGCGGTCGAGCGCGGTCAGCGCCTCGTTGTAGCGGAGATCCGCCTCGTCTCTCTCTTTCTTGAGGCGGGTGAGCACCGCCTCGAGCGGCTCGTGCGAGTGGTTGGACATCTGCTGGACGAAGCCTCGTCAGGCCTTGAGTGTCCCCATCTATGGGGTGGAGGCGGTGACGAGCCCCTCGACGGGGCTGCTCGGAGACGCGTACAGGCGCATGGGAATACGGCCCGCTCGAAACGCGAGTCGGCCGGCTTCCACCGCGAGCTTCATCGCCGTCGCCATCGCGACAGGGTCTGTCGCGAGGGCAATGGCAGTGTTCATCAGGACCCCGTCCGCGCCGAGTTCCATCGCAATCGCCGCGTCAGACGCCGTTCCCACGCCCGCGTCCACGATGACCGGCACGCGTGCCTGCGCCTTGATGATCCGGATGTTGTTCGGATTCTGAATCCCGAGTCCCGATCCAATCGGCGCCCCGAGCGGCATCACCGCTGCCGCCCCGGCCTCCTCGAGCTTGCGGCAGATGACCGGATCGTCGTTCGTGTAGGGCAGGACGACGAAGCCTTCCCGGACCAGGACGCGCGTGGCTTCGAGCAGCGCGATGTTGTCGGGGAACAGCGTCTGCTCGTCGCCGATGACCTCGAGCTTGACCCAGTTCGAGAGGCCGACCTCGCGCCCGAGCCGCGCCGTGCGGATCGCGTCTTCCGCCGTGTAACAGCCGGCCGTGTTCGGCAGGATGAAAATGCGGTCACGGTCGATGTAGTCGAGCAGCGATTCCTTCGAACGATCGGTCAGGTTCACCCGCCGGACCGCCACGGTGACCATGTCTGCGCCAGACGCGACGTGCGCGTCAGCCATGACGGCATGCGACGGGTACTTTCCCGTGCCCACGACCAGGCGGGACCCGAATGTGCGGCCAGCGATGACGAGCGGATCGGAGTTCATGGTTGTCTTTCCAGGTTCTGGCCGACGCGGAGCTGAAGCTCCGCGCGACGGACGCCGATGGCACGCGGAGCTAAAGCTCCGCGCTACGTACAACGACGACGGCTGCGCGATCAGCCCCCGCCAACGAAATTCACGATCTCGACCTCGTCCCCCTCATTCACCATCGTGGTCTCGTAGCGATGCCGCTTGACGACTTCGATGTTGTGCTCGACGGCGACCAGGCGCGGATCGATCTTCAGATGCGCAAGCAGAGTTGCGATGGTGAGGGGGCCCTCAATCTCGTAGGGGTCCCCGTTCAGTCGTATCGTCAAAGTTTATCCCAGGGGCGGCCGACTCCAACGTCAGCCAGCAACAGATGCAACCGATGGTCGCCGCCGTTGATCAGATGCGAAGGAAGGACCGGATCAGGTGCCGGCTTCGCCGCGGCCCTGGGAAGGAGTGCCAGGTAGTCGGCCACCATGCGCTCCGGCGAGTGCTCGCGCCGCCAGTACGCGCGCCCCGCGGCGCCGAGTGCGCGGCGCAGGTCCGGATCAACGGACAGCCGGCGCATCGCCAGCTGCAGCGAATGGTCCTCGTCCATCACGTCTATTGCGACGCACACGGGACTCGGGACTCGCGGCTCCTGGCCCGGGATTGGCAAATCGGAGACCGGGGCTTGCCCACCTCCGCTCCCGAACAAGTCAGGCGAGCTATGGCGTGGGCTCGGCGTCGCCCGTTCGCGACGCACTGAGGACTCGGGACCAGCATTGAGCGTCCATGTCCGCGGATCGAGCGACGGTACGTCCGACAAATGCTCGAGATCCATGATGATCGTGGCGCGTCCCGCGCCCAGCGCCCGAAGCCAGGGGCCGGAAATCTCGCGGGCCGTCGGCCACCGGAGCGCGAGGGCGACATCACACGCCGCGATGCAGGCGGTCAGTTCTGCTTCGCTCTCGAGATAGCCCGTGATGGTCACCCGCGACTCGAGTCCGCGCCGCCGCACGTCCGCAGCGACATCGTAATGTTCCGCTGGAGCGCCGGCCAGCAGCAGGTGGCTGTCGGGCGAATATCGAATCAGCGCCTCGAAAGCGTTGAGGACTTGGGGCAGCCGCTTCTCCGGCGTCAATCCGCCGTAAACCCCGAAGACAATCGCATCCTGCCTGATTCCGCGTTCCGACCTGACGCGCGATGTGGCTGCGGCAACCTCGGTGTCCGGCACGAGCTCGCCGTGACCGAGGTGGACCGCTTCGATCGTCGCGCCGGGCAGTTCTTCGGCGAGCGCAGCCGCGAGCACTGGCGCATGCACAGCCGTCAGACGCGACCGCTCGATCACGAGGCGTGTCATCGGCCAGGCATAGTAGAGGAAGCTGTCGAATCCGGCGACCGCAAGCTCCGCCGCCTCAGGGTCCGCGGCGGGATGGCTGGCGGTGAACTCGGCCCGATAATCGGCCGCCCGCCCGGTCCGAAGCAGCGTCGCCGCGCGCGCATGGTGGAGGTGGGCGTCATGGAGGACCGTCAGCCCCGGGTACCTGAAGAGATACGGCCACAGGAAGTCATGATGGGAGGAGTTCCCGAGCTGGTAGACGGTCAGCTCGTAGGGGTCGCGGCGGTGCCGCCAGACGAACTCATGCGCCGATCGCGCTCCGAGCGACAGGGCGGGAGTCGCCGCCGCCATCCGGGCGACCGGCTCATCCACATACACGTCAATCTCGTGCACGGAGGACAGGGCCGAGACCAGATCGGCGCTGCAGCGGGCGATGCCGGACGGGACGGGCGGCATCGGACTGAACCATGCGACGCGCATCGCAGCATTGTGACACGCGGGGATCGGATTGGATTCCCCGCTTCCCGCTTCCACCTTTCAGCTTCCGGCTTCCGGCTTCCGGCTTCTCAACTGTCAGCTTGCGGGTGTCGCTCCAAGCTTCCGGTTCAGGATCAGCTTCCGTGCCCGAGTCCCTGATCCCGGATCCCTGATCCTGAGTGCCAATTGCGTGTGATAGCATTCGGAGGTTGAAGCGGCCCCGAAAGAGGCGGCTTTCGCCCGTGCAACGCGTCGGGTCTTCCGACGCGCTTTTTTCGGCCGGGCCTTGAGAAAAGATTCACAAGCGGAGTGACGCACGCATGCACGGCTGGCTTCCGATCCTTCTGATGCTCGTGCTCGGCGCGGGGTTCGGCGGCGTGAACGTCCTCGGCGCGCACCTGCTGGCGCCCCGCAAGCCGAGTCCCGAGAAGGAAGCGCCGTACGAGTGCGGCATGCCGCCGGTCGGCGACGCCCGCGAACGCCATCCCGTGAAGTTCTACCTCGTCGCGATGATCTTCCTGCTCTTCGACATCGAAGTGGCTTTCCTTTACCCCTTCTCCATGGCGCTTCGGCGGCTCGGGTGGCCCGGGCTGGTGCAGTTGTTCCTGTTCTTCCTGATCATGCTCGCGGGATATGTGTACGTCTGGCGCAAAGGAGTGCTCGACTGGGGGCATAGGGCGTAAACAGGGTGCCAAGGGTGCCAAGGGTGCCAAAGTGCAAAGGTGCCAGGGTGTGTAGCACGTAGCACGTAGCACGTAGCACGTTTTTTGAGACGTTATGTCTGACTACGATCCTGATATTCCCGTCCTGCTCACGACGGTTGACAAGATGGTCAACTGGGCCCGGCGGTCGTCGATCTGGCCGGTCACGTTCGGCCTCGCGTGCTGCGCGATCGAGATGATGGCCATGAGCGCCTCGCGGTACGACATCGCCCGGTTCGGCGCCGAGGTCTTCCGCGGCTCTCCGCGCCAGTCCGATCTGATGATCGTCGCGGGCCGGCTGTCGCGGAAGATGGCGCCCGTGCTGCGCCGCATCTACGACCAGATGCCCGAGCCCAAGTACGTGATTTCGATGGGCGCCTGCGCCTCGGTCGGCGGCGTCTTCGACAATTACGCGATCGTCCAGGGCGTTGACCAGGTCGTGCCCGTTGACGTCTTCGTGCCCGGCTGTCCGCCCCGCCCGGAGTCGCTCATCTACGGCATCGTCCAGCTCCAGAAGAAAATCGACCGGACAAAGGTTTTCGTGTGAGCGACGCCGCTTCCATCGTCGAGATTCTTTCGCGCGCCCTGCCCGGGGTCCGACTCGAGAGTCTCGAGACCGGGGACGGCATGTCCACGATCCAGGTGCCGCTCGAGCACCTCGTCGAAACGTGTTTCGCGCTGCGGGATACGCCGGAGCTCCGCTTCGCGCTGCTCGTCGATCTGCTGCCGGTTGACTATCTGCCCCGCGAACCGCGCTTCGAAATCGTGTACCTCATGGCAAGCCTCGGCGTCGGCGGATTCGGCGCGACCCCTCGCCGGCTGCGCGTGAAGGTCCGCGTCCCCGACGCGCCGGGCGTGCTCGTGCCTTCGGTCTCGAGTGTCTGGCCCGCAGCCGCCTGGCCGGAGCGGGAAGCGTACGATCTGTTCGGCATCCACTTCAGCGACCACCCGGACCTCCGCCGGATCCTCATGCCTGACGACTGGGAGGGGTTTCCGCTCCGGAAGGACTATCCGGTGCAGATCAAGATGCCGGTCAAGACGTATGAACCGCTGCAGGTGACGCAGGAGCAGTTCGTCGCCAGCGTCCAGGCGACAAGAGATCAGGCGCAGGACGATTGAGCGTGCGGAGCGGCGCGTGCCGGCGGTGACGCGTGGGGCGGCTTTGGACGAGGCCGCCGTCGTCCGGGCGGTGTTCGAAAGCGCAATCGCGGTGCACGAGCGCATGCGGGATCTCGACCATGGGCCGATTGTCAGGGCCGCGGCCGCGATCCGGGCGGCGATTGCGGGGGGCGGGAAGCTCCTGATTTTCGGCAACGGCGGCAGTGCGGCGGACGCGCAGCACTTTGCGACCGAACTGGTCGTCCGGTTCGAGCGGCACCGCGAGGCGTTTCCGGCACTGGCGCTCTCGACCGACACGAGCGTGCTGACAGCCGCCGCGAACGATTTCGGGTACGACCGGGTGTTCGCCCGCCAGATTGAGGCGCTCGGCCGTCGGGGCGATGTCGCGTTCGGGATTTCTACGAGCGGCACCTCGGCGAACGTGCTGCGCGGGATCGAAGGGGCAAGGACCGCGGGCCTCGAGACGGTCGCGTTGACGGGGAGAGACGGAGGGCCGCTCGGCGCCGCCGCCGGCATCCACATCAACGTGCCGGACGCGTCGACGGCGCGGGTGCAGGAAGCGCACATGACGGTGATCCATGCGATCTGTGCGCTGGTCGAGACGGCGCGGTGAGCCGCTGTCGACTGCAGGCTGCGGACCCGGAACGATGTTTGGGAACCGGGAACTGAGAACTGTTTGCTGAGAGCCGAACGCTGATGTCTACCGCGACCCCTGAACTGCGCAGCGAGATCATGACGGTCAACATGGGCCCGCAGCATCCCAGTACGCACGGCGTGCTGCGGATCGTCCTGGAGCTCTCGGGCGAGACCGTCGTCGGCGCCGACACCACGATCGGCTATCTGCATACCGGGATCGAAAAAACGGCCGAGCAGAAGAAGTGGCAGCAGGTCATTCCGCTCGTGGAGCGGATGGATTACCTCGGGGCGCAGTCGAACAGCATCGCCTTCTGCCTGTCGGTCGAGCGCCTGCTGAACGTCGAAGTGCCCGAACGCGTGCGGAACATCCGTGTGCTCATCGCGGAGCTGCAGCGGATCAACAGCCACCTCGTGTGGCTCGGCACCCACGGCCTGGAGATCGGCGCGGTCTCGGTGATGATGTACTGCTTTCGCGAGCGGGAGCAGCTGCTGAACATCAACGAGATGCTGGCCGGCTTCCGCATGTTCCCGAGCTACGTCCGGATCGGCGGCCTGCGCGAAGACCTGCCGACCGGGTTCCACGAGGCGGTCAAGAAGTTCCTCGACGCGTTCCCGAGCAAGCTGAACGAATACGAAGACCTTCTCACGCAGAACCAAATCTGGCTGAAACGGACGAGGAACGTCGGCATCATCGACAAGGACACCGCCATCGGATACGGGCTGGTGGGGCCGATGGCGCGTGCCGCAGGGATCGCGTACGACGTGCGAAAGACGTTCCCGTATCTCGGCTACGAGACGTACGATTTCAACGTGCCGACCGGCACCGACGGTGACGTCTACGACCGGTATCTCGTCCGGGTCGAAGAGATGCGCCAGAGCACGCGGATTGCGCAGCAGGCGCTCGCGCGCATCAGTCCCCGCGGTATTTACGACATCCAGGATTACCGCATCGTCCCACCGCCCAAGGACAAGGTTTACACGGAGATGGAGGGGCTCATCCAGCACTTCCTCATCTACTCGCAAGGCTTCACGGTGCCGGCGGGCGAATCCTACGTCCCCGTCGAGGGGCCGCGGGGCGAACACGGATTCAGCGTCGTGTCCGACGGAACCAACCGTCCGTATCGCATCAAGCTGAGAGCGCCGTCCTTTTATGCCTGCCAGGCGCTGCCGAAGGCGATCACAGGCGGCATGATCGCCGACGTCATCGCCGTGATCGGGTCGACGGACGTCGTGATGGGAGATGTCGATCGATGAGCTTCCATCCCTTGATGGTGTACGACCGGGATCATTTCCACCGTTCGGAGCGCACCCGGCTCGACGAGGGGAAGGCGTTCACGTTCACGCCGGAGCGCCGGGCCGCCCTCGACGATCTGCTGACGAAGTACCCACCGGATCAGAAACGGTCGGCGGTTCTGGCAGCGCTGTATCTCGTGCAGGAGCAGGAGGGATACCTGACGGCGAACGGCATGCGCCACGTCGCAGGGATCCTGGAGATGACGCCCGCCGAGGTCGAGGACGTCGCCACGTATTACGTCATGTTCTTCCGGGAGCGCGTCGGCAAGTACGTGCTGCAGGTCTGCCGCACGTTGTCGTGCGCGCTGGCCGGTGCGGAGCGCGTCACCGAGGCGCTGTCCGAGAAGCTCGGGATCAAAGTCGGCGAGACGGATCCCTCGGGCATGTTCACGCTGCTCGAATTCGAGTGTCTGGGCGCCTGCGACCGGGCGCCAATCGTCATGGTCAACAACGAGCACTGGCACGAACGGGTGCGGCCGCAGGATGCGGGGCGGCTCGTCGACGACATCCGCGCCAGGGGCGTGGCGGCCTTCAACGGCTGCCATCTGAAGCTGGAAAAATCGTAGCGCGGGGCTTCAGCCCCGCGACGACGCGCAGCCGAGGGTGCGCGCGACGACAAATGTGGCTTCCGCCTTCAGGCGGAGGAACGAATGATGGAACCGATTCTCACCAGATACGTCCGCGAGCCGAACAGTTACACGCTCGATTTCTTCCTGAAGCACCAGGGATACGACGGGCTGAAGAAGGCGCTCGGCATGGCGCCCAACGACGTGATCGAAGCCGTCAAGGCGTCGGGCCTGCGCGGGCGCGGGGGTGCCGGGTTCCCAACCGGCCTGAAGTGGCAGTTCGTCCTCAAGGACACGCCGAAGCCCAAGTACATCTGCTGCAACGCAGACGAGAGCGAGCCCGGCACCTTCAAAGACCATCTGCTGATGGAGCGCAATCCGCACCTTCTCTTCGAAGGCTGCCTCATCGGATGCTGGGCAATCGGCGCGAAAGTGGCGTACATCTACATTCGCGGCGAGTTCTACCACGTCCAGAAGATCATGGAGGCGGAGCTCGCGAAGGCGTACGCGCAGGGGTACGTCGGCAAGAACATCATGGGCTCCGGGTTCGACTGCGACATCGTGATCCATCGCGGCGCCGGCGCGTACGAGGCGGGCGAAGAGACGGCGCTCATTGAATCGCTCGAAGGGAAGCGCGCGCAGCCCCGGATCAAACCGCCGTTCCCCGCTGTCGCCGGTCTCTACAATGCCCCCACGGCGGTCAACAACGTCGAGACCCTCTGTAACCTGCCGGCCATTCTGACGAACGGGGCGGCGTGGTTCACCTCGCTCGGACCCGAGAAGAACGGCGGTCCCAAGCTGTTCTGCGTGAGCGGCCACGTCAAGAAGCCCGGTGTGTTCGAAGCGACGATGAAGACCACGCTGCGCGAGCTGATTTTCGACCACGCCGGCGGCCTCCGCGACGGGCACAAGCTGAAGGCGGTGATCCCGGGGGGCTCCTCGGTTCCGATTCTGCTCCCCGAACAACTCGACATCCCGGCGAGCTTCGACGACGTGGCGAAGGCCGGGTCGATGCTGGGCTCCGCCGGGATCATCGTCATGGACGAGACGACCTGCATGGTGTGGGTCGCGCGCAACCTGCTGCACTTCTACAAGCACGAGTCATGCGGCAAGTGCACGCCGTGCCGCGAAGGCGGCGACTGGCTGCTGAAGATTCTGACCCGCCTCGAGAACGGCGAGGGCGAGATGCGCGACATCGACCTTCTCGTCAGCGTCGGGGGGAACATCGCGGGCAAGACGCTCTGCGCCTTCGGCGATGCCGCCGCGACGCCCGCGCTCACGACGGTCAAGCATTTCCGCGCGGAGTTCGAGGCGCACGTCCGCGAGGGGCGATGCACGCTTCCGGCTGACTGGCGGGCCTCGAAGACGCCCGTGGGAGCGCACTGATGATGCGCTATCTCCCGTCCGCGACGATCCTCGCGCAGCTCGGGCTGATTTTCGTCATCTTCAACATGCTCGTCCTCTCGGCCGCCTTCATGGTGTGGCTGGAGCGAAAGGTCTGCGCGTACATCCAGGATCGCCACGGGCCGAACCGGGTCGGGTACGAAGGATCGCTGCAGCCGTTCGCGGATGTCATCAAGCTGCTCTTCAAGGAGCAGCTCCGACCGAAGGCCGCCGACGCCTTTCTCTTCGCGCTCGCGCCGCTGGTGTCGACGACAGCGGCGTTTGCCGCGTTTTCGGTCGTCCCCTTCGGGACGCAGACGACCTTGTTCGGCCTGCTCGACGAGCCGATCCCGCTGCAGATTACGGACGTGAACGTCGCGGTGCTGGTCGTCTTCGCGATCACGTCGATGGGCATCTACGGCATCGTGCTCGCGGGCTGGGCCTCGAACAGCAAGTACTCGCTGCTCGGGGGGCTCCGATCCTCGGCGCAGATGATCAGCTACGAGCTGTCGTACGGGCTGGCGCTGGCGGCGGTCATCATGATGGCCGGCTCGCTCTCGCTCCGGGAAATCGTGCTCCACCAGTCGGGCACGTGGTTTGGCGTCATCCCCCGCTGGTACATCATTCCCCAGTTCTTCGGTTTCCTGATTTTCCTCACGGCGGGCGTCGCCGAGACGAACCGGGCGCCGTTCGATTTCCCGGAGGCCGAACAGGAGCTCGTGGCGGGCTACCACACCGAGTACAGCTCGATGAGCTTCGCGATGTTCTTCCTCGCGGAATACGTGAACATGGTCACGGTCTCGGCGGTCGCCACGAGCCTCTACCTGGGTGGATGGCTCGGTCCGTTCCTCCCGGACTGGCTCGGGTGGGTCTGGTTCCTCGTGAAGGTGTTCCTGATCCTGTTCTTCTACGTCTGGATGCGGTGGACGCTGCCGCGCTACCGGTACGACCAGCTGATGGAATTCGGGTGGAAGTTCCTGCTCCCGGCGGCGGTCGTCAATCTGTTCGTCACGGCGGCAATGGTGCTCTGGATAGGATGACGTGCCACGTGCAACGTGCCACGTGCAACGCAGCCGGGTGGCACGTAGCACGTAGCACGTCGCACGTTTCAGGCGGAACGTAACTTATGGATGTCGCGGTTTTCTACATCTTCGGCGCGATCGCGGTCCTGGCGTCGCTGTTCGTGGTGGCGCAGGGGAACCCGATGCACAGCGTGATGCTGCTGATTACGTCGTTCGGGGCGCTCGCCGGGCTCTACGTGCTGCTCGATGCGCCGTTCACCGCAGTGACGCAGATCATCATCTACGCCGGCGCCATCATGGTGCTGTTTCTGTTCGTCGTCATGCTGCTGAATATCCCGCGGGAGGATCCCGTGCAGCGGACCGCGTCCGCGCTGCTCGGTCCGACGGGGATGCGCATGGGGGTCCTCCTGTCCGTCGTCCTGGGCGTCGAAGTGGTCTGGGCGATGTCGCGAATGGCGGGGGCCGGGTTCTCGGAGGGGCCGTCGGCGCCGTCGGTCAGTTCGGTCGCGGGCATCGGCGGCGAACTGTTCACGCGGCACGCCTTCGCATTCGAAGCCACGTCGGTCCTGATTCTGGTCGCCATGGTGGGCGCGGTCGTCCTGGCCCGGAAGGAACAACCCTGAGATGATCGGCTTGAACCACTACCTCATCCTGTCGGGCCTGCTGTTCGCGATCGGCACCGCGGGCGTGTTCGTGCGCCGCAACCTCATTACGGTGCTGCTCTCGATTGAGATCATGTTGAACGCCGTCAACCTGACGTTCGTCGCTGTCGGACGGTACCGCGGGAACGTGGACGGCCAGATCATCACGTTCTTTGTCATGACCGTCGCCGCCGCGGAAGCCGCGGTCGGCCTCGCGCTGGTCATTTCGCTCTTCAGGCACCGCGAGACGCTGAATCCGGACGCCTTCACGTCGCTGAAATGGTAGGCATGCTCTTACTGATCCCGCTCTTCCCGCTCGCCGGTTTCCTGGTGAATGCGTGTTTCGGGCGCCGGCTGCCAAAGTCGGTGTCGGGCGGCGTCGCCTGCGCGGCGATGGTTGGCGCGTTCACTGTCGCAGTGCTGTCGGTCCTCTCGATGATGCGCAGCGCTGACGGCGCCCTGCAGCAGGATGTGTTCACCTGGTTTGCGTCAGGCACTCTGCAGGTGCCCTTTTCCCTGCGCCTCGACCACCTGTCGTCGGTGATGATTCTCGTGATCACCGGTATCGGATCGCTCATCCACATCTACTCGACCCGCTACATGCACGACGAGTCCGACGCCGAGTTCGCGCGCTACTTCTCGTACCTGAACCTGTTTGCCGCGTTCATGCTCGTGCTGGTCCTCGGCGCGAACTTTCCAGTCATGTTCGTCGGCTGGGAAGGGGTCGGGCTCTGCTCGTACCTGCTGATTGGATTCTGGTTCAGGAAGAAGTCCGCCGCGGACGCCGGCAAGAAGGCGTTCATCGTGAACCGCATCGGCGACTTCGGCTTCATCCTGGGAATGCTCCTCGTCTTCGCGACCTTCGGCACGCTGGACTTTCAGCAGGTTGCCGCCGCTGCCGACGCCCGCGCGGTGGAGCACGGCGTGTTCGGCGTGATCACGATCGCAACCCTGCTCCTGTTCCTGGGTGCGACGGGCAAGTCGGCGCAGATTCCGTTGTACGTCTGGCTGCCGGACGCCATGGAGGGTCCGACGCCGGTCTCGGCCCTCATCCATGCGGCGACGATGGTCACGGCTGGCGTGTACATGATCGGGCGCAATGCCGTGCTGTTCTCCCACGCCCCGACGACGCTCGCCGTGGTGGCGGGCATTGGGGCCGCGACGGCGCTTTTCGCCGGGACCATCGGTCTGGTGCAGAACGACATCAAGCGCGTGCTCGCGTACTCGACGGTATCGCAGCTTGGCTACATGTTTCTGGCGATGGGAGTCGGGGCATTCGCGGCGGGCATTTTCCACCTCTACACGCACGCGTTCTTCAAGGCGCTGCTGTTTCTCGGATCTGGCGCCGTCATCCACGCCCTGGCCGGTGAGCAGGATCTGCGGAACATGGGTGGCCTGAAGAAGGACCTGCCCATCACGTACTGGACGTTCCTGATCGGCGCGCTCGCGATTGCAGGCGTCCCGCTGCTGGCCGGGTTCTTCAGCAAGGACGAAATCCTCTATCGCACGTTCACCGCCAGCAACTCGGGCCACGTGCTGCTGTGGGCGATCGGCGCCGTGACATCGCTCCTGACGGCGATCTACATGTTCCGCCTGGTGTTCCTGGCGTTCCACGGGGTCCGGCGGCACGATGCCCCCGCGGCACCCGCCCACCCGGAGGAGGAGGAACCGGCCGCACACCATGCGGCGCCGGCTGCGGCGCGGGCACACGGCGCCGATTCGCACGGGCCCGGCGCGCACCATCACGTCCACGACGCGCCCCCGTCGATGGCCATTCCGCTCATCGTGCTGGCGATCGGGTCCATTTTCGCCGGCTACGTGGGTGTGCCGCACGCGCTCGGCGGTGTGAACCGCATCGAGCGCTTCCTCGAGCCGAGCTTCGAGGTGTCGGAGGCGGCTCGGGAACGTCAGAACGGCGCCGGACGCGTCGCCGACCGTGGCGCGCAGCCGATTCAGACAGCCTCACCCCAGGAGACCCGCTCGGCGGATCAGGGCGGCGGCGACGAAAATCACGGGTCGGCGGAGCTCTTGCTCATGGCGATCTCGAGCGGCATTGCCCTCGCGGGGATTGGCATCGCGGCCTATTTCTGGTTGAGGAACCGTCCCGCGGCCGACCGTCTGGCGCGCAGCATGGCCGGGCCGTACGGGCTGCTCTCGAACAAGTACTACATTGACGAGTTGTACGACGCTGCCGTGGTGCAGCCGATCAAGCTGTTCTCGACCGGAGGACTCTGGAAAGGCATGGACGCCGGCATCGTGGACGGCGCGGTCAACGGCGTCGGGCTGGCCGTGCAGGCGGGGAGCGGCGGACTTCGGCGGGTGCAGACCGGGTCGGTCAGGACGTACGCCGCGGCCCTCTTCGTCGGCGTCGTGGTGATTCTCGGCTTCTATCTGTGGCGATGACGACGGGTCGAACGGCGGGCGGGACGCGCGGCGGAGCCTCGGCTCACGCGCGACGCCTCTTTTCAGTGTAGCGACATGCTTTCAGTTATCGTTTTCCTGCCTCTCGTCGGCGCCGTCCTCGTTCTGCTGGCGGGAGGCGGCGGCGATCGGCACGATCGCGCGCCGGCGGTCCGGACGCTGGCGCTCGCGGTGTCGCTCGCGACCTTCCTCGCGACGCTGCTGCTCTGGTGGCGATTCGACGGCACGAGCGCCGACTACCAGTTCGTGGAACGGCATGCGTGGATTCCGGCGTTCGGGATCCAGTATCTCGTCGGCGTCGACGGCATCAGCCTGCTGCTCGTGGTGCTCACCGCGTTCCTGACGCCGCTGGCGTTGCTGTCCTCGTGGGATTCGGTCCACAAGAACGTGAAGATGTTCTCGTTCTTCGTGCTCGCGCTCGAGACGTCGATGCTCGGCGTGTTCGTCTCGATCGATCTGTTCCTCTTCTACATCTTCTGGGACTTCGTTCTCATCCCGATGTACTTCCTGATCGGGATCTGGGGGTACGAGCGCCGCGTGTATGCCGCGGTCAAGTTCATCCTCTACACGATGGCGGGCAGCGTCCTGATGCTCATCGCGATCATCGGGCTCGCGTATGCCCACGGCGCTGCGACGGGCACGCCGAGCTTCAACCTGCTCGATCTCTATTCGGTCCACCTCCCGTGGCGCACGGAGATGTGGTTCTTCCTGGCGTTCGCGCTCGCGTTCCTCATCAAGGTGCCGCTGTTTCCGTTCCACACGTGGCTGCCGGACGCCCACGTCGAGGCGCCGACCGCCGGGTCGATCATCCTGGCCGGCGTAATGCTGAAGATGGGCACCTACGGGCTGCTGCGCTTCGCGTTCCCGCTCTTCCCGTCGGCGGCGATGTACTTTGCGCCGTGGATCGCCGTCCTCGCCGTTGTCGGCATCATCTACGGCGCGCTCGTCGCGATGGTGCAGCCGGACATGAAGAAGCTCGTCGCGTACTCGAGCGTCAGCCATCTCGGGTTCGTCGTCCTGGGGCTCTGCGCGATGAACGTCCAGGGGGCGCAAGGGGCCGTCTACCAGATGCTGAACCACGGCGTCAGCACCGGCGGCCTCTTCATGATTGTGGGCATGCTGTCGGACCGGCGCCACACGCGGCTCATCTCCGAGTTCGGCGGGTTGAAGGGCGTCATGCCACGCCTCGTCGCCGCGTTCCTGCTCATTACGCTCGCGTCGATCGCGCTGCCCGGCATGAACGGGTTCGTCGGCGAATTCCTCATCCTGCTCGGCGCGTTCCTCTGGAACACCAAGCTCGCCGCCTTTGCGGCCTCGGGCGTCATACTGTCGGCGGTCTACATGCTCTGGATGTTCCAGCGCGTCAATTACGGCAACGTCACGAATGCAAAGAACCGCGCGCTGCCAGACCTCACCCCGCGCGAGTGGACGATGATGGTGCCGACGATAGCGATGTGCATCGCGATGGGCGTGCTCCCCGGGGTCTTCCTCCGGCCCATCGAGCCCTCGGTGAAGCGCACGATCGAGCGCGTGACGGGACGCAGTTACGGGGCGTCGGCACGGCCCCAGCCGCCGCTCCTGGCCACGCTGACCTCTCCGCGTCCTGACGCGCAGCCGGCGCCTCCCGCGCCCGATGCGCGGACCGCCAGGCCCGGGCGGCCGATCCAACACCCGCGACCCGCCGGCCGCGAACGCGCGAGTAGCGAGTAATGACTGAATACGCCGGACTGATTCCGCTCCTCATCCTCGCGCTCACGGCCATTGCCGCGATGCTCGCTGAGGCGTTCCGCGAGCCGGGCGAGCGGATGCCCATTGCGGGCCTCGGTCTCATCGGACTCACGGGGGCGGCCGTCGCTTCCGTAGCGCTCTGGAACAGCGACGCCCACAGCATGGGCGTGATCCGGTCGGACAATTTCGCGCTGTTCATCAACCTCGTGCTCTGCATCATCGGCATCCTCACGATGCTGATGTCGGGCGATGTCGTGGAGCGCGAACGGATTCCGGCGGGCGAGTACTACGCGCTGACGCTCTTTGCGCTCTGCGGCATGATGATGATGGCCGCGGCCACCGACCTGCTCGTCGTCTTTCTGGCCCTCGAGATTCTCTCCCTCGCGGTGTACGTCCTGACGGGGATTCGCCGGCGCAGCGCGGCGGGCGCGGAAGCGGCATTCAAATACTTCCTGCTGGGCGCCTTCTCGAGCGCGTTCTTCCTCTACGGGATCGCGTTCGCGTTCGCGCTGTCAGGGTCCACCCGGATCGAACAGATCGGCGAAGCCCTGTCGAGGCAGGGGGCTGCCGAACCGTCCATGCTCGCACTGCTTGCGGTCGGACTCCTGGCGGTCGGGTTCGCCTTCAAGGTCTCGGCCGTGCCGTTCCACATGTGGACGCCGGACGCCTACGAAGGCGCACCGACCATCGTTACCGCGTTCATGTCCACGGCCGTCAAGGCAGCGGCGTTTGCGGCCTTCGCGCGCGTCTTCCTCTCTCCGCTCGAGCCGCTCAAGGCGCAGTGGATCCCGATGTTGTCCGTGATCGCAGCTCTGACGATGATTCTCGGCACGGTGGTGGGTGTCGTCCAGACGAACGTGAAGCGAATGCTCGCCTACTCGAGTATCGCGCATGCCGGCTATCTGTTGATTGGGATCGTGTCGGCGAACACGACCGGCAAAGCCGCCATCCTCTTCTACCTGCTCGCCTATGCGGTGACCAACATGGGCGCGCTCGGCATCGTCGCCCTGCTCGGGACCGAGGCGAAGCCGCACGACGAGCTCCGCGACTTTGCGGGTCTGTGGCGATCGCGGCCCGGGCTGGCCGGGCTGATGACGATTTTCCTGCTGTCGCTAGGCGGATTGCCGCCCACCGCCGGCTTCATCGGCAAGTGGTACATCTTCAGCGCGGCGGTTCAGGAAGGGCATTACTGGCTCGCGGTCATCGGCGTGCTCACGAGCGTCATCTCGGTCTTCTTCTATCTGCGGATCGTGGTGATGATGTACATGACCGAAGGGTCCGACGCCGTGCGGCCGCGCGTCGCCGCGACGGCTGTCGCGGGTCTCGCGCTCGCCGTGATCGCGGTGCTCTACCTGGGCGTCCTTCCCACGCGGGCGCTCGACCTCGCACTCGACTCCATCTCGACCATCTTCTGACAGCTGCACTCCCAATGGCCGGACGCGACTACCGGGTCTCGATTGCGCAGTCGGCAGACGCGGACGATCTTCGCGAGCACATCCTGACGGGGTTCAAGAGCGGCAAGCCGTTCACGGCCTACGTGCCCACCGGCCCTTACGAACTTCTCCTTCGAGCCCGGTGATGCTCCGGCTGCCGACTAGTGGCCTGTCCACGGTGAAAAAGGGCCGGATCGAGGAGCAACGCCGCCACCCGGGATGCCCGGCCCGCGCGATGGTCCTTGATCAGCGTGGACAGGCCATTAGCCCCGTGCCAGCAAGAGTGCATCACCGGCGGATCCAGGCGAGCGCGCGGCGCGTGCTCGTCATCGTCGCGGCCGCGGCCACGATGGTGGCGGCAGTGTTCGGACAGGGTGGCGAACAAGCCTCCGCGCCGCCAGACGCCGTTCCACAGGTCCTCCGCGGGATCGAGCTGCGCAGCATCGGACCTGCGCTGGCGTCGGGCCGCATCCAGGACGTTGTCATCGACCCCAGAAATACGAACACCTGGTACGTCGCGAGCGCGTTCGGCGGATTGTGGAAGACGGTGAATCGCGGCATCAGCTTCACGCCCGTCTTCGACGACCAGGGCTCGTTCACGCTGTGCTGCGTCGTAATCGATCCGAAAGATTCGAACGTCGTCTGGGTAGGCTCCGGCGAGAACACGAGTCAGCGGAGCGCGCATTTCGGAGACGGCGTTTACAAATCAATCGATGCGGGCAAGAGCTGGAAGCGGGTTGGCCTCGCCAGCTCGGAGCACATCGGCCGGATTCTGATCGATCCGCGCAATTCCAATGTCGTTTACGTGGCGTCGCAGGGTCCGTTGTGGTCCGCGGGAGGTGAACGCGGGCTGTACAAGACGAGCGACGGCGGGGCGTCGTGGTCCGCTGTTCTCACCATCAGTCCGGATACCGGCATCAATGATGTCGCTTTCCATCCACGCAATCCCGACACCTTATATGCGTCGTCCTATCAGCGCCGGCGCGCGGTCGGTCAGATGGTCGGCGGAGGTCCGGAAGGCGGGATATTCAAGTCGACGAATGCGGGCAGGACGTGGACGAAGCTCACCCGCGGGTTGCCGAAGGACGACGTCGGCCGTGTCGCGCTGGCGGTCGATCCGCGGCATCCTTCGGCGGTGTTCGCGCTCATCAGCGCCAAGGGGCCGCGCGGCAGAGGCGCGGGGATTCCGGTGCCGGCCGAGAGCTCGTCTCCCCTGGTGGACGAGGCGGGATTTTATCGATCCGACGACTCAGGGGAGTCGTGGACACGGATCGGACGCACGGCTTCCGCGGCTGTTCGCAATCCGGGCGGCGGGGGGACGGCGTCGCCTGCGGACGCCTCGGGCCAGTGGTATCGAGGAGGCGGCGCGGCGTACTACCACGAGCTGTTCGTGGATCCTCATCGGCCGGACACGATCTATTCGATCAATACGAACCTCGACCGGTCTACGGATGGCGGCAGAACGTGGAGCAGCACGGGGTGGGAGGATACGGGCATTCACGTCGATCACCACGTCGTGGCCTTCGATCCGTCGGACATGAAGCATATCCTGCTGGGAAACGACGGCGGGCTGTATGAAACGTACGACGAAGGCGCGACGTTCCGGTTCTTCACGAATTTGCCTGTCACGCAGTATTACCGCGTGTCAGTGGACAACGCCCGGCCGTTCTACAACGTGTGCGGAGGCGCCCAGGACAACTGGTCCGAATGCGGCCCCTCGCGGACGACGAACCGGTGGGGCATCCGCAACAGCGACTGGTACATCGTCGGGAGCGGCGATGGCTTTCAGACCCGCACGGATCCTGAGGATCCTCACACGGTGTACGCGAGCTCTCAGGACGGGAACCTCACGCGACTGGATCTTCGGACCGGGCAGGTGCGTTCGATCCGTCCGCGCATTTCGGGACCTCCCGTTGCCGACCAGAGCGCTGACGCGCTCGCCGGCGGAGCGGCAGGCCAGCGTGGAGCCGGAGGGCAGGGAGGTCCGCAGCAGGGCGGGCGCGGACGCGGTGGTGACCGCGCGAACTGGGATGCGCCGTACATCATCAGTCCGCATTCACCCCGGACGCTCTACTGGGCGAGCAATTTCGTGTACCGCTCGGACGGTCGGGGCGACACGTG
>JBBWZJ010000286.1:0-5421 GCA_039648985.1 Acidobacteriota bacterium | reverse complement strand
GCTAGGCCCAGGCGTACCCGGTGTACTTCAAGGGATTCAACGCTGCGGAGCTGTACAACGGCCCGGACCAGAGCGCGTACCTCGTCAGTCTCTTCCAGCTGGCGGGCCAGATGGGCATGTACTTCTTCTGGACCGACACCAACTACGGCGGCGCCAACGGCATGATGCTCAACTACATGGAGAGCAACAGCGCCTTCCTCCCGACCATGAAGGCCAACGCGCAGAACCTCGTGTTCATGAACAAGGAGTCGTTCGCGACGAACGGCACCGACGCCTTGAACAAGGGCTTGTGGCTCACCGGGTACATCGGCAACTGGGGTTCATCGACCGACTGGTGGCACTGGGGCATCGACGGACAGGGCGTCTTTCCCGGAGGCAGCGGGGGCCAGGACTGGAAGTACATCCTGCAATACCCGCAGGGCCTGCAGATGCAGTCCATCGTTAGAGACATTTCCCAAGGGGCGACAGCCTTCCTGGCGGAGGCATCGTTCTTCAGCAACGGGGCGCTCGGACACCGGTACGCACCGGCGCAGTTCGGCATGTATCCGCTCCTGCACGACGTGGTTCGCGGCCGGATCCAGATCCCGTCGAGAGCGCAGGTTGCCGCGCAGACGAAGGCGATCGCGAAGGGCAAGGCGAACTTCACGACTCCACGCTGGGACACGTCGGTAAACGACGCGATGGCGGTCGACGGCCGTTACGGCTTGCTGCCCCTGGTTCCGACCACAATGCCGAACGCCGATCTCGCCGGCTACAACGTCATCACAGCGCCGCAGCCGCAGAGCTACTATGACGGCCTCTACCCCGGCTTCGCCTCCAGCGGCGACGGGTGGCTGGTCAGAACGGACACCGCGAGCCGCCAGTGGTTCTACACGAATCCGTACATGTGGGTGCAACGGTCGACGTCCTCCACCTTCGCCCCAAGCAATCTGCCCGGTACCTCGGTAACGATCAGTAGCGCAGAGCACACAAGCGTCATCGTGCAAGAGAACGCGACGAGCCTGGGTTTCCACGTCTACAACTACCGGCTGAACCTCACGAACGCGCTGTCGACCGTGGTCGACAAGTCCACGACGTTCGACTTCGGCCAGAACTACATGGCGCCCGTCCTGGATTCCGCGGGCAACCCGGTCGTGAACCCCGACGGTTCGGTACCTACGGTGGGTGGTTTCACCTTGCCGGATCGCACCTTCCGCGACGTCCGGAACGTGACCATCGCGATCGTCGGCACGTGGAACGGCGGCCAGCCGGTGGTCGTCTTCGACGACTACGTCGGCCAGACCCGCCCGTACACGCAGACGCAGACGTGGAACGGCTCGACGCACACGCTCGTGCTCTCCCTGACCATGAACGGCATGTGCAATTTCAACATCAAGGTCAACGCAACCTGACGTCCGTGTTGTCCAGCACCTCGACCGTCCCCTGACGCCGTGAGCGTTCCGCTGCGAAGGCGACCTGGTGACTGTGCAGCGATTCGGCGGGCGTGGTCGTGATCCGATCACGCTCGCCGAGTGCGACGGCAAGGACGAAGCTGCGCATCAATCCGAAGTCTCCGCCGCGGTGCCCACCGGCGACCGACATCTCGCCGGCGCGGGAGATCTCGTGGCTCGTCGTCGTCTCGGATCCGAAGGCGTAGACGGCGATGCGCTCACCGTCTCCTTCGAGGTAGCCCTCGGTCCCCATGACGCGGGTCTTTCGATCGGCGAGCGGAGTGAACGCGCTGAGGGTCAAGCTGGCTAGCGCGCCGTCGTCGAACTCGAGATTCACGACCTGGTGGTCGCATACGTCGTTACCGGCGTCGAAGACGCACCGCCCGTACGGCCCGTGACGCAGCGCGTCGTCGAGCGCTCCGGGTGAACCGGTCTCGACTAGATGGACGGCCGGCCATTGGCCGGGCTGGTAACGCGGCGGGTAGACCCGGGTAGCCGAGTACGTACAACTGGAGTGGATGGCGCACGCGGTGCAGCGGGTGGCGTTGCCGGCGGCCGGCGGCTTGTTCTCGGGTCGGAAGTACGACAAGCTCCCGAACGAGTGGACGCGGCGCACGCGATTGCCTGCCAGGTAGGTCAGCCAGTCGAGGTCGTGGCAGCACTTGGCCAGCACCACGGGGGCGGAGTCGGCTTCGCGGCTCCACGGACCGCGCACAAACGAGTGAGCGAAGTGCCAGTACCCGATCGGTTCGAGGTGCTGGATGGTCATCAACCGACCGATGACTCCCGACCGCAGAATCCTGAGCAACTCGGTCGTGTAAGGCGTGTAGCGCAGAACGTGGCAGACGGCGAAGATCCCTCCTCCACGGTGAGCCGCGAGGACGATCTGCTCGCAGTCGATCTCGCGCACAGCCATCGGCTTCTCGAGCAGCACGTTCCACCCAGCGGCGGCGAAGGCGGCCGCCGAGTGGACATGGTCGTCGTCCTGCGTGCAGAGGAGGACGGTGTTCACGCCGGCCGGGGGATCCTCGAGCAGGAGGCGCCAGTCCCGATAGGTTCGCGCGCGACGGCTGGGGTCGAATCTCGACACGAACCCGGCCAATACGGCTGGCCGCGGTTCGGCAACCGCTGCCAGGAAAGCGCGCACCCGAACCGTTCCTTCGACGATCCCGTCCGGATGGCTCCGAAGCCATTCACAGTATGAGTGGCCACGACTTCCCGCGCCGACGACCGCGATCGGCACCGTGATCACCGTGTCGTCCGGACAGGTCATGCGCAGTCCGGCACTGTCATGTCGCGTCCCGCGAGGACGCGGATCCGCAAAGCTCGATCTTGATCACCGTGTCGATCTGGTCGGGCAGCACGTAGGTGAAGTGCGCGACCTCACCGAACTGCACGAAGGGGATTGTCGGGTACTCCGCGATGACCCAGGCATCGCAGAGCGTGAGTTCGCGACCGTCGGCGAGCAGCGAGAGTCGCACGATGCTGCTCTTGCAGAGACCGCCGGTCAGGGCCAGCGGCCCGATGGGCGGCCGGAGCACGTGCGCGTAGATCGCTGTGTCCGTCCGCGTGTAGTACCCCCACTCCGGCGTGCCGAGGCCGGCGGGGCCGGCGCCGAAGACCGACTCGCCGTTCACGGCGAGCCATTCGCCGACGCGATGCAGTCGCTCGACGGCGTCGCGCTGGATCACGCCGCGGGCATCGGGACCGACGTTCAGAAGCAGGTTGCCGCCCTTGGCCACGCACTCGACCAGCTTGGTGATCAGCTGGGCAGGCGTTTTCCAGGACCGGTCGTTTGCCGCATAGCCCCAGTGGTTGTTGAGAGTCACACAGGCTTCCCAAGGGACCGGCGCACCGTCGGTCGTACGAATGCCTTCCACCGGTATTACCTGCTCGGGAGAGACGAAGTCCCCGCTGTATGAATTCGGCGCGACGGTGACGATGGAGCCGAACCCGCCGCCGCTCGTCTCGAGCCGGTTGTCGATGAGGACGTCCGGCTGACGTTCACGCACGATGCGCACGAGCTCTTCAGCCCCCCAGGCCGACGCACTCATGTCTTCGTAGGAGAAGTCGAACCAGAGAATGTCGAGCTTGCCGTAGTTGGCGCACAGCTCTCGCACCTGGCCGTGCATGAACCGCCGGTAGGACACAAGATCGGGCTGGTGATCGGCGAACTCCGGGTTGTCCCGCTCCGGGTGCGTCCAATCCCCGTGGTGAGGGTAGGCGGACCGGTGCCAGTCGAGCAGCGAGAAGTACAGACCGACTTTGATGCCTCTCGCCCGGAATGCTTCGAGGAACTCGCGAACGAGATCCCGGCCGATCCCGTTGTGCATGGTCGTGTAGTCGGTCAATGCGGAGTCGAACAGACAGAAGCCGTCGTGGTGTTTCGCTGTGAGAACCGCGTATCTCGTCCCGGCGGCCTCGGCGAGCGCCGCCCATCCGTCCGGGTCGTAGTCCTCGGCGGTAAAGGCGCGCACGGCGCGCTCATAGGCCGAGACGCTGATCCGCTCGTGCGAGCGAACCCATTCCCCACGCCCCAGGACCGAGTAGGCCCCCCAGTGGATGAACAGCCCGAACCGGTCGTGCCGGAACCAGGTCGAGCGGGCGAACCGTTCGGAGACCGCCGTCATGATTTGACCGCACCGGCGACCAGGCCGCTGACGATGTACTTCTGCGCTGCCAGGTACACAGCCACGACGGGCAACATGCTCAGCACGAGGTTTGCACATACCAGGCTGTAGTCGAAGCTGTGCGTCGTTTGGAACGTGAACACCGTCATCGGCAGCGTCCATCGGTCCGAATCGGGTATCAAGAACAGCACGTTTTGAAACTCGTTCCAGGCGTAGGTGAAGACCAGGATCACAGCGGTCAGGCTGACCGGCTTGAGCAGCGGGAAGATGATCGAGAAGAACAGTCGCAGCGAGCTGCAACCGTCCAGGACGGCGGCCTCATCCAGTTCCCGGGGAATCTGTCGAACGAATCCGACGTAGATAAGTGTCGTGAAAGGGACCTGAACCGCGATGTCGGTGAGGATCAGCCCGAGATAGGTGCCGCCGAGACCGATTCCCTGCAGCAGTTTGATGGCAGGAATGAAGGCGAAGGGCGCTATCAATCCCGAGAGAAGGTAACTGTACGTCCCTCCCGACACCCGCCCCGGACGCCGGGCGATCACGAAACCGGCCAGCGAACAGGCCAGGACCGTACCCCCGGTGACTGCGGCAGAGATGACCACACTGTTGACGAAACCGCGCACGGCGTCGCCCGTGCGGATCACGGTCAGGTAGTTCCCGAAATGCCAGGACCGCGGCAGCGCAAAGCTCATCGTCTTCGCGGCGGCCGCTCCCTTCACGCTGGTCACCAGCACGAGGTAGAGAGGGGCAAGGAATATCACGGCGATGACAGCCGCCGCCAGGTAGGTCGCGACCAACGCGACCCGCTCCCACGGTGTGCGCGGCCGGCGTCGCCGTGTCACGCCGTGGCCTCCAACTTCCGGACGAACCGGCCGATCACCAGCGCGATGACGGTAATTATCACGAATTGAAAGACGTTGACCGCCGCGGCGTAACCCAGCGAGCCGGTGTTGAGCTGCTTGTACACGTAGCTCGTCAGAACCTCGGTCGCGGTGCCCGGACCGCCGCCGGTGGTTGCATAGATCAGGTCGAATGCCTTCATCCCGCTGATGAAGGTCAGTAGCAGCGCGAGGTTGATCGCATGGCGGATGAACGGAATCTTGATGTACTGCACGCCCTGCCAGGCATTCACGCCGTCGAGTTCCGCCGCCTCCAGCACGTCCGCCGGTACCGCCTGGAGTGCCGCAAGCACCAGCACGACTGTCCAGCCGACCCCCATCCAGACGTCCACGGCCGTCACGCTGAACAGCGCCAGGTCGAAGTCGCCGAACCAGTCGCGGGCCAGGCCGAAGGGGCGCAACACGGCGTTGAGCGGGCCGTCCGATTTGAGGATGTAGTCGAACAGCAGTCCGACCACCACG
>JBBWZJ010000241.1:0-9887 GCA_039648985.1 Acidobacteriota bacterium | reverse complement strand
GCTGGCTGCCCTGCGCGTCCCCGCTGCCGTTCCCGATCGAGATCGCAATCATGGGCGGCACACGCTTCTGGGCGATGAGATTGTCGAGCGCCGTAAACAGCGCCTGGTCGGGTCCGTCGGCTCCGACGATGAATGGGGCCGCGGTCCCGGCGACGTACTGCTTCGGCACATACACAGCCACGCGGCGGGTGTACGCAGCCGGGTGGCTCGTCGCGACGAGGAGCCTGGCAGGATCCGCCGGATCGGGCGTCCCGAACGTGCCCGCGTCCCGTGCGATCCCTGGATAGATCCTGCTGTCCGCGGAGCTCATCGTCAGGTTGTAGATCGTGCCATGCGGCACGGCATCCTGGACTGTCATTTCGGGTGCGGGATTGTGGGTGGGCCCGATGATGAAGTTCCCGTCTGCGTCGGCCGCTGGAACCGTACCGTCCGGCAACTCCCTCGCGGTGACATATCCGGGCGTATTGGGGTCACGCGTTGGTGGCACGGGCCGCGGGGGGGCGGCCTGCGTCGCGGCGGCGGGCGTCCCTGACGGTCCTGGCGTCGCGGGTGCACCGCCGGAATTCTGGGCCGTCGCGGCGTGCGCGCCAGTTGCCATGATGATCAACAACGTACCAATATGAGAGAAACCTGTTTTCATATGCCTGCCCTGATCCTGCGAAGCACCGCGTCTGGTCAGTCGTGTCGGATTCGCCCCTATGGTAAGTCAAGGTGACAGGCACTCTGGGCACTTTGGCACTCTGGAACTGAGGTAATCATGTCTCGTATCCTGACGGTCGCTCTGTGCCTGCTCTCGACAGCACTGCCGGCTGCGGCGCAGACGACCGGCGCCGGCTACGTCGAAACGCTCTCCGGGTCACTGGCGGCGGCTGCGAACGCCATGCACAAAACCATCCGCCGGGATCTTGCCGAGGCCGCGCGCACGATGTCGTCGGCAGAGTATTCGTTCAAGCCAACCCCAGAGGTCAGGAGCTTTGCAGAGCTCGTAGGTCACGTGGCCAACGCGAATTTCTTTCTCTGTGCCCAGGCAAAGGGTGAGAAGTCGCCGGCCACGGGTGATTACGAGAAGACGATCGACAAGGACGCACTCGTCAAAGCGCTGGACGACTCGCTCGCGTATTGCGACTCGGCGTATGTGGCGACGACCGACGCAAATTTTACCGAGCCGGTCAAGCTGGCAGCGCCGGGCCCGAGCCACGACGCGGCGCGTGGGGCCGTGCTGATGTTCAACACCGCCCACAACAACGAGCACTACGGCAACCTCGTCGTCTACATGCGGTTGAAAGGGCACATCCCGCCGTCCAGCGCACGCGCATCGCAGCCGAAGCCGAAAGGGTAGCCGACCGGAAGATCGCGCACGCGTCAGACCATTCAGGAGCGCTCGGGAGGCGAAGCACTCTCTTCGGTGTCACACCGCTCATCCCGCATGGCGCATTCTGGCGACGCCGTGAGGCGTCATTTCACCACGCCTGCGCGCGTTTCGTCCCACCGTTCACCACCGCCCACGCGCATCTCGTCACATATCCATATACGCCCGTCACATAACACTTTGCGAGCACGGAGCCATCGCTAGGATGGACTGGAACGCTTCCGTTCTTTCAAGGAGTTGTCGATATGCGATTTCGTATCACTGTCAGCCTCTTGGTGGCGCTGCTGGCAGTCATTGCCACGAATGCGGCCACCGCGCAGGAACGGTTCGGAGGTCTCTCCGGCGTCCTGACGGACTCGAGCCAGGCCCCCGTCCCCGGGGCGACGGTCACGGCCACTAACAAACAGACCGGAGCTTCTCGCGTGGTCGTGAGCGGCGCCGATGGCGCGTATCGCATTCCGGACCTCGAGCCGGGTCGCTACTCGGTGACGGTCGAGCTCCCCGGATTCCAGAAGGTGCAGGCCGATGACGTGCTGGTGCTGCTCGGGCGGACGGCAGACTTTGGAGCCACGCTGAAGGTCGGCGGGGTGAGTGAAGTCGTCACCGTCAGCGGCGACAACGAAAAGCAGATCGATCTGCGGAGCACGACCGTCGCGCACAACGTTACCGCAGAAGAGTTCGATCGCATGCCGAAGGCGCGCAGCTTCCAGAGCATCGCGTTGACCTCTCCGGGAGTGAATCAGGGAGACGTTGAAGGCGGATTTCAGGTCAACGGCGCGAGCGGCGCCGAGAACAGCTTTACGGTGGACGGCGTGAACACCAACAGCCTGCTGTACGGCAGTTCGCGTCAGGACACGCAGTTCGAGTATCTCCAGGAAGTCCAGGTGAAGACCGGCGGCATTGCTGCGGAGTACGGCGGCGCGCTCGGCGGTGTCATCAGCGCCGTGACGAAGTCCGGCGGCAACCGGTTCACCGGCGAAGGGCACTACTACTACTCGGGCAACGCGATTTCCGCCAACCCCGTGCAGCGGCTGCAGCTCAGTCCGCTCGACGACACGACAGTCCTGAACGTCCAGGACCCCAAGCAGAAAAACAACCGCAGTGAGGTCGGCGGATCCATCGGCGGTCCGATCCTGAAGGATCACCTGTTCTTCTTCGGTTCGGTGTCCCCCCGGTTCGTGCGGCGGACCAACAACTATATGTTCTCGAACGGCACGGAGCCGGGCTCGATTCCGCAGTCGCAAACCGTCACCCAGAGCTTCGGGAAGGTGACCGCGTCAACGGGCCGTCTGCAGGCGAACCTCAGCGTCCTGTCGACGCCGCTCCGTTCCACCGGCACGCTGTCGGCTTACGACGGCACGGGGCCGAACTTCATCAGCAGCTCGCTCGCCGGCAATGCCGCGCAGATCCCCCGCGGATTCAAACAGGATCAGACCAACGTGAGCGGCAACGTGAACCTGACGCTGAGCGGCAACTCTTCGCTGAGCGTGCGCGGCGGTGTGTTCTCCGACAAGTACGCCGACACCGGCGTGTCGACGACGACGGCCGTGATCTGGAATACGCCGTCGATCGGCCTCGCGGGGCTGCCGGCGAATCTGCAATTGCCGAAGGGCGCGCAGAATACGCCGCGGGTCCTCATCACGTCGAAGGATGACACGCAGACGAGCTTCTTCCAGGCTGACTACAACCACGCGTTCAACGCGGCGGGTTCTCACCTGCTCAAGGGCGGCGTGGGCGTCCGTCACACGGTCAACGAAGTCAATTCGACATATCCCGGCGGATACGTGCTTCTCAACTGGAACAAGTCGTTCGTCAACAACAGCGGCCAGACGGGCACCGGCACCTACGGGTACTACGAAGTCAACGACCGGGGCACGCGTGGCGCCGTCAACGCCAACATGCCGTCTCTGTACGTGCAGGATGCCTGGACGATCGGTAACCGGCTGACGCTCAATCTCGGCGTCAGGACCGAGAAGGAGACGATCCCCTCCTTCAGGACCGACATCAAGGAGACGGCCTTCGAGTTCGGCTTCGGCAAGAAAATCGCGCCGCGGCTCGGTGCGACCTACGACGTGCTCGGCGACGGGCGCATGAAGGCGTTCGGCAGCTGGGGCCGGTACTACGACTGGGTCAAGTACGAGCTCGCGCGCGGCTCGTTCGGCGGCGACACGTGGCTCGTGAACTACCGCTCGCTCGATACGCTCGATGTCAACAGCCTGAGCCTGGCGAACATGCCGGGACGCGATCTGTGGGGTGGCGTGCGCGACAGGCGCGTGCCGAACTTCGACACGATCGATCCGGACCTGAAGCCGATGTTCCAGGACGCGACGAACCTGGGCGTCGAGTATCAACTGAGCTCGACGACCGCGGTGACGGTGAACTACGTGCACAACAAGCTCACCCGCGCGATCGAGGATGTCGGCTCGCTCGACGCGACAGGCAACGAAGTGTATTTCGCCGCCAACCCGGGCGAAGGTGTCGCGACAACGATGTTCGTGACCGGTCTCACGCAGCCCTTCAACACGCCCAAGCCGCTGCGGCAGTACGACGGGCTCGATGTCACGATCAGCCGGCGCTTCTCGAACAACTGGTTCGGCAGCGCCAACGTCACCGTCAGCCGGCTCTATGGCAACTATGCCGGGCTGGCGAACTCGGACGAGATCTCCACACCGACCACAGGCACGTCGTCCTCCACGGCGCAGCAGCAGGCCGGCAGCATCGCGCGGCCCGGCACCGCCGCCGGACGTGCATGGGACCTGGACGAGCTCGAGTGGGACTCGCACGGTCACCTCGACGTGCGTGGCCGTCTCGCAACAGACCGTCCCGTCGTGGCGAAGTTCTACGGCTCCTACCGGCTGCCGTTCGGCACGCAGGTGGGCGGCTTCGTCTATGCCGGCAGCGGCACCCCGATGAGCACCGTCGTGAACACCACGAACACGATTCCGGTGCTGGTGAACGGACGCGGTGACATGGGCCGGACACCAATGCTCACACGCACCGATCTGCTGGTCTCGCACGAGATCGGCGGACGCGGCCGCCGCGTGCGCTTCGAGCTGAATGTGATCAACCTCTTCAACCAGAAGACGGCCACGCACATCTTCAATTCGCTGAACAAGGGGGCGGGCCTGGCGAGGGCGGACTCGGCGATCGATCTGTCCAACGTGGATCTCGCGAAGGGGTACGACTACAAGGCGCTGATCATGGCGTCACCCTCGGGCGTGAATGCGTTTGATCCGCGCTACGGCAAGGCTGACCTCTGGCAGCCGGGCGCGCAGGGTCAGTTCAGCATCAAGTACCTGTTCTGACGATCCGGCGGCACTGCCGCCCGGACGCATCAATCGAGGGGGGAGCGAAGGCTCCCCCCTCCTCCAGTCCCGTCGCGCAGCGACCGCTGCTGCACGTTAGCCCCTGATCTCCGTGCCGCCCTCTTGTCAACGAGCAGTAAGAGCCTCCGCTCGAGCTTCCCCGTCACGTGGTGTCGAAGCATCCGTCGAACGTGTATAGCAAGTTCGTCATGCGGCTGCCGTCCGGTCCGACAATGGTGGGTCCGCCGAGATTGGCTTCGGCGCCTTCGACTGTCGCCGTGTAGCAGCCGTCGGTCCCGACTGTCAGATCGTACGTGTCGTGCAGGGTCTCGCGATTGGGTCCATGCCAGGCCAGCGTGCAGACCCATTCGCCGGCGCCCCGCGCGCCCGTCTCCGCCACGAGCTTCCGGCAGCTGGCCGTCACCGTGATGTCGGAGGCGGCCAGGCCGGGGAGCCCGATCCTCGTCAGCTGCGCATGCACCAGATTCGCGAACGTGGGGGCAATCGCGCGTTCGATGCGGGCGGACGTGATCGGAGTCTGGCCGCATTCCGTGAGCGCAAGGGCCGCCGCCAGCGCAAGGCGACGGTGAAAAGTGTCAGCCGTGCGCCTGTGCATCGCTATCCGCCGATGTCCCGGTGCCGGAGAATGCGGTACGCGAGCGTCAAACAGACTGCCGCGTACGCGCCGCCCCCGATCGTTCCGTCGATCACGGGCCGAAAGTAGGGATGCTCGGTCAGGAGGCCGTGCCACGCCCCGAACCCCGATCCGAGCAACAAGCGCCGCACCGCCTCCGGCCCGTCCATGTAGGCGCAGAGCTGCATCAGGAGGCCTGCCACGACCGGCAGGCCGATACCGGCGGCGCTGCTTCGTGTTGCGACCGAGGCGAGCACGGCCAGCGCTGTAAACCCGAAGGCGGGCGGGAGCACCGACAGCCACGCGAGCACGACCCGACCGAACGCCGGCGCAGACGGAAGGAGCACGCCTGAGAGGTCCACGAGCGGCTGCCGGCCCACCAGGAGGACGCCCGCGAACAGGCTGCTGGCGCCAAGAACCGCCACGGCAAGCGTCGAGAACGCCAGCGCCGTGACGACTTTCCCCGCGAACACTTCGGCGCGGCTGCGCGATCGGGTGAGGACCGTCGTCCAGGTGCCGTAGCGATCCTCGGCCGAGAACAGGTCGCCCGCGACGACCGAGGTCAGCACCGGCAAGGCCCAGAGCGCCGCAAACCCCAGGACGACGAGCGGGGCCGCGAAGCCGGATTCCTTCATGTGCCTTCCGAAGAGCGTGTCTGCCGGGACGGTGCTCTGCAAACGCACCGCGCCCACGAACGCGAACGGACCCGCCGCGCACAGCGCCAGCACCGCGCGCGGCTTGAACTGCGCGCGGAGCTTGGCGGCCTCGAACGCCACGACCGTGCGCACGCCCCGTCGGCTCACGAGACCTCCCGCGCCCGCGCTCGGCCGCGCGCGGCATCACGCGACGCCGGCGCGCCCGGATCCGGTCCGTCTTCCGTCAGCTGCAGGAACAGCGATTCGAGCGAGCTCGCGCGACGCTCGAGCCCCCGCACGGCGATCCCTGCCCGTCCCAGCGCGATCACGTAGGCATCGAGCGCCGCCGGATCGGCCGATACGTCGAGCCCTCCGTCGCGGGCCGCCCTGGCGTCCACGTCGTGGAGGGACGCCGCCACCTCGAGGGCGCCGGAGTCGTTGCTCGTTCGCAGCGCCTGAGTCGACGCGGGGGCGCGTCGTCGCAGTTCATCGAGAGTCCCCGAGAACACGATCCGGCTCCGATTGATGATCGTCACCGCCGTGCAAAGCTCCTCAACTTCCGCCATGTCATGGCTGCTCAGCACGACAGCCGCTCCGTCGGCGGCGATCTGCCGCAGCAGCGCCCGCACATCGCGGGCACCGGCCGGATCGAGCGAGCTCGTGGGCTCGTCGAGCAGGAGCAGCCGCGGTGAACGCACGAGCGCCGCTGCGAGCGCGAGCCGCTGTCGCATCCCCGTCGAATAACCGGCAACCGGGTCGTCCGCGCGTGCGCCGAGACCCGCCTGATCGAGCGCGTCGTCGATCTGACGGGCCCCGGGCGATGCGACGTCGCCGTCGAGCCGCGCGAGCAGCGCGAGGTTTCGACGCCCGGTGAGATACGGATAAAAGGCCGGCGTGTCGACGAACCCCGCGACCCCTTCGGGCAGAGCGTGCAGGGTATCGAGGTCGCGGCCGAGCAGGTGGACCGTGCCTCCGTCGCGCCGCACGAGTCCGAGCAGGATGCGCATCAGCGTCGTCTTCCCTGCGCCATTGGGCCCGAGCAGGCCGTGCAGGCCCGCCGCCCGGGCGACGAGCTCCACGTCCCGCAGTGCGTGACGGTCGCCATAACGCTTCGACACTGCGAGAGCTTCGAGCGCCGGTCGGTCCACTACGAACGGGTCCCCGCCAGCCCGCGCCCCGCAGGCCAGGTCCTCGACACGGCCGCGTTCAACGTCGCGTCGCATGACGAAGGTACCGGAAACCCATGCTGAACAGCGGGTGAAGCGCGAACCGCCATGACGGCGTATGGTAGCCTACGCGTAAACGATTTCAGTTGTTCGCACGTAGATGTCGGCGAGTCGACAGCCCGTCGTCCTCTTCTGCGGGGGAACGTGATGGCGAAAACGAGCCGCGTGCGATGGTCCGTCTATGGGTCCGCAGGCCTCGCGCTGATACTTGCTGCGTGGCCCGGGGTGAACCCCGCGAGCCCCACCGGAAGTCTCAGCGCGTCGCCATCCCAGCACATTCCCGTAATTCCTCTGCCCTCGCCGGATGAACTTGAGGGCTTCCGCTCGAAGATCCAGCACATCGTCTACATCCTCAAGGAGAACCGTTCCTTCGACAACTACTTCGGTACGTTTCCCGGCGCGGACGGCGCGACGAGCGGCGTCATTTCCACCGGCGAACGGGTACCGCTGCGGCACACGCCGGATCGGATGCCGCGCGATCTCGGGCACGTCTGGGGGGACGCTCACACGGCAATGCACGGCGGCCGGATGAACCAGTTCGACCTGGTCGAAGGTGGCAACGTCGAGAACGATCTCCTCAGCATGAGCCAGTATGTCCGTTCGGACATTCCAAACTACTGGACCTATGCCGAGCGGTTCACGCTCGCCGACCACGCGTTCGAGTCGATGGCAGGCGAGAGTTTCCCGAACCATCTCTACTCCGTGGCGGCGCAATCCGGCGGCGTCATCAGCAATCCGAATTCGCTGGCGTGGGGCTGCGACGCAGACGAGCGGCGAACGACCGTCGAAGTGCTCGACTCGAACGGCGCCACCACCCGGCAGTTTCCCTGTTTCGAATTCCAGACCGTCGCGGACCGGCTGGAGACCGCCGGCGTGTCGTGGCGCTACTACGCACCGGTCGCGGGTCAAGTGGGATACATCTGGACGGTCTTCGACGCGATCGGCCACATCCGCCGCACACAGCTCTGGAACGACCGCGTGCGCCCGTACGGCGAGTTCCTCGAGGATGCCGCCGCCGGGACGTTACCGGCTGTCAGCTGGTTGATTCCGGACTGGAGCGTCAGCGATCATCCGACGCGCCCAATCCGGGGCGGGCCGCCCACCCTCAGTGTGTGCGAGGGGGAGAACTGGACGGTCCAATACATCAACGCCATCATGCAGGGGCCGGACTGGCCGACGACGGCGATTGTGCTGACGTGGGACGACTTCGGCGGCTTTTACGACCACGTGGCGCCGCCTGCTGTGGATCGGTACGGTTTCGGGCCGCGCGTGCCGATGATCGTCATTTCTCCGTACGCCCGTGAGGGCGTCGTCTCGCACACGGTGTACGAATCCGCATCGGTGCTGCAGTTCATCGAAGCGCGCCACCGCGTGAAGCCGCTGACCAACCGCGACATCGAGGCGAACAGCCTGCTCGACATGTTCGACTTCACGCAGGTCCCCGCGCCGCCTCTGATCCTGCCGCTTCGTGACTGTTCCTGAGAGCTGTGAGACCGCAGGTCCTCGACCACCCAACTTCGCGCGTTCCATCCGTTTCCAAACCACGAGGCTCATGATTCATCGATCTGCGTCGTCCGTACTTCGTCGAGGGCGCCTCGCCGCGACCGCAACGGCACTGATCGTTGCGGCCGGAGCGGCCGGGCCAGGCACGACGCTGTTCGCGCAGGGGACGGCATCCCACAACCGTGTGGCGGTGTCCCTGGGTGGCGGATACCAGGTGACGGCGAATACGTTGTCGCAATCGCTCGACTTCGAGCAGTATTCCGAACCCGGCTCCCTGACGGCGACGTACACAACGCGCCGCGGCCCCGTCGCTGAAGCGGGGGTGATCGTCCGCGTGTGGCGCAACTTCGGCGTCGGCGTCGCCGCCTCTTATTTTCAGGACACGGGGTCTGCGCAGGTGCACGCCCTGGTGCCCCACCCCCTGACGTTCAACTTGGCGCGCGAGATCAACGGCCCCGCGGCGGTGTCCCACCGCGACATCGGCATGCACCTGCAGGCGGCGTACTGGGCGCAGCTGACCCGCCGCATCGACATGGTCGTGTACGGCGGTCCTTCGGTGTTTCGGGTCGAGCAGGACTTCGTATCCGACGTCGCATTCAGTGAAGTCGAGCCGTTCGATACCGCTGCGTACGAGGGAGCGACGGTGATCCGAAAGCGCAAGTCTGTCACGGGAGCCAATGTCGGCGCCGAAATCGGCTGGCGCCTCGCCCGCCATGTCGGGCTTGGCGCCGGACTGCGCTTCGCCCGGGCGGTCGCCGACTTCGTCGACACCAGCTCGGCACCGTTCAAGGCGGGCGGGCTCCACCTGGGCGGCGGGTTGCGTATCCTCTTCTGACGGCGGCCTTCCCGGCGTATCCAGCCTTCCCGCTCTCCCGGGCTCCGCGAATGCACTAAAATGGTGCGTGCTCACACGTACCGTGAGCTGTTCCCGTGAAATCACATGATCCCCATGCGGAAACAGGCTGTGCATCTATGCGGGGGCGCGGTCATCGCCACCCTGGTGCTCGCAGGCACGTTCGTGGACCCGGCGGCGCCGGAGGCTTCTCCGCAGGCCAGGACCGGTGGGGACCGGATCCACCACGTGCGAGTGATCCCCGCCCCCGCCTCGCCGCACCTGGACGCCTTCCGCGCGAAGATTCAGCACATCGTGTTCATCGTGAAGGAGAACCGCTCGTTCGATACGTACTTCGGGACGTTCCCCGGGGCTGACGGCGC
>JBBWZJ010000230.1:0-6610 GCA_039648985.1 Acidobacteriota bacterium | reverse complement strand
AAGGGTGCCGCGCGGGTGTCGTGACGCCCTACACTGGTAACGCGTCAGACGTCACACGCGCAGGCGGTCCACCATCCGAGAGCCGGCAGGAAGGAACCCGATGGACGATCTTCGAATCGACCCGTATCAGGTGCGCTGGGCGTCGCTCGTCGCGCGCGTGGCTGAAGGCAAGCGGGATGCCTCGGCGACCATCGCGCGGGCACACGCCGCCGCGCGTGCCGGCCGCATCATCGTGGCCCGGACGATCGGGATCGCTGTCCGCCGCGATCTCCACAGTCGACGCACTCGATAAGCTGGTGCCCCCGGGGCGGGGGCGGTGGGTCGGCCCCGCGTCAATATTTCAGCGTGAGCCCGAGGGTCGCGCGGGAAAAACTCAGCTTGCCGCCGGTGAAGACGCCCAGCTTCACGTCCTGGAACGTGTTGAAGCGGCGGATGTCGCCGCGCAGTGCGAGGCGCGGGCCGAGCGACAGACTCACGCCGCCACCCAGGTCGTACCCGGCAGCGTTCTTCGACGTGACCAGCGCGGTTGGGTTGATCGTCGCATGCGGGCGAATCAACCCGACTCCGCCGACGACAAACGGGTGTACGGGTCCGAGCGGCAGCGCGACCACCAGATTGCTCATGAACGTCAGCACGGAATTGTGGGTATCGGGAGAAGCCCCGAAGAAATTCTTCGCATACGCGATGTCCTGCTCGAACCCGGTCCCGCCGGCCGAACCGAACGACACTCCGAAATTCGAGTGCCGCTCCTCGCAGTCGCGCAAGCTGGCACAGTTTGACGAGTCGCCGCCGTAGTTGTAGCCGATGTACGGCGTGACCCCGCCGGCCGCGAACACGGTCGATGCGTAGAGCGTGGCTCCCATAAGCGCGAGGATTCCTGTTGATCGCATCCAGCCTCCACCGCCATCATACCCGCCGCCGATCCGGCTGACTGTCTCTTTATCGACAGCCCGCCCGTTCCGTCCTGTCTTTAGATCTTGCGGCCGCGATGGTCTGCCACTGCATGTTCGAGGGCAGGTCCTGACCGCCGCAGGCGAGCGGCCTGATGTGATCGATCACGTACCCCGGACGCCCGTGCGGGTACCCGGTCGCGTGCTCGAACGCCTGCTTCGCGTCGCTGCTGCGCAGGAGCTTGCCGTGCGCGTCACGATCGCAGTTCTCGCAGCGGTTCGAGCGCCGAATGGTCGAGGCGCGAGTGACAGCCGACGCGGGTCGGGGAGTCTTCCGCGCGTGCGCCGATGGCCGGGCACCCTTCTCATGCTTCCGCTTCTTGGGGTGCCCCGGTTTACCGGCGTGCGATGTCGTTCCGCGCGCGGCGGACCGGTGGGCGCTCGCATGCGCGCCCGCGTACGTGGGAGATGCTGTCAGGACGAGGGCGGCGATCAACGCCGCGACAGTGCGAGCGCGGGACAAGGACATATGGACTCCTGGCTCGTGCAACGGTGGATTCGTCTGCGCTGGGTGCGGCATCTTACCACTGAGTACGCATCATCCAGCCGGCGCCGGACGGCTGGCGCCCTGACTGCTTGAACACGCGCTGCGCAGCGCTGGCTGCCGCACGCCGCCGCGCTGGATTTACGTGCCGAGGCGCGAGCTCGTGGCGCAGACGCGTTTTTGCGACTGCCAGGCCGGGTCACGCGCAGCAGGCCGGGCCGCAGCAGCTCCTGCCCTCCGGCTTTCGCGCGCGGACGAACGCGCTCGCATACCGGCCTTCCAGCTCCGGCGCAATTCGCTGGACGTCCGTGCCGCTGTCCGCCAGGAAGCCCTTCACACCGTCCATGCCGTAGATGCGCCACGGCTCGAGGTGCACATCCTCGAAGCCAGCCGCCTGCAACTTCGCCGTGTACTCCGTGTCGCGCAGCGCGCCCGCGATGCACCCGACCCAGAGATCCGTGTTCGCCTGGATCTCCGGGTGAATCTCGCCGCGGACGACGACGTCGGAGACGGCAAAGCGGCCGCCCGGCTTGAGCACCCGGAATGCCTCGCGCAGCACCGCGTCCTTGTCGCTCGACAGATTGATCACGCAGTTCGAAATGACGACGTCCACCGAAGCCTCGGGAAGCGGAATCGCCTCGATCGTTCCCTGCAGGAACTCGACGTTGGCCGCCCCCGCCTTCTGCTGGTTCGCGAGGGCGAGCGCCAGCATCTCGTCCGTCATGTCGAGCCCATACACTTTCCCGGAGGGCCCCACGCGTCTGGCCGACAGGAGGACGTCGATGCCGCCACCCGAGCCGAGATCGAGCACCACCTGGCCGGGTTCGAGATCCACCAGTGCGCTCGGGTTGCCGCATCCGAGCGACGCCGCGAGGGCATCGGCCGGCACCGCGCTGGCGTCTGCGTCGGAGTAGAGGTCGGAGCTGATCGGGTCTCCGCACCCGCAGGCGACCGGGCCGCACCCGCCTGACGAGCCCTTCGACACCGACGAGGCGATGGCGCCGTACTTGTCACGAATGGCCTGCTGCATGTCCGACATGGTGTTCTCCTGTATCTGCGTTGACGAATATAGCGACAGTAGTCGAGGCGTGATATATTTGTCAATGCGGATATATGGCAAGGCACCTGGCGGACATGGAATCGTTGTTCAAGGCGCTCGCCGATATCACGCGGCTGCGCATTCTCGGGCTCCTGCTCACGGGCGAAGTCTGTGTGTGCGACATCCACGAGACGCTCAAGGTGCCGCAACCGAAAGCGTCGCGGCATCTCGCGTATCTCCGTCGGGCCGGGCTTGTCGAGACGCGCCGGGAAGGGCTCTGGGTCCACTATCGCCTGGGCAAACTGGCAGACCCCGTCCTCGATGCGGTCAGCGGGGCCGTGCGGCATGCGCTCACGCACGTCGACGCCGTCCGTCGAGATGCCGACCGCCTGCACAAACGGAATCCGGGATGTTGTCTGCCGCCGGGGGCCAGTCTCGCCGCCGACGCGTGCTGCGGGGCCGGAATCGCCCGGCCCGCGGGAGGGAAGTGACGCATGGCGTGGAACATCACACCGGCCCGTGAGCAGGACGCAGCCGGCGTCTTCGATTTGCTTCGGCAGAGCGGCCTGCCGATTGACGGGCTCTCGCAGCACCTGGGCACGATGCTCGTCGCCCGCGACGCCGACGCGGTCGTCGGGAGCGCAGCGCTCGAAGTCTATGCGGACGGTGTGCTCCTGCGGTCCGTCGCCGTTACCCCGCCTCGCCAGCACGAGGGGCTCGGGCGTCAACTGACGGACGCAGCGATCCGTCTCGCGCGGGACCTCCACGCCCCCGCCATCTACCTCCTGACGACCACGGCGGAGGAGTACTTCCCCAGGTTCGGGTTCCAGCGCATCTCACGCGCGGACGTCCCGCCGGCCGTGCAGACATCCATCGAGTTCACGGCGGTGTGCCCGGCGAGTGCGATCGTCATGCGCAAGCCGCTCTGAACCGGGAGCGTCCCTGTGAACGCGCCCTCGGTCAGCGTCCGTAACTACTCGGTCCGAGTGCCGCGCACCGGGCTTTCGCACGGACTCAGCGGCCTCGCCACAGTCGTGCCGACAGCCACCCGAAGGCCAGCGCCAGGACAGGGAAGGCCACGGCTCCGATGTACGCACCGCCGCCACCTGGCCGAAGATGCTGCAGGAATCCTGTCACGACGAGTAAGCGGACGAACCAGAAGACGAAGAAGACGCTCACCAGGCCGGCGAGCGTCCCGATCACACGTCTCATTCGCCCGGATTATACCCGGACCTACTGACAGGCTGACCTGGGCGCCGGCGCAACAGAGACACCGGTCTCCTTCGAAAAGACAATCCAGCATCCCTCGCTCTTCGTGTCCTTGACGAAAGCGAGCACGCCGATGTTCGTGCTCGCGAGCGCCACCGACAGGCGGGATGCGTCCACGGCGTCGGGGTGTTGCCTGACGGCGCTCACGGAGCTCGTGGCAAGTGCGCCGATGAAGGCGCCAATCAGAACCCATCCTGTGCGCTTCGAAGCCGTCATGTCGCCGCTCCTCTGGTTAGCCGATGTGTTTCAACCCCGAAAAGACTTTGACAGGTGCACGCGCGCGAACGACTGGTTTATTGGGCTGTCGCCGAACGGCTACATTCGGTGTCGAGGACATTCGACGCATCAGTGTAGGAACGATGAGTACAAATTGTTGACGAAGTGGACGGCTACGCCAGCCCATGTCGAACCTGCTCGGCGCTTCGCGTAGCCCGCGACGAGCCCGACGAGACAGATGCCAGGGGCCACGACGGCTTGACCCGGCGTCAGCCGGCCGACGAAGTACCAGCCCGGAAAATGGAGCCCGAGGAACATCAGCGCGGCGATGATGTTGGCCGGCCAGAAGGCGATCCGGGCGTCCTGCAGCTCTCGGAGGAAGAATCCCCTGAACACGATCTCCTCGAACACCGGTGCAATCAGCAGCACGTTCACGAGCGCGAACCCCGCCGACGGCCACCCGAAATGTTTGGTGGCGACGTCCGCAAGCAGTGATACGGCCGCGAGCGCGACACCGAACAGAACGCCGACTCGCAGACCCCTCTTTACGTTCTCCAACGACAAGTAGGTGACAGCCGCCTCGTGCCGGCCGAGTCTGACGATCAGAAAGACAGGAAGAATCCAGACGAGAAGCTTCGCGGCAGTCCAGTAGACGAACTGGGCGGCCGACGATTGTGCCGCGATCCCGAGTGCGCCGAATGCGAGCCAGGCGCCGACCCAGACGGTCAGCAGCAAAATGTAATGCAGACACGTGCGTCGCAGGTCGAGCGCTGACTGGTGACGGGGCGGCGCGGTGGTGAGCTGCACGGCAGTAACTTACTCCGTTCGGTCCCGCGACGGCCCGTAACAGGGGATTGAGAATGTGACCGCGCTCCTGTACTCGGAAGTTTATCGAGCTGACGCTGCCGGGGCGGCGCCGGAGTTACAATCAACACCCGCCATGGAACTATCGCGTCTGCACACACCGGCGCGCGTGCTTCTTTTCGGCGCCGGCTACTTCCTGATTGGCAGGTTGTTCCCGCAACCCGCCAACCATCTCCAGGCCTGGCGTCTGGCCGCATGGGTATGCTCCGGCGGCTTGTACGCAGGGCACGTCTGGTACGAGCATTTCCAACTCCGCAACTCGCTGTCGATGCCGTTCCACGTCGCGGCCGCAGTCGGGGTTGGGGCGTTCGGGCTTGCACTCGCCGCGATGCTTCATTCGCTCTCGATTTCGGGAACGATTCGGCCCGTATGGCTGATTGCGCTGATCATCTGGCCCGCGGTCACCGCGGTTCCCGCGCTCATCGGCGCACTCATGGCGCGCGCGCTGCTTCGACGCTTCGGACGCAGGCCCGTGAATTACCGCGAAGCGATTTGACAAGCACCGCGACGTGCCCGGTGTAGCCGCACCATCGCGCGCGCCGGGTGGGACGCCGCCGCACGATTACAATCCTCGATATCGCGGCATCAGTCGACGATCAAAACGCGACACGTGCGCCGGCACCGTAGCGGAAGGCGAGCGCTCCCGTGCGAGTGTCGCGGGCGAAGGGATCGAATGAGTCCGTGCCGCCCTCTCGTGCGACGAGGAAAGCCCGGAATGTCGGCACGATCGACAAGTGGCGACTGACGTGTAACGGAACGTCGACTCCCATGAGCGCTGCGATGCCGTGGTTCAAGCCTCGCTCATCGAAGTAAGGTTTACCTCTCATCACCGCGTGCCGCGCGACGCGTCCGTACGCGTAGGCCACGCCGATCACTGGTTCGAGAGCGCCGGCTCGCGTGCGTAGCTGAAATGCGAAGTACGTGTCACGTCGTGAGGAGACGACGCGGGCAGTCGTGCAACTTATACAAGGCAGGTACGTGTACTCCCGAGAGCGGCTGCCGCCGAACGACGTCTCAGTTTCGAGCCCGATGCCAGGAGACACCCACGCGCCGACAATGACCGCGGCGCCCCATGTCGTGCCTCCCATCGGCTGCTTGTAATCGGAATGCGTCTGCGTCGCGGCTGTGAACGCTGCGGCCGAATACACGCCCGACTGCTGTGCGACGGCTCCTGACGGGAGGACCAGCACAACGGATAGCACGCAGAGGACACGAAGAATCGTCGATCGCGTTGGTTGAGTCTGCACGTGATCCGCCCCGTATCTCCCCGGCCGCATGATGGAAGCGCGGTCTCCTGCCGCGTCCATCGTCTGAGGGTTCAGGGGCTCACTCTTCGCGAGTTGGCTCGGTTTAGGTACTTTCCTCGACCGACACGGGTGACCAGCACGATATCATCGCCGACATGCACGCGGCCCTTCTGTCGCTGTGCATGCGCATTGTGGAGATCATCATGGTCGCGCTGTCGAATGGAACGAACGGCACCGAAGCGGCGGGTCCGCGCGTGGGCCCCGAGGCGGCGCGAGAGACCAAGTGACGATCAACTCTATCGACGACTCACAACGGAAAGCCGCGAGGATCGCTGGGCTTGCGTACCTCCTGTCCTTCGTCACCGTGGTCTCCGTCAATTTCGGGATCTTCGCTCGTTTAATCGTTCGCGCCGATCCAGCGCAGACCGCGCGGAATATTTTGGCTCACGAGACACTCTTCCGGGTTGGGCTCGTGGGCGACATCCTCTACTGCATCGCTGTTCTGGTCCTGAGTGCAGCGCTGTACGTCGTTCTGAAGCCA
>JBBWZJ010000216.1:0-11819 GCA_039648985.1 Acidobacteriota bacterium | reverse complement strand
GGGACCTTCGCGGTGGACGACACGAAAATCGTCGATGCGGTCACGGCCCTCACGCGCGAGATCATGACCCTGCAGGCAGAAGGCAGCTACGCGAAGGCGAAAGCGCTCATGGAGCGGCTCGGCAATGTGCGTCCCTCCGTCCAGAAAGTTCTGGATCGACTCGCGACGGTGCCGGTGGATATCGAGCCGAGGTTCACAACCGCCGATCGCCTTCGGTAGCTCAGCCGCGGCGTGCGCACCTCAACCGACTGGCACGGGCATTGCGAAACCGACGAGCCAGAAGGAGAGCGCCGTGAAACAGTGCGCCGTGCTCGTCATCAACACCGACGGAAGGGAAAACATCATTCGACACACGCTCGAAAAGGTGGGGTTTCGCGTTACCGAGACCGGCGAGTGGCCAGCCGATGAGGTGATCCGCGGATACGAAGTGGTAATCGTCCTGCTGCGCAGGATGGAAGCCGTTTCCATGCTGGCACCGCGCCTGCGCGCCAAACCGCACTTCGGGCAGCGCGTCCTCATCGCCGTCACCCCCGAGCAGACATCACCGGAAGAACGGCGCGAGGGCATCGGCTGCGGATTCGACGATGTGGTGGGCGAGTCGCGGGATGCGCGAGTGCTGGTGGCTCGCATCCTGAGGCAGCTGCGCGCGCGGCCCGAACATCGATGCTTCCTGCCCGACCTCAAACGCCGGGCGGCGTGACCGCGGGGAGGACGCCGCTCACGCGGCGCGCGTCAACCGCCTGATTTCTCCGATCAGCGCTTCCGGCAGAAACGGTTTCGTCCGAATCTCCGAACAACCGGCGCCGAGCAGCGCCTCGGCATCACCTTTTCGTGTCGATCCCGTGACAACGAGCACCTTGATATCGGCGGTGCGGGGATCGGCATGCAGCCGCCGGCAGAATGCCGCGCCGTTCTCGCCCCCCTTCAACACGAAATCGGTGACGATGACGTCCGGTTGCACCGAGACCGCCAGCTCGAACCCGGCCTCGGCATCGGCGGCGACGTGGGTCGTTATGCCCGCAAATCCGAGCGCCGCGGCATACATCTCTCGCGAGTCCGCGTCGTCGTCCACGAGCAGGACCGTGATGGGAGACTCGTGGAAAGTACGTAAATCGACAGGCATCGTGCATCCACCCGCGCCCGTAAGCGCGGGCGCGCGCATCCTCGAATGTGACCGTATCTTGTCCTGCAGAGGCGAGCCGCGATTGTAACAAGGGGTTCGGGAACTGACCAGCGACTCAGCGGTTCCCACAGCGCTGCTGAAGCGACCCGCCGCTACAGAGCCGAAGCCGACCGGGCGCGAAGGACCGAGACAGCAGTGTCGGGGCGATCGCTGATGATGCCGTCCACACCCCAGTCCGCCAGGCGGCGGATGTCGGCCGCCTCGTTGACGGTCCACACGTTGATCGGCAGGTTCGCGCGGTGTGCGTACTCGATGAAGCGGCGCGAGACAATGGTTGTCGCACCTGAACGCTCTGGGAGCTGGAACTCGCGGTACGGCTGCCGGCGCTTCGAAGGCCAGCGAATCCACGATCGGTAGAGCGCCAGCCTGACTTCTTCGCGGGAGGCGCCCGTCACGATCCGGGGCTCGTACTTGCGCACCGTGTTCAGCACGCGCCAGCCGAACGACCCGAACGACACGCGCGCCACTGCATCGGCCGCACGCACCTCGTCCACCGCGCGCCTCGCCAGTTCCGGCTGATTCACCTTCAACTCGATGATCATCGGGACTCCGGGATAGCGCGCGAGCACGTCGTGCAGTCGGGGGATGCCAAGCTCCTGCCCCCTGAACGGAAAATCCCCCGCCGCTCCGCGGAACCAGTGCCCCGCGTCGAGTGCTGCGAGTTCGTCGGCGCTGCGCGCCGCAAGTGGACCGCGGGCGTTCGTCGTGCGGTCGAGCAGTGCGTCGTGATGGACGACGACAACGCCGTCGCGGGAGAGGTGGACGTCGAACTCGAGACCGTCAGCGCCGAGTGCGAGTCCGTTGTCGAAGGAGCAGATCGTGTTCTCGGGTCGGAGCGCCGCGCCGCCCCGGTGCGCGTAGACGAGCGGCCGCTGTGCTGGGCTCAACGTGCACATTGTAGCGCCCGATCGTCTCTCAGCCTCGATGGTAAGATGCCATATGACTTCGGAACGTCCTTCAACGCTGGCTCAGCTCCGATCCGCGGCGGCCGCGGGAACCGTCGCCCGCCGCTCGGTTCGCGACGAAGTGCGCGACAACCTCATTGGGAGACTTCGCGCCAAACAGGAAATATTTCCCGGCATCATCGGGTACGACGAGACGGTGGTGCCGCAGATCGTGAACGCCGTCCTGTCGCGGCACAACTTCATCCTCCTTGGATTGCGCGGGCAGGCGAAGAGCCGGATCCTGCGGGCGCTCGCCGGGCTGCTCGACGACGTGATCCCGGTGATGCCGGGGTGTGAAATCCACGACGATCCTCTCGCGCCGCTCTGCTCGGCGTGCCGCGCGCGGGTCAAGGCGGAAGGCGACGCGCTGCCGATCGCATGGCTGCCGCGGGAGGCGCGGTACGTCGAGAAGCTCGCGACACCCGACGTCACGATCGCGGACATGATCGGCGATCTCGATCCGATCAAGGCGGCGCGCGCCGGCCTGCAGTTGTCGGACGAACTGACGATGCACTACGGCCTGTTGCCCAGGGCGAACCGGGGGATTTTCGCGATCAACGAGCTGCCGGATCTGGCCGGCAAGATCCAGGTTGGCCTGTTCAACATCCTTCAAGAGGGGGACGTCCAGATCAAGGGCTACCCCGTGCGGCTGCCGCTCGACCTCCTGATGGTGTTCAGCGCGAACCCTGAGGATTACACCGCTCGCGGCAAGATCATCACGCCGCTCAAGGACCGGATCGGGTCCGAGATCCGGACGCATTACCCGGCCACGCGCCAGCACGCGATGGCGATTACGGCGCAGGAGGCGTGGGTCGCGCGTCCGCGGCAGGGCGGCGGCCGCGTGCACGTCCCCGAGTTCGTGCGCGAGGTGGTCGAGGAAGTGGCGTTCCAGGCACGGCAGGACTCGAAGATCGACAAACGGTCCGGCGTGAGTCAGCGGCTGCCGATCTCGCTGCTCGAGAACGTGGTCTCCAATGCCGAGCGGCGGGCACTTCTCGCGAACGAGGAGCTCGTCGTCCCGCGGGTCACGGACGTGTACGCCGCGCTGCCCGCCATCACGGGCAAGTTCGAGCTCGAGTACGAAGGTGAGCTGCGTGGCGCGGACAACGTCGCGCGCGACATCATCCGCAATGCCGTCGGCAGCGTGTTCAACGGCTATTTCGCGGCCGCCGACCTGCGGCAGGTCACCGAGTGGTTCGATCTGGGCGGGACGCTGCAGGTGGACGACACGCTCGACGCCCGCGAGCTCCTGTCGCGCACCACGCAGGTGCAGGGCCTTGGCGAGCTGACGTCGTATGCAGCGGTCGGCGCGAAGCCGCCGGCTCCGCTGCTGGCCGCCGCCGTCGACTTCGTCCTCGAGGGGCTCTACGCGCAGAAGAAGATCACCAGGTCTGACGAGTTCCAGTATCAGGGGGCCGAACCCCCGCGGCGCGCCGCGCGCCCGGGGCCGTCGGTCGACTCCCCCGAACGCGACATGCCCATGCCGGGGAGCAAGAAGAAGTATTACAACTGACGACGGATCATGAAATATCGCTATTCGAAATTTACCGGCGAGGACCTCGACGACCTCGATCTGGAGGAGCTCCTTTCGCGGCTCTCGGACATGCTGCTGTCGAGCGGGTTCGACGACCCGCACGGCATGCCGGGTGAAGACGGGCACTCGATGCAGGCGCTGCACGATGCCATCCTCGAGGCGCTGCTGAACGGCGGACTGCTCTCGGACGAGACGCTCGAGAAGATGTTCGGCAAGGACTGGAAGGACAGCGAGGACGCCGAGCAGCGGCTGGACGAGCTCATTCAGCAGATCATTCAGAAGCTGCAGAACCAGGGCTACGTGACGCCCTCGCCCGATCTCGACGGCGAGCGCGAGCGCCGCGAGCGGTCCGGCGGCGGCTCCGGCCAGGCGGACCCTTCTCTGAAGTTCGAGATTACCGATAAGAGCCTCGATTTTCTCGGCTACCGCGCCCTGCGGGATCTCCTCGGCTCAATCGGAAAAAGCAGCCTGGGGCGCCACGACACGCGCGAGATGGCGACAGGCGTCGAGGCCAGCGGCGCGCCGAAGCCGTACGAATTCGGCGACACCATGAACCTCGACGCGAGCGCCACGATCCTGAACGCCGTGATGCGCTCGTCGTCGGACGCGGCGGGGAGCGCCGTCGCAGTGGCGGGGGCGGCGTCCGCGCGCAGCGGCGAAGGCGCCTCCAGCATCAGCATCGATATCACGTACGAGGACCTGATGGTGGCGCAGGGCGAGTACCAGAGCTCCTGCGCGACGGTCCTGATGCTCGACTGCAGCCACAGCATGATCCTTTACGGCGAGGATCGGTTCACGCCGGCGAAGCGCGTCGCGCTCGCGCTCGCCAATCTGATCCGCCTGCAGTATCCCGGCGATGCCCTGAAGGTCGTGCTCTTCCACGACTCGGCGGAGGAGATTCCGCTGACGCAGCTCGCGCGGGTGAAAGTCGGGCCGTACTACACGAACACCCGCGAGGGCCTCCGCCTCGCCAGGCGGCTCCTCGAACGGCAACAGAAGGACATGCGCCAGATCGTGATGATCACGGACGGGAAGCCCTCGGCGCTGACACGGCCGGACGGCCGCATCTACCGCAACGCCTTCGGCCTCGATCCGTTCATCGTATCGGAGACGATCGCGGAAGTGGCGGCGTGCCGGAAGGCCGGTATTTTGATCAACACGTTCATGCTCGCGCGCGATTACGACCTGGTCAGTTTCGTCCGCAAGGTGGCCGAGATCTGCCACGGCAAGGCGTACTTCACGACGCCGCGCACCCTCGGCCGCTACGTGCTGATGGACTACATGGACAAGAAAACCAGGACGATCCACTAAACCTGCGACGTGATGCTGCTGCCTGCTTCCATTCCCGTCTTCCCGCTTCCGAACGTGGTGCTCTTCCCGACCGTGTCCCTGCCGCTGCACATCTTCGAGCCGCGATACCGGGAGATGGTGGCTGACGCGCTCGAAGGCGACCGGATCATCGGGATGGCGCTGCTGCGTCCCGGCTGGGAAGGAAGCTACGAGGGCCGGCCGCCGATCTACCCGGTTGGCTGCGCCGGGCTCATCACCCACGCCGAACGGCTGCCCGACGGCCGCTACAACATCGTCCTGCGCGGCCTCGAGAAATTCCGGATCCTGCGCGAACACGGGCAGCGCCGGTACCGGACGGCGGACATCGACCCCATCATGGAATCGCTCACCGAAGACGACCGCCACGTCGTCCGCGCGGAGCGGCGCCGGCTCGAGGCGCTCCTCGTGCCGCGGCCGTCCGGACGCGGCGTCGACACGGCGATGCCGCCGTCAATGGGGGACGAGGATCTCGTGAATGCCCTCGCGCAATATCTGGAGCTCGAGACCGTCGAGAAACAGGCGCTCCTCGAACGGGATGGACTGCTCGCCCGCTGCCGGTCCCTCATCGAGCTGCTGGAAATGAAGGTGATCGTGTCCCGGCACGAATGGGGGCGAGGGGGGAACTAGTTCGGGGTTCGGGGTTCCGGGTTCCGGGTTCTGGTTCGGGGTTCGCGGCTACCGCTTTGGGCGCTTCGGCGCAGCCACGGGCGCGGGGCGGTATTCGACGCGCACGTTGCTGATGATCGCAACGGTCCGGCCCGGTGTCGCGGTTTCGTGCCCCGCGGCGGTGGTGGCATCGAGCACTTCGCCGAGCACGCTCACGGCGTCCGTTCCCGCGGGAATCGACACGGATATCGATTCCCGCCCGAGTGGCGCGACGGCCTTGACCCCGCCGGGTCCGGCACCTCCCGATACGCGGTCGTAGAGATCCTGTGCCGTCCGGAATTCGGTCTGCACGGCACCACGGCCAAGGAGCTCCCCCTTCATCGAGAGCACCGCGACGACGGCGGTGTACTTCGCGAATCCGTGTCCCGCGCGGATGTCCTCCTCCGAATAGGTGTGGCGGTTGTGGAGATCGAACATGAGGGTGGCCGGGCCGGCGTGCGGCGGGATCGCCACGACGACTCCCTCGGCCGGCTCACGTCCCGCGAGGACGAAACAGAACGACGCGTGCGTCCGGAGCCCGGTCCCGAGCGACTCGGGGCACTTCACGTCAGCGGCCGCTGTGGTCACGGGCACGGGCGGCGCGGGCTTGCGCGCGGGGGCGGGTCGACGACGCTGCGCGAACCCGAGTGTGGAGAAGAGAACCGACGCGATCAGAACGACGAGCCCCGCCTTGCGCATCGTCGAAGTATAGCAACGGGGAGGACGTTGCGCGTCAGACCTTCCTGACCAGATTGAGGAACTCGGCGCGTGTCCGCGCGTCTTCCCGGAATGCGCCGAGCATTGCGCTCGTGACCGCGACGGAGTTCTGCTTCTCCACTCCGCGCATCGACATGCAGAGATGCGTTGCCTCGGTGACCACCGCGACGCCGAGCGGACGGATCTTTTCGCGGAGCGTGTTGGCAATCTGATTCGTGAGCCTCTCCTGGACCTGCAGGCGGTGGGCGAAGATGTCCACGAGCCGCGGAATCTTGCTGAGACCGACGACCTTGCCGTTCGGAATGTAGGCGATATGGCACTTACCGAAAAACGGCAGCAGGTGATGTTCGCAGAGGCTGTAGAAGTCGATGTCCTTCACGATCACCATCTCGTTATAATCGACCGTGAAGAGGGCGTTGTTCAGCACCGCGTCCACGTCCGCGGCATAGCCGCTCGTGAGGAAGCGCAACGACCGTTCGACCCGCTTCGGTGTGTCGGCCAGCCCTTCTCGCGAGGGGTCTTCTCCCAGCGCGCCCAGGAGCTGTCGGATGATGTCCTGCATCGGAATATTGTACATCGCGCTTTTTCAGCCGCAGGCCGCCGCGCGGATGGCGCTGCGCGTGCCGGCAGCGCTCGTGGGGCAGACTCCCGGAATGCCGCCATCGAGCACCGACCCTGACGCGCTCTATGCGAACCGCGCGGACCTCGCGAGTGCGCGCCAGGCGGCGGCGATCTGGGAAGCGCGCCTGCGTCAGAATCCGAAGGACTTCGCATCGGCCGCGAAGCTGACGCGGGCTTACTACTGGCTTGGCCGTCACGCGCCCGAAGGCGAGCGGCGCGCAATGCTCGAGCGCGGAATCGCGGCGGGTCGTGCCGCCGTGGCGCTCGAACCGAACCGTCCTGAAGGGCATTTCTGGATTGCCGCGAACATGGGCGGCCTCGCCGAATCGTTCGGCCTGCGGCAGGGGCTCAAATACCGTGGAGAAATCCGCGACGAGCTGATGACCGTTCTGCGACTGGATCCCGCCTTCCAGCAAGGATCGGCCGATCGCGCCCTCGGACGGTGGTACTACAAGGTGCCGGGCCTGTTTGGCGGCAGCAACGCGAAGGCGGAAGAACACCTGCGCCGATCGCTCACCTACAGCCCCGGGAACACCGCGTCGTTGTACTTCCTCGCCGAGGTGTTGATCGCGACGAGGCGGGAACCGGAGGCGCAGAAGGTGCTCCAGCAGCTCATCGCCTCGCCGGGAGAGCCCGGCTGGGCGCCGGAAGATCAGGAGTACAAGGTGAGAGCCCAGCGGCTCCTCGACAAACTCAAGTCCGGCCATTGAGAGCCAGACGTGCACTGTACGTAGCCCGCAGCTTTAGCTGCGGGATCCCATTATGCCTGACGACATTTTCATCCTGGGCGGCGCACGGACGCCCATGGCCGATTACACGGGAAAGCTGAAGGACTTCTCGGCGATCCAGCTCGGAGCGATCGCCGCGCGGGCCGCACTGGAGCGGACGGGAGTTCCGCCGGCTGCGCTTGACCACGTGATCATCGGCAACGTGCTGCACACAAGCCCGGACGCCGTGTACGGCGCACGGCACGTGGGCCTCCAGGCGGGACTCCCCGTCGAAGTGCCGGCGCTGACCGTCAACCGCCTGTGCGGCTCCGGCATCCAGGCGGCGATCAGCGCGGCACAGATGATCCGGCTGAACGAAGCCGATGTCGTCCTGAGCGGTGGCATGGAGAGCATGAGCCAGGCGCCGCACGTGATCCGCGGGCTGCGAAGCGGGCTCCGGCTCGGACAGGGGGCGCTCGAGGATTCCCTCTGGTCCGCGCTGCTCGACACCCACTGCGGCTGCACCATGGCGGCGACAGCAGAGAACTGCGCGGCCCGGTATGGCGTGTCGAGAGCGGAACAGGACCACTACGCCGTCCGCAGTCAGCAGCGCGCCGACGCCGCGTGGAAAGCGGGGCGGCTGCGCGACGAAGTGGTCCCCGTCGAGATTACGACGCGCAAGGCGGTCGAGGTGTTCGCCGCGGACGACCACATGCGGCCGGACACCACGGTCGAGGGGCTCGCGAAGCTGCCCGCGGCGTTCAGCAAGAGCGGTTGCGTCACGGCCGGCAACGCGTCGGGGATCGTGGACGGCGGCGCGGCGTTGCTGCTCGCCTCAGCCGGCGCCGTTCGCACGCATGGCCTGACGCCGCTCGCGCGGCTGACCCACTGGGCGACGGTCGGTGTCGAGCCGACTCTCATGGGCATGGGACCGGTGCCCGCGACGCGTCTGGTGCTGCAGAAGGCCGGTCTCGACCTCGCCGACATCGACCTCGTCGAAGTGAACGAGGCCTTCGCCGCGCAGTACTTGTCGGTCGAAAAGGAGCTCGGGCTGGATCGAGATCGCGTCAACGTGAACGGCGGGGCGATCGCGCTCGGCCATCCCCTCGGCATGACAGGCACCCGGCTCCTGCTCACACTCGTGCTCGAACTGCGGCGCCGCGGCCTGCGCCGCGGACTGGCGACCGCGTGCATCGGCGGCGGACAAGGGATTGCGGCGATTGTGGAGACAGTCTAAATCGGGATCCGGGATCCGGGATCCGGGATTCGGGGATCGGGATTGGGACTGCGGATTGGGATTCCAGCTGGAAGCTGATAGCCGGAACCTGGAAGCTGAACCGGAAGCTCGCAGCCAGGAGCGGGAAGCTGGAAGCGGGAAGCCGGAAGCTGATTACTCGCGGATCGCCTGTGCGATCCAGCCCCCCGCCTCTGTCGTGCCCAGCGTGCCGCCGATGTCCGGCGTGCCGTGACCTGCACGCACGGCGGCAGTGACCGCCGCTTCGACGGCAGACGCTTCGGCCAGGAGGCCGGCCGTTTCCAGCATCAGCCCTGCCGACAGGATCGCGCCATAGGGATTCGCGACATTCCGTCCCGCGAGCTTCGGCGCCGATCCGTGGACCGGCTCGTACATGGACGTCTTCCCCGGATGGATGTTTCCGGACGCCGCCATTCCCAGTCCACCCTGGAGCGCCGCGCCGACGTCGGTGATGATGTCGCCGAACAGGTTGTTCGTCACGATCACCTCGAACTGCGCCGGGTCGAGCACCATGAACATGGCGAGCGCATCGACGTAGTAATGCGTCGCCTGGATACCCGGATACTCGCGCGCGGTCTCCTTGAACACGCGCTGCCAGAGCGCGTGGCCGTCGGTCATGGCGTTGCTCTTGTCCGTCATGCAGACTTTCGTCAGGCCGTGCGAGTGCGCGAACTCGAACGCGTGCCGCACAATCCGGTGCACGCCCTTCCAGGTGTTCACTTCCTCCTGGATCGCGATTTCGTCCTGCGTGCCGGCCTTGAAGCGCCCGCCCACGCCGACGTACAGGCCTTCGGTGTTTTCGCGAAAGACGACGAAGTTCACATCCTTCGGCGCGCGCCCCTTCAACGGGCAGAGCCGCTCGTCGAGCAGCTTGATGGGCCGGTAGTTCACATAGAGATCGAGCTGGAATCGTGTGCCGAGCAGGATGTCGCGGGCGTGACGATTGTCAGGGACTCGTGCATCCCCGAGCGCGCCGATGAAGATCGCGTCGAACTGCCGGAGCAGATCGTACCCGTCGGCGGGGATCGTGATGCCGGATTCCAGAAAGTAGTCGGCCCCCCACGGCAGCGGCTCGATCTCGAACGTCCGTCCGAACCGCTCACCGACGGCGCGCAGCACTTTCACCGCTTCGGGCGTGACTTCCTTGCCGATGCCGTCTCCGGCGATCGTGGCTATCCGCATTTCAGCTCTCGATCTTCAGCTAACAGCTATCAGCTATCAGCTATCAGCTTCTTGCTTCCCGCTTCCCGCTTTCCGCTTCCGGCTTCCCGCTTCCCGCTTCCCGCTTCCAGCTTCCGGCTTCCGGCTTCCGGCTTCCGGCTTCCGGCTGCCAGCTTCGGCTTTTAGCTGCCCGCTTCCAGCTTCCCGCTTCCGGCTTCCGGCTCTTAGCTTCCAGCTTCTGGGGGCGAGCTTCCGGCATCTCCAGCCCCACCCCTGATCCCTGATCCCTGATCCCCGATCCCCGATCCCTGATCTCCGAGTCCCGAGTCCCGAGTCCCGAGTCCCGAGTCCCGAGCCCCGAGCCCCGAGTCCCGAGTCCCGTTAAACGATCTCTATCGCCATCGCCATACCCATCCCGCCGCTGACGCAGAGGGTCGCGAGTCCGCGCTTCGCGCGCCGGCGGAGCAGCTCGTGCAGCAGCGTCACGACGATCCGCGTGCCCGTGCAGCCGATCGGGTGTCCGAGGGCAATCGCGCCGCCGTTCACGTTCAGCTTCTCCGGTGGAATGGGTTCGTCGCGAAGGACGGCGAGCACCTGCGGTGCGAAGGCCTCGTTCAACTCGACGAGATCGAAGTCCGCCATCGAGAGCCCGGTGCGCGCAAACAGCTTGCGCATGGCGGGGACCGGGCCGATGCCCATCATGCGCGGATCCACACCGGCGGAGACCCACCCGTGGATGCGCGCGAGCGGCCGGACGCCGTCTGCCGAGGCGCGTGCGGCGCTCATGAGGACGACCGCAGCCCCGCCGTCCGTGATCCCGGACGACGTGCCGGCGGTGATGATGCCGTCCTTGAAGACCGGCGGCAGCCGGGCGAGAGTATCGAGCGTGGTGTCGGGCCGGGGATGCTCGTCGGCATCGACGACCGTGAACTGCCCCTTCGGGCCGGTCACGGCGACGGGCGCGATCTCAGTCACGAAGCGGCCCTCGGCAATCGCCCGCGCGGCGCGGCGTTGCGTGTCAACCGCATACGCGTCCGACGCGGCGCGCGTGATGCCGTACTCGCGCGCCAGCTCCTCGCCGGTCTCGCCCATGATCAGGCCGGACAGCGAGCACGTGAACCCGTCGCGGTACATGGCATCCACGAAGGTGAAGTTGCCCATCCGGTGGCCCCAGCGCGCATCCTCCGCGTCCACGAGGTACGGCATTCGGCTCATCGACTCGATCCCTCCGGCGACGATCACCTCAGCCTCGCCCAGCCTGATCGCCTGCGCGCCGTTCGCGATCGACTGCAGGCCCGATGCGCATGCCTTGTTGATGGTGTACGCCGGCACCGCGTCGGGCAGCCCCGCGCGGCGCCCGACCTGCCGCGCAGGGTTGGGCCCCGATCCCGCTTGGCGGGCGTGCCCTATCAGCACCTCGTCCACGCGCGCGCCATCGACTCCGGCCCGGGCAAGCGCCGCACGGACCGCCACCGCGCCGAGCTCTGCCGGGTGCACGGTTCGAAACGCACCTCCGTACCGCCCGATGGGGGTCCGCGCTGCGCCGACGATCACGACGTCCGAAGCGATCACGGGGGGATCATATCGGGGTTCGGGGTTCGGGGTTCCGGGTTCCGGGTTCCGGGTTCCGGGTTCCGGGTTCCGGGTTCGGGGTTTCGGGATCGGGATCGGGGATTGGGGATGGGGGATTGGGAATTGGGGAGCTGAAGCGGGAAGCTGGAAG
>JBBWZJ010000204.1:0-11430 GCA_039648985.1 Acidobacteriota bacterium | reverse complement strand
CGATTGCGTGAGAAGCGTCGCCATACGCGCATATGGCTGAGGCGTGTAATTCTGCGGACCGGTTGCAATCGGGGACGCTCATCAGTAGCCCCCTGTGGCGGATCGGATACGCCTTGCGGCGCGTATCAGGAGAAATTCGCCGGTTTTCTTGACATCGACGATGGCAGGATTGTCGCAATCCGTTTGCGGCAATGACGACACACGATTCTCACCTGTCCCTGGCCGATCTCACTGCGGCGGGCGTGGCGCTCACCCACGCGGAAGCCGTCACCATCGTGCGCGCCCTCGTGCTGCGAGCGTCGCGCGGCGAACTGCCAGGCGTCCCCTCCGCACACGTTATCAGGCTGAGCGCCTCCGGATCCATTTCGGTCGAAGGACCGATTGCCGCCGATGACCGGGCGGTGCCGCGGGCGGCCCATCTGCTCGATGCCTTACTGCCGGGGTTTGACGCCCCGTCCGACCAGCGGGTGCCCGGGGCGCTGCGCCTCGTTGTGGCGCGCGCGCTCGGCACGCTCGATCTTCCACCGTACGAATCGCTGGACGGCTTTGCCGACGCGCTGACCCGGTTCGGCTCGCCTGATCTGCAGGCTGTCGTACGCGGGGTCGTCGCGCGTGCCTCCGCGTCGGCGGTCGCTCCGCTTCAGCCCACGTCTGTGAACACGCCCGAACCTGTCGAGCCGACCGAGGAGACCAGCGCCGAGGCGGATCGTGGCGCAATGGCCCCCGTCAGGCTCGAGCCGCGGGAATCCACGCTGACAATTTCCGACATCCGGCGGGCGCGCCGCGCGACAGGACTCACCCTCGCGCAGATTTCCGAGCGCAGCCGCATTTCGCCGCGCCTGCTCGTCGAGCTCGAGTGGGGCTACATGCGGAACTGGCCGGCCTCGCACCTGGGCCGCACGCAGCTCGTGCGATACGCGCGGGCCGCCGGTCTCGACGATCACCTGGTCGTGCGGACCGTGTGGCCGCTGCTGGAGGAATCTGCGCGCGAGCGCGAGCGCTTCGCCCCGCTCGAAATCTCCGTCGTGCCGATTCACCACGAGGCGCCACAGGCGATGGCGGTGCGCGCGTCGGCGCCGGTTGTTGAAGCCGGTGCACGCCGCAGCCGGTCGCGCTACCTGGCGGCGCTCGCGATACCGGCGCTTCTCGCGGTCGGGATTGCCCCGGCGCTGTGGGAACGGGCCGCCCGGCGTCATGCAGCGGAGCCGGCCAGCACCCAGGCTCCCGCCGTGACGACCGCCGCCCGGACGCCCGAGCGTGTGCCTGTGAGCCCCGCGTCCGCGCCGCCGGCTGCAGCGTCCGCGCCTGCTCCGGTCGCCGCCGCACCCGTCCCGACAATTGCTGGTGGCTCGTTGCCGGACGCACCCCCGAGCGCGGTGACTGCGCCGAACACCAACAGGATGGCGCCGGCCGCAGAGCCCCCCGCGCGACAGCGTGACCAGGCGGCGACCGCCTCGCCAGTCGCCCGCGTTTCGGACGGAAAGCTCGTGGCGGCTCCGGTTCGTGGCATTCCGGACGGACCCGCCTACTCTCCGTCGTTCGCCAGTGTGGGCAGCGCGATGTTTTACCAGGCCGAATCAGGCGGGCGGAGCGCGCTGATGCGCGCCGACACCGACAGTCGCGGCGCAATCCTGCGCATCACGAGCGTCGTGGACGACCGGGCCCAGAACTTCCACGCGCGCCAGTCACCGGACGGCGCGCTCATTGCGTTCGACTCGGACCGCGACGGTGAGCGCGGCGTGTACATCGCCGATGCCGACGGTCACAACGTCCGCCGAATCAGTGGCGATGGGTTCGCCGCGATTCCAAGCTGGTCGCCGGACGGCAAGACCATCGCCTACGTTCGCGCCGAAGCGGATCATCCCAAGGTCTGGAATCTCTGGACGGCTGATGTCGCCTCCGGCCGTGCCCGGCGGCTCACGTCCTACAAGGTCGGCGCTCCGTGGGGTGGTTCCTGGTTCCCTGACGGGCGGCACATCGCTTACAGCCACGAGACCAACCTGGTCGTCCTCGATCTCGACTCAGGCCGGCAGCGCGTCTATCCTTCGCCAATTGCCGGACGACTGGTGCGGACGCCCGCCGTGTCACCCGACGGCAAGCGGGTCATGTTCCAGGTCTATCGCGACGGCGCCTGGTTGCTGGAACTGGCGGACGGGTCCATGCGCAAAGTGCTGTCGGATCCGTCGGCCGAGGAATACACCTGGGCGCCCGACGGACAGCGCGTCGCCTACCACAGCCGAAGCGCCGGCAGCTGGGGCGTGTGGGTAATGGCGCCCCGATAGCCACGCCAACCGGGCGCCCCCGAAACTGCTACACTGCCGGCCGTACGATGAGCCGGCAGTTTTTCTGTACCCTCGCCGTCGGCGTCGCGGTCCTGACGACGGCTTGTCGTGAAACCTCTCCGCCAGCCGCTCGAACCGGGGCGGACGTGCTCCTCCCTCGCGAGACGGAAACTGTCGAGGCGCGGGTTCCGGCGCATGCCACCCTCGACACGCTCTTCAGAGGCAATGGGGTCGTGACCGGTGTGGCGCAGGCGGCGCTCCTGTCCGCCCGTGCCGTGTTCGACCCGCGGCGGCTCCGCGCCGAGCACCCGTACCGGCTCGTCCGCTCGCTCGACGGGGACCTGCGGGAGTTCGAGTACCAGATCGACATGGACCGGTTCCTTCGCATCGTCTGTCCGGACCGCGCTGAGCCGCAGTCACTCCAGTCGCGCGTCCTGCAATACGACAAGAAGACCACAGCCGTGGCGCTCCGGGCACGTATCGACGCGGAGCACCCGTCCGTCGTGGCCGCGATCGATGCCGCGGGCGAGACGATTCAGCTCGCGATGTCGCTCGCGGACATGTTTGCCGGCCAGATCGATTTCGACAGCGACCTGCAGCCGGGTGACACGGTCGAGGTCCTGTTCGAGAAGTCCACGCACGACGGGCAGTTCGCGGGTTACGGTCCGATTCTGGGCGCGCGGTTCGTTGCGGACGGCCGCGAGCACCAGGCGTTCCGGTGGACCGACCCGGCGACGGGCAAAGCGGCGTTCTACGACGAGAACGGGCGCTCGTTGAAGCGATTCTTCCTTCGATCGCCGCTCAAGTTCGAGCCGCGGATCACGTCCGGTTTTTCGAGGAACCGTCTCCACCCCGTGTTGCGCATATACCGTGCTCATCTCGGCGTGGACTACGCCGCTCCGCCGGGTGCCCCTGTCGTCGCTGTTTCGAGCGGCACCATCGTCTCCGCCGGGTGGAGCGGCGGTGGGGGCAACATGGTCCGAATCCGCCACGCGAGCGGATTCGAAAGCTACTACCTCCACCTCTCCGCCTTCGGTCCGGGCATCCGCCCGTCCGTGCACGTGGAACAGGGACAGTTGATCGGGCGGGTCGGATCGACGGGTCTCGCGACGGGCTCGCACCTCGACTATCGCCTGAAGAAGAACGGTGAGTTCGTCGATCCGCTGGCCGAGCACCGGAAGCTGCCGCCCGGCGAGCCGATCCCTGCCGCATCGATGCGGGCCTTTGGCGGAGTACGGGACGCCCTCCTGCACGAGATCTCGACGAGGCTCCTCGCGAGCGAGGCGGCGCACGAGCACGATGCCCTCGCGCTCGCCGCCGGTCACTGAAACCGAGTCGCCCGCACGCGTCGGTGCCCACGTGATGACGGGCTACAATACGCGGATGGCTTCGATCCATCCGTTCCGCGCCTTGCGGCCCGCGCCGGCCCAGGCTGCGGCGGTATCCTCGGTCCCCTACGACGTCGTCAGCACGGACGAGGCGCGGGAGCTCGCTGCGGGTAATCCGCTGAGCTTTCTCCACGTGACCCGATCCGAAATCGACCTCCCCGCGGGCTCGGATCCGTATGCGCCCTCGGTCTACGAGCTGGCACGCGAGAACTTCGCGGCGCTGCGTACGCGCGCCCCCCTCGTCTTCGAGGACACTCCGGCGCTGTACCTGTATCGGCTGCGGATGGGTGCGCACGAGCAGACCGGCGTCACCGGGTGCTTTTCGATTGACGAGTACCAGGCCGACATCATCAAGAAGCACGAGCGGACGCGGCGCGACAAGGAAGACGACCGCACGCGGCACATTGTCGAACTGAGGGCGCAGACCGGGGTCGTGTTCCTGACATATCGCGCCACTCCGGCCATCGAAGCGATAGCCCGGCAGGCAGCGGCGGGCGAGCCGCTCTACGACTTCACTGCCGCTGACGGCGTGCAGCACACAATCTGGCGGACCGGTCTCGATCAGACGTCGGCGCTCGTCGAAGGCTTCAGGACGGTGCCGGCCCTGTACATCGCCGACGGCCACCATCGCGCCGCGAGTGCGGTCCGCGCGCGCGCCGAGCTCCGCCGGGCGACCGGATCGGCGTCGAGCGGCGACGGCGCCGACGCCGGCACGTTCATCGCGGTGGCCTTCCCGGACAACCAGGTCGCCATCCTCCCTTACAACCGCACCGTCAAGGACCTCGGCGGGCGCACACCGGAACAGTTCCTGGACGACGTTCGGAAGCGCGTTCCGGTGACGCCCGGTCCGGCCGCACCCGAGCGCCAGGGAGAGGTGTCCATGTACGTCGGAGGCCGCTGGTACACCCTCGCGGTCGGAGGGGCAAAGCCGGCCGACGACTCGCGCGCGAGCGCGCTCGACGTCTCGCGGCTCCAGCACGCCGTGCTCGAGCCCGTGCTCGCGATTGGCGACGTCCGCAGCGACAAACGGATCGACTTCGTCGGCGGCGCCAGGGGCACGAAGGTCCTCCAGGAGATCGTCGATTCGGGCAGGGCCGCAGTCGCGTTCTCGATGTACCCGGTCACGATCGACGACTTGATGACCATTTCGGACGACGGCGGGATCATGCCGCCGAAATCGACGTGGTTCGAGCCGAAGCTGCGGGACGGTTTGCTGATCCACGTCATATGAAGGTGCTTGTCGCGGACAAGTTCGAGGCGAGCGGGCTCGCCGGACTGAAGGCCGCCGGATGCGAAGTCGTCTACGAGCCGGGGCTGAAGGACGAGTGCCTCTCGGACGCGATCCGGACCTCAGAGGCCGACGTGCTCGTCGTCCGCGGCACCGCAGTCACGGCGGCGATGCTCGATGCGGGCCGGCTCTCGCTCGTCGTTCGGGCGGGCGCCGGTTACAACACCATCGACGTCGCGGCGGCCTCGAAACGTGGCATTTACGTCGCAAACTGCCCCGGAAAGAATGCCATTGCTGTGGCGGAGCTTGCGTTCGCGCTGATCCTTGCGTTGGATCGACGTGTGCCGGACAACGTGGCCGATCTCCGCGCGAGCGTCTGGAACAAGACGGAGTATTCCAAAGCGGCCGGTCTTTACGGCAGGACGCTCGGGCTGCTCGGCACGGGCAACATCGGACGTGAAATGATCCACCGCGCCGCCGCCTTCGGCATGCCGGTTGTCGTGTGGAGCCGTCGCTTCGCGGGCGAAGACAGGCCGATGACCGAGGCCGAGGGACGCGAGTTCGGCCTCGAAGAAGCTTTGCGGAGCATCCCCGTCAACATTGCGCCGACGCCCGCCGACGTTGCCGCCCGTGCGGATGTCTTCAGCGTGCACCTCGCACTTGCGCCGGAAACCCGAGGCCTCGTCGACGCGGCCGTGATCGCATCCCTGAAGCCCGGCGCGTTCTTCATCAACACAGCGCGGGGTGAGATCGTCGACCACGCCGCTCTTGCCGCTGCGGCGCGCGCGAAGGAACTCCGCATCGGGCTCGACGTCTTCGCCAACGAGCCGGCGGGCGGCACCGGCGCATTTGCGGACGAATTGCTGAAGCTGCCCGGAGTGTACGGCACGCATCACATCGGTGCGTCCACCGACCAGGCCCAGGAGGCGATCGCGGCTGAAACGGTCCGGATCGTCCGCAGCTACGCCGAGACCGGCAAGGTGGCGAACGTCGTGAACCTCGCGCGGCGCACGCCGGCCACGCACATGCTCGTCGTGCGGCACCGCGATCGGCCGGGTGTGCTCGCGCACGTGTTCGATCACCTGCGGACCGGCAATCTGAACGTGCAGGAAACCGAGAACATCGTCTTCGAAGGGGCGGAGGCGGCCGTCGCGCGAATCAATCTGGACGGTCCGCCGTCACTCGCGCTCTGCGAGCGAATCAGGACCGACAACAGCGACATTCTCGACTTACAGGTCGTAGGACTTTCGTAGAGGTGGTGAGATGGTGACGACGACGCGGATTTTCAATTTTTCGGCGGGCCCGGCGATTCTGCCGCTCGAAGTGCTGGAGCAGGCGCAGCGTGACCTGCTGGCGCTGCCGGGTGTGGGAATGTCGATTCTCGAGATCAGCCACCGATCGAAGCCGTTCGAGGACATCCTCGCGGGCTGCGAGGCGGATCTTCGGGCGCTTGCCGGCATCCCGGCTGGCTATCACGTGCTCTTCCTGCAGGGCGGCGCGAGCCTGCAGTTCTCCATGGTGCCGATGAACCTGCTCGGCGCCGGCGCGTCGGCCGATTACATCGTCACGGGCGCGTGGTCCCAGAAGGCTGTCAAGGAAGCCAAACGCGTAGGCGGTGTGAAGATTGCCGCGTCCACGGAATCCGAGAACTTCGCGCGGGTGCCGCGCCAGTCGGAGTTGAAGCTGGATCGCGACGCGGCGTACCTGCACTACACGACAAACAACACGATCTTCGGCACCGAGTTCCACTACGTGCCGGACACCGCCGGGGTGCCGCTCGTGGCGGACGCCTCCTCGGATATCTTCAGCGGCCCGATCGACGTGACGAAGTTCGCCCTGATCTACGCCGGAGCGCAGAAGAACCTCGCGCCCGCCGGGGTGACGCTGGCGATTGTCCGCGACGACATGCTGAAGCGGACCCCCGCGACGCTTCCGACGATGCTGCAGTACGGTGTGCACGCCGAGAACAAGTCGATGTACAACACGCCGCCGGTGTTCGCGATTTACGTGATGCGGCTCGTCCTGGCGTGGCTGCTGAAGCGGGGCGGGCTCGAGGCGATCGCGCGGAAGAACGCGCACAAGGCCGCGAAGCTGTATGCCGAGATCGACAGGACCGAGTTCTACCGCGGCCACGCACAGAAGGACAGCCGCTCGACGATGAATGTCACGTTCAAGCTGGCGACCGAAGAGCTTGACAAGAAGTTCGCGAAGGAGGCGACAGCGGCCGGGCTCGACGGGCTCAAGGGGCACCGTTCGGTCGGCGGCATGCGCGCGTCGATCTACAACGCGTTCCCGGAGGAGGGGGTGGACGCGCTCGTCCAGTTCATGCGCGAGTTCGAACGGACCAACGGGTAAGTCGTCGCTCCGCAGCGGGTTACAGCGCTCACAGAAGTCTTACAAACGGCCGGCGCGCGACCTGTTACTGTGAAGGCTCACCGACCTTCGAGGAGCCACGTGAGCACACAGAGCGCGACCGTTCGTCCCGAATATTCATCATCGACTGTCAACTGGCTGACCGCGATCATCATGGTCATTTTCCATGTGCTCGCCGTCGTGGCCTTGTTCTATTTCAGCTGGGCCAACCTGTTCGCGGCGCTGGTCCTGCACTGGCTCGCCGTCGGTTTCGGCATCAGCCTCGGCTACCATCGGCTTCACACGCATCGCGGCTTCAAGACGTCGAAGGCGTTCGAATACTTCCTCGCGCTGTGCGGCACCCTCTCGCTCGAAGGCGGTCCGATCTTCTGGGTGGCTACCCATCGGGTCCACCACCAGCACTCGGATCACGATGGCGACCCGCACACGCCGCGCGACGGCGGATTCTGGGCCCACATGGGCTGGATTCTGTTTGGTGAGACTCACCACAACAACACCGAAATGATGTCGAAGTACGCGCCGGACCTCGCGGCCGATCCCTTCTATCGCTGGCTGAACACGTATCACTATGTGCCGCTCGTCACCGTCGGGCTGCTGCTGCTCGCGATTGGCGGATGGTCGATGGTGCTCTGGGGCGTGTTCCTCCGCGCGGTGGTCGGGCTCCACGGCACCTGGCTCGTGAACTCGGCCACGCACATGTGGGGAACGCGCCGGTTCAAGACGCGCGACGACTCGCGCAACAGCTGGTGGGTCGCCCTGCTGACGTTCGGAGAAGGGTGGCACAACAATCACCACGCGCATCCAGTCTCGGCGCGCCACGGCCTCGCGTGGTACGAATTCGACATCAGCTGGATCACGCTGAAGATCTTCAATGCGATCGGTCTCGTCCGCGACCTCAAGGTCGCGAAGATCGGCCGCCGCCTTCCCGAGGAAGAAGCCGCGTAAGCGGCCCGGGCGGGGCGCCCTCTTTCTAGCTGCGACGCACGAGCGCCGAACCCTCCGGGTGTTCGGCGTTCTGCTTTTTGAGCTCTGCCTGTATTCTTCAAGCATGATTACGGGCCGCCGGCGATCGGTGATCTTCTTCACCGTCTTCGGCATCTGCCTCGTCGCCATTGCCGTCGCGCTCAACGTCAGCTGGGTCCTCCTCAACTGGCGGATGGGAGTGCTCGCGATCCTCGGCGTCGTGTTCTTCCTGCTTGTGATCGCCGGGATGGTCTTGAACACGATCTTCCTCGTGCGCGAGATCCGTCGCAACGAACAGCACGATTCCTTCATCAACGCCGTCACGCACGAGCTCAAGACGCCTGTCGCGTCGATCCGCCTGTATCTGCAGACGCTCCAGACGCGCGAGCTCGATCCCGCCAAGCGGAGCGAGTTCTACCGCATCATGCTGGACGACAGCGATCGCCTGCTGCACACGATCGACCAGGTGCTGCGCGCCGGAAGCGCCGGCCCGCGGTTCCGGAGGGGCGCCAGGAGCCGTGTGGACCTCGCGGAGCTGACGCGGGAGTGCATCACGCTCGCCCGCACGCGGTTTCATCTCGAAGCCGACAGCCTGACGTACGAGGAGCGCGTGCCCGAGGGCTCGGCCGTTGTACTCGGCGACGCGGACGAGCTGAAGGCCGCCGTGTGGAACCTGCTCGACAACGCGGTGAAATATTCTCCCGCGGGGCTCAGCGTCCGGGTGGTGATCGAGGAAGTGGACAACGAGCGGGTCGCGGTTCGCGTCACCGATCGCGGGATCGGGATCTCGCCGCCGGAACTAAAGCGGATCTTCCGCCGGTTCTACAGGGCGCCGACATTGCCCGTGCGGGCGAAAGGCAGCGGCCTCGGGCTCTTCATCGTCCGCTCGGTCGCGAAGAAGCACCGGGGGCGGGCCTTCGCGGAAAGCGGCGGCTCGGGGCACGGCAGCACGTTCACCCTGCTGCTTCCCAAGGCGCCCGGTGCCTGACGTCCAGCGCGTGCTCATCGTCGAAGACGAGCTGCACCTTGCCGAAGGCCTGCGGTTCAACCTCGAGGCGGAGGGCTATCAGGCGGATGTCGTCGACAGCGGCGAAGCCGCGCTCGACAGGCTGCTCGTCAGCGGCCGGGCGCCGTTCGATCTCGTCGTGCTCGACGTCATGCTTCCGGGCAAGGACGGCTTCACTGTCGTGTCGGAGCTGCGGGCGGCTCGCCAGTTCGTGCCGGTCCTGATGCTTACCGCCCGCGGGCGACCGGAAGATGTGTTGAAGGGATTTTCAGCAGGCGCGGACGATTACCTGCCGAAGCCAACCGAGCTGGCGATTCTTCTCGCGCGGATCGGCGGGCTGCTGCGCCGTTCGAGCTGGCAGCGGCGGGCGCAGGACCAATACACTTTCGGCGGGATGACGATCGACTTCGACGCGCTGGAACTGCGCGTCGGCGAGCGCACGCTGCCGCTGACGCTGATGGAAGCCAACCTGCTGCGCTACCTGATTTTGCACGAAGGCAAGGCCGTGTCGCGCAACGCGATGCTCGAGGACGTCTGGGGGCTCCACGAGGACACCGACACCCGCGCGATCGACCACTTCATCGTCCGGCTTCGCCGTTCGATCGAGAAGGAGCCCGGCCGCCCGAAGCACCTGTTGACCGTGCGCGGTGTGGGGTACAAGTTCGTGGCGAAGCCCTAGCGGCGGGATCCGGGATCCGGGATTCGGGATCCGGGGGCCGGAGCGGGGGAACCCGGAACCCCGAACCCCGAGCCCCGAACCCGGAACCTGAACCCCGAACCCCGAACCTGAACCCGGAACCCGGAACCCCGAACCCCGAACCGGCTTGAGCCCCCTACCTCCATCCCACCATTGCGGCAAGGCGGTCGAGGAGCCCCGGAGAGCCCTGTGCGGACGTGGCGCGTTCGAGCACGTCAAGGCACTCGCCGATCGAGCGGGCGGAGCCGATGCCGAGCCTGCGGGCGCTGGCCGCCGAAGCTCGATCCGTCTCGCTCACGATCAGAATGGGCTTCGCGCGGGACTCCGACACGACGTCAACGCAGTTCTGCGGGCTGTCGTCCACGTGGTAATTGAGCCTGAGCGCCGCCGCGGCGGCCCCCCGGGAACCTCCCAGGACCAGGACGCTGGGTAGATCGAATCCCTGTTCCACAAGCCATTTCTGCGTCTGCCGCTGCACCGTGTCCCCCTCGCTGTAGGGGCGCTGCGTGATGAAGAAGACTTCCCATTTGTGCTGGAGCATCAGCGCGTGGATGCGGGCGACGGCTCCCTCCTGCATCGGCTTCAGCGTGCGCCAGAAGTCGGGGGTGGCCTGGATGGTTTCCCAGATGAGCGCGCGCCGGTGGCGCGCTTCGGCCGCGGAGATGCCCTCCTCGTCCGGCTCATCCTGTGTGACGCCGGCGCCGTCAATCGCGAGGGCCTGTGCCTGTTGCTGGCGTTCGGGCTGGTCCTCGTGGATGTGAGGTCCGGGGCCGAAGAGTCGCGCCTCGACGTCGCGAAAGGCGAGGGCGAAGTCGGCCAGCGTGCCGTCCATGTCGAATCCAATGCGTAGGGTCATGTGATCCTGGAAAGTGCCAGGCCCGGGCGAGTGCCAAGCATAGCCGATGGACTTTGCCCGATGCGCCGTGGAGATCTTTTCGCGTGGTTGGGCACTCTTCCTCCACAACGGGGCACATCACCGGCATGCACCATCACTGCGCCGGATCGTCCTCTCGACATCTAACCCGCGAGAGGGAAACGGCTTGCCTGCAGGTACGCGCCGTGGCACTCCGCTTGATATACCCGAGGTGAGAAGTCGTCCCGTCGGCGCAATGGGCCCATTGTGAAAGTGACGACGAACGAGGCCGCTCCTGTCCCGGGAATTCCCCCGGTGCCGGCAGCTGGAGGTTCGTCATGGTTCGTGTTCCTTCGCAGTGCGCGCTGGCGTTGGCGCTTGCGCTCGTCAACGTCCTCCCCGCCGCGGCCCAGGAGTCGGCTGCGCCATTTGCAGATCCCCCCGTGCTGTTCGCGTCCGCGGAGCCCGCGAGCGCACAGCAGCCGGGCACCGTCTTGACATCCTCGGCGTCTGTGCCTGCGCCTGCGCAGGCGAAGCGTCCCGCCGTACTGGTCCCGATGTATGCGTCCTTCGCCGCGCTTCAGGCGCTTGACTACCAGTCCACCACGCGGGCGCTTCGGAGTGGGGCTGGACGCGAAGC
>JBBWZJ010000172.1:0-3183 GCA_039648985.1 Acidobacteriota bacterium | reverse complement strand
CGGCTTCGCGAACAATCTTTCGCACGGCGGACGCGTCGTAATACTCGAGGCCCCGCCCGAGCGCATACACCATCAGCTTCTCGGTCAGCGCGGTCACGAACTGCTCCGGCTGCCGCAGCAGCCACTGGCGCAAGCCCGATGCGCCCTGGAATTTCGAGCCGTCCGGCAACACCGCGGACGCGTCGACCAATGTGTCGCCATCACGTACCCGCCATTGACCGGTCGCGTCGAAGTTTTCGAGCGCAAACCCCAGCGGATCCATCCGGGCGTGGCAACTCGCGCACACCGGATTCGCGCGGTGCTGCTCCATCCGCTCGCGGACCGACAGCAGCTTGCCGCTGTTGTCGTTTTCCTTCAGCGGCGGAACATTCGGCGGCGGCGGTGGCGGCGGCGACCCGAGCACCGTGTCCAGAATCCACTTGCCGCGGCCGACGACCGTCGTGCGGTCGGCCAGGGACGTCACGGTCAGGAAACTTCCCTGGCCGAGCAGGCCGCGTCGATTCTCGTCCGGGATCGCCACACGCCGGAATTGCGGGCCATAGACGTTCGCGATCCCGTAGTGCTTGGCGAGCCGTTCGTTGATGTACGTGTAGTCGGCGGTCAGAAAATCGAGCACGCTGCGGTCGTCGCGCAGAATGCTCTGGAAGAACAGCTCGGTCTCCCGGCGGAAATCGCGGCGCAGGTTTTCCCCGAAATTCGGGAACAGGAACTCGTTCGGCGACGATCCTTCCAACGTCCGGAGCTGCAGCCATTGTCCCGCGAAGTTCAGCGACATCGCCTCGGATTTCGGATCGGCCAGCATCCGCCGAACCTCCCGCTCCAGCACCGCCGGCTTGTGAAGTGTTCCCTTCGTCGCCGCATCCAGCAGCTCGTCGTCCGGAATGCTGCTCCAGAGAAAGAACGAGAGGCGTGACGCGAGCTCGAGATCGCTGACCGCGTATGCGGCGCCGGGCGCAACGTTCGAAGGATCCTCTTCAACGCGGAACAGGAATTCGGGACTGACGAGCAGCCGGCGGATCGCCATCTCGACGCCGCCCTCGAAGCCGGACTTCTGGCGTCCTTCCGCGAAGAACTTGAGGAGAATGGCGAGTTCGTCGTTCGACACCGGACGCCGATACGCGCGCCGGCCGAGACTACCGAGGATCTGACGCGCACACTCGGGTTCGGCGGTTCGAGTAGCGGGCCTGCAGACGAAGATTCGTTTTCGGCTGGCGGTTTCGCTCACGCCCTGCGTGTCGAAGGGCCCCGTGATCGTCACGCTGCCGACGGCCGGCTCTGTGCGAGGCACTCCCTCGGCGTGCGGCGCCAGGAACGGCTCACGCACCGTCTCCGCGAGCACACCGGCGCGCCTGACGAACGTGGCGGCGACGATGTGTTGCCCTGCCTTCACCGGAACCCTGACCGACAGCGCGCCACCTTCGGAGTCGTAACCCTGGCCGACGCCCATTCCGGAGCGCGGATCGAGATGAAAGAGGCTGAGGCGCGCGCCGTCGATGCTGATCTCCAGATCGTGCGCGTCGGCGCCGCCGCCAAGCGGTTCGACCTTGATCACATAGTCGGCGTCGAGGGGGAACTGGTACTTGATGGCAGTGCCGCCGCGCGTGCCGAGCGGCAGGTTCTCGAACCCCGTGTCCTGCGACAGATCCGCCTTCAACCGGAACGTCTCGGCCGTCGGCGGCAGCACCGGATCGCCGACGGCGACGCGCGCAATCTGTCGCGCGGCGACGATGTAGCGGTCGAGGAGCGAGGGGGTAATCTTCAGGACGCCGCCGATATTGTCGAACCCGTAGCTCATATCGTCGGCTGGCAGGAGCGACGTCACATCGGTGTCGAGCGCGAGCACGTCACGGACAGCGTTGTGATATTCGGCGCGGTTCAGCCGGTGGATCGCTTCGGTGCGCCCGGGATTCGGCCGCTGGGCCGCGTCGTGATCGATTTCCGCCTCGAGATATGACGCCAGCGCCTGCACCTGCTGGCTGTCCGGACGCGGTCGGCCCGGCGGCGGCATCTGGCCTGTTCGCAGCTTGCGAATCACCCGTTCCCATACGGCGGCGCTCGCGGGGACGTTCGCCGCCGAAGGCGTGTCGAGCGCAAGGTCGGCCGTCTTGAGTTTTTCGTTGTGGCACGTGACGCAGTACCGGTTGAGGACCGCGCGCTGGGAGGCGCCCGGCTCCTGGCTGCCGGGCGCGGCCGTCGTGGAGGACTGCAGCGGCGAGGCCGCCGTCACAGGCTTCCGGCTGCTCAGTAATCCGGCCATCACCAGCACGGCGCCAAACACCAACAACCGGGGCCTGTACATCAGTGCGTTCCTTCGTGTGCGCAAATCCCGCAAAGTACCACTCGAAGTATAGCGACCGGCGGTCCTGCCTGGCGCAAAGAATGGTAAAGATCTATGGTTTTGGACGGGAAAAATAGCCGGGCAAATTCGGCTTCGTGTCCGTCAGGATCTCGATAACGGCCCGACGATCCGCCGGCGACAAGCGGCCGTACGCCCCTCCCGCTTCCTGCCCGGATAGCACTCGCCAGAGCCGCTCGTAAACCGCCGCCTTCCCCTCCGCCGGCAGAGCCTCAAAAGCGTCGGAATACACCATATAGCTGCAGGGATACGTCATCAGCCGATGCTCCAGGTCCAGCTGACGCAACGAACGGCCTCGGCGATCGCGCGGGCCCTGACTCGAGAAACGCTGTGCAAAACCACTCGAGCCTCTGATTTGCCCGGGCAGCGGCGCCTCGTCGATGAAGAGCAGGTAGTCGACCAGTTCGGTCGCGAAGGCATTCAGATCGGCTTGGCCGATCGTCCCGGTGCCTTGATTCGAGCCGCTACCTGGCCGATGGAGTCCCGGTGCTGAGGGCCGCGAGGCGATCCGCGCCATCCAACCCAGGCGCGTCAGCATATCGGTCATTCGCGCCTGGTGCTCGAGGATCATGAGGGCGACGATGTCGCTGGACGCCGCCGGGTACGCGCTGGTGTCGAACTCGGTTGAGAGCGAATCGAGCTGGCGCAGCGGGCGTTTCGCGGCGTCGTCGAGCCCGCGCAGATCCAGAATGTTCCCGAGGTGTCGGCCGGCGCTTCTTCCCGTCACGTACCAGCCACCCCATCGTTCATGAAACGCGGTGCGATGGTCGACGGCGGCACCCGTCGCGTAGCTGTACTTGTCGGTCGGTACCGACAAAACGCTGAAC
>JBBWZJ010000167.1:0-16133 GCA_039648985.1 Acidobacteriota bacterium | reverse complement strand
AGGAGCAACCCTGAACCCTGAACCCTGAACCGGGAACCCCGAACCCCGAACTCCGAACCGGCGAGCAGACAAACACCGAGCCCCGAACCGGCGAGCAGACAACCACCGAGCCCCAATGACCGACATCATGATGCCCCAGATGGGGGAGTCGATCGCGGAAGGCACCATCGTCCGCTGGATCAAGAAGGTCGGCGATCCGATCGATCGCGATGAGCCGCTGTTCGAGATCTCCACCGACAAGGTCGATGCGGAGATCCCCTCGCCGGTCGCCGGCGTCCTGACCGAGATCAAAGTAAAGGAAGGGGAGACGGTCGCGGTGAACAGCGTTGTGGCCACCATCGGGGCGGCAGGCGAGAGCGCCGCGGCTTCGGCCAGCCGCGGTCCACGCGCCGCGGGCGGACTGCCGGAGGCGGTTGTCGGTCAGCCCGAGACCGCCACCGCATCGACGGGCGCCGCTCCGGGCATGGCGGCTGCTCCCCCCCGTGCGCAGGAGCCCGCGAGGACTGCGCCCGCAGCGAGCACGGCGAGGACCGCGCCGGCGGGCGGCACGCGAGACGATCTCAGACGCCAGAAGTCCTCTCCGCTCGTCCGGCGCATCGCGCGCGATCACAACATCGACATAGCCCGAATAGCGGGCAGCGGCCTGAGCGGCCGCGTCACGAAGCACGACATCCTCGGCTTCATCGAGTCGGGACGATCCGCCGCCCCGTCGCGCGAGCCGCGGGCCGGGGCGCCCGCGGCCCCCGTGTTCAAGCCGGGCGAGAACGTGCAGATCGTCCCGATGAGCGTCATGCGCCGTAAGATCGCCGAGCACATGGTGCTGAGCGCGCATACGTCACCGCACGTCTACTCCGTCTACGAAGTGAATTTCGCACGCGTCGCGGGGCTCCGCGAACGGAAGAAGGCGGCATACGAAGCCGCCGGCGCCAAGCTCACGTTCACCGCCTTCATCGCGAAGATCGCGGTCGAGGCGCTGCGCGAATTCCCAATCGTCAATGCGTCCGTCGACGGCGCCAGCATCGTCTACAAGAAGGACATCAACCTGGGCATCGCGGTCGCGCTGGAGAATGGCCTGATCGTCCCGGTCATTCGGAACGCAGACGAAAAGAACCTCCTCGGTTTGAGCCGCGCCATCGACGATCTCGCCACCCGGGCCCGCGCAAAAAAGCTGAACCCTGAAGAAGTGCAGGGGGGAACCTTCACCATCACCAACCCCGGCGTGTTCGGCGCGCTTTACGGGCTGCCGCTCATCAACCAGCCGCAGGTCGCCATCATGGGCGTGGGCACGATCGAGAAGCGTGCCGTCGTGATCGACGACGCGATCGCGATTCGGCCCGTGTGCCACATCACGCTCGGCTACGACCACCGCCTCGTCGACGGCGCCGATGCAGGGCGCTTCCTCAGCTTCTTCAAGGACCGGGTGGAGAACTTCGACGAAGCCTGGGTGTAAGCCGTGAGGTCCCGGCGGCCCTTGCACGTGCAGCGCCTCGGCGTGGTCGGATACACGGAGGCCCTGGGGCTTCAGCGGCAGCTCGTCGACAAGCGGAAGGCGAACCTCATTCCCGACCAGTTGCTCCTGCTGGAGCATCCGCCGGTCATCACGCTCGGCGTCAAGGCCCGGGACGATCGCTCGCATCTGCTCGAAACACCCGACCGCCTGGCGGCGCGCGGCATCGACGTGGTGGAGACGGGGCGCGGAGGGGACGTGACCTACCACGGGCCGGGCCAGCTTGTCGGCTATCCGATTCTGGACCTCTCGCCTGACCGCCGCGACGTGCATCAATATGTACGCGACCTCGAGGAAGTCCTGATCCAGACCGTGGCGACGTTCGGCGTCGTCGCCGGCCGTTCACCTGGCCTGACCGGGGTGTGGGTGGGAGACGCCAAGCTGGCGGCGATCGGCGTACGGATCGCCCGGTGGATTACCAGCCACGGATTCGCCTTGAACGTCACCACGGATCTCGAGCCCTTCCGGCTGATCATCCCGTGCGGGATCGTCGACAAGGGGATCACTTCGCTCGAACAATTGACCGGCCGGCCTGTGCCGATGCCTGACGTGGAAACGGCGGCAGCCCGTGCGTTTGCGGGCGTTTTCGGCCGCGAGATCGTCGGATAGCAGAGGTCCCCTGGGGACGCTAACCCATTGATTCGGAAAGGGTACTCACGAACCTGCGACGATCCGGAATAAGGAATGGCGATCTGGTGTTTTCTTCCTCGGAGGCCCCAGAATGCGTCAGCCGGAAGAGCAGGAATTGATTGGCAGGATGCAGGCGGGGGACAGCACGGCCGTGACCGACCTCGCGTCGACCTACGGACCGCGGATCCACCAGCTTGCGTTTCGATATTTGAAGAACTGGGAAGATGCCGAAGAGGTGACCCAGGACGTGCTGATGAAAGTCCACCGGAAGATCGATGCGTTCCGCGGCGACGCGGCGCTCTCGTCCTGGATTTATCGCATCACGTTCAACACGGCCATGTCGCGCCTGCGCAACGGCCGCTTCAGCCGCCCGCACGAGGTTTCCCGGCAGGAGGTGCTGTCCACTGACACGGCGGACCGCCCACAGCCGCAGGAACCTGCCGACTGGTCCTCGCTCGCGGACGACCGCGTCCTTCGAGCAGAGATGCGCGAACGGCTGATCGAGGCGCTGACGTTCCTGCCCGAGGTGTATCGCGTGCCCGTGATCCTGCGCGACATCAACGGTTTGTCAACGGAAGAGGCCAGCGCGATTCTCCATGTGAAACCGCAGACGCTGAAGTCGCGTCTGCATCGGGGCCGCCTCATTCTTCGGGAGCACCTCGGCGCTTTCGCCGGCGGCTTGGCGCTGCACAGCCGGGAAGCCGCTCACTAGGCCACTAGACCTCCCGTCGCGGATTCCGCTCCAGCGCATTGTCCAGCAGCGTTCGCTCCTGCCGGGTGAGCGTCGGCTCGATGATGCGCGCCACTCCGTCCGGGCCAAGTTCCACCGGCATCGCGCCAGCCTGATCGCGTCCCAGCGCGACAAAACATGAAAAGCGGCGGCGGGATCCGCTTGCAATCGCCTCGATAACCCTTGTCGCGGCGGATGCGAGGGCGTAAGGCCCCGGCGGCCACAAGCCGGGGATGCGGGAGCCGAGCGCTGCAATTTCGTGCGCGGCCATTTGGCTCGACAGCGGCTGTCCGAAGGCGCTGGCCTCCTCCCAGCCGACCACGGCCCGGCGCGGAGGGACCCCGACGACGCGTAGTGAGACTTCGACGCCGGTTCCGTCGACGGTGAGCCCCGCGAGGGCGCGGAGTGCCGACTCGAGCGCCAGCGGAGCGGAGCCCATCAGGCGGGCCGGGTGCATGCGCAGTTCGAAGGCCGCATGGCGCAGGAGACCGAGCTGTGTGGCGCCTCCAAAGACGACGGGTGTCGCGCTATCGAACCGTGCGAGCTGTCTCAGGAGCGCGAGCCCTGATTCAGCGGAGTACTCCTCCCCGCCGCCCGCCCGATCGGCGACCACAATTACAGCGGCCCCGGCCGCCATCATGATCGACCCTCCGCCACTCAGCCGCGTACTGAACCCTTCGATGGGCGCCGATTGCGTGATGTCGAGCGCCTTGCCTTCGGCGATACTGCCTTCGTCATCGATCAGGCGCACTTCGCTGACCCGGTCGCGCGCCGCCAGCTTGTGGGCGATCGCGCCGCCGAGAGGCCCGGCGCCAATGATGGCGATGAAAGACATCAGAAGGACTTGTATTCTAGTGGCATGACTCCAGACTCTCCAACGCTGACCGGCCGGGTGGCGCTCGTGACCGGCGGCTCTCGCGGCATCGGGCTGGCGATCGCCAGGGCGCTGCTCGACGCCGGCGTCAGTGTCGGGATTACCGGGCGCGACCGCGGAAAGCTCGACGAAGCCGTCCGGCAGCTTGCGTCGGGCGGACGCGGCGACCGCGTCCATGCTGCGCCGGCCGATGTGAGTAAGGCGACCGAGGCCGCGTCGGCGATCGACGCGTGTGTGAGCCGGTTCGGCGGGCTCGACATCCTCATCAACAACGCCGGTGTGGGGACGTTCGCTTCTGTGACGGAGATGGCCGCCGAGGACTGGAACCAGGTGATCGGCACGAATCTGAGCGGAGTCTTTTTCTGCTGCCAGGCCGCCATTCCGCGCATGCGTAGCCGCGGCGGCGGCTGGATCATCAACATCAGCAGCCTGGCCGGGCGGAATCCCTTCACCGGTGGTGCGGCGTACTGCGCCTCGAAGGCGGGCCTGAATGCGTTCAGCGAGGCCCTGATGCAGGAGGTGCGGTACGACGATATCCGGGTCAGCTCCGTGATGCCGGGCTCTGTCGCGACGGGCTTCGGGCGTGGGAGTGCCGCCGCTGGCGCGCAGCCCGAGTGGAAGCTTGCGCCGGAGGATGTCGCGGAGGTCGTCATGGATCTCATTCGACACCCCGCGCGCAGTCTTCCCAGCCTGGTGGAGCTGAGACCGTCGAAGCCGCCGAAGAAAGGCTGAAGGACGGAAGAAGAATGGTCAAGGACAACGCTGAAGCCTGAACCCGGCACGCCGACCTCCGAACCCGTCCGCGCGATTGCCCATTACAACCTGCTCCAGAGGATGGGTGAGGGCGCGCTGGGAGAGGTGTATCGCGCACGCGACACGAAGTTCGGACGGACGGTGGCGATCAAGCTGGTGCCTGACTCGCTGTTCGCGGACGCAACGGCTCTCGGGTACTTCGAGCAGGATGCTCGGGCCGCCGCCACGTTGTCCCACCCCAACATCGCGACGCTCTTCGACGTAGGCCAGTATGACGGCGGCTGGTACCTCGCGTACGAGTTCGCGGCCGGTGTCACCCTGCGAGAGGAGACGGCGGGCGGCGCGGTGAGTCCGCGTCGCGCGCTCGAGCTCGCGGTACAGATTGCCGACGCGCTCGCCGACGCCCACGCAGGCGGGGTTCTCCACGGCGACCTCCGCCCTGACAGTATCTTCGTCACGAAAAAGGGCAGCGCGAAAATTCTCGAGTTCGGGATGGGGCACTGGACCCGGGGCGGGCAGACGCGCATTCGCGCGGCCGCGCACCCGGAATCGATCCCCGAGAACACCGCCACGACGGTCAGTTACATGTCGCCGGAACAGGCCGGCGGCGGCACGGTCGACGCCCGGACCGACGTCTTCTCGCTCGGCGTGATTCTCTACGAGATGCTCAGCGGTCGTAACCCGCTCGCGGCCCCCACGGCCACGGAGACGTTGTCCAGGGTTGTGAGCAGCACGCCGCTTCCGCCGCTCCCCGACTCGCCGCTCACGGCGGATCTCCCGGCGGTCGTCGCGCGCGGGGTCGCCAAGTCGGTCGACGCGCGGTATCAGAGCGCGGCGGCATTTTCGGCGGAGCTGCGGCGCGTGGAAGCGCTGATGGATGCACGCTCGGGGGATCGCGCCGCGCACGATCTGCTGCGGCTGGACGAGGAGCCCAGCCGGGCCGGGATGTGGTGGACGATTGCGGCCGGCGCCGCCGCCCTCGCGGGGCTGATGTTCTGGGCCTTCAAGTAGGGTCGGGGTCGGGCGTGACCTGCCGCTTCCGGAACGTGACCTTCCGTCCTTACTCTCCGGACTCCGCCAGGAGCAGGATGTCGGCGAGCTTCACCGAGAAGGCAGACCGCGCCATGACCTCGTCGATCCCCGCCGCGCGCGCCGCCTGGATCACGTCGGTGTGGACGTGCGAGACGAAACCGAGCGTTCGCACGGGCGCCAGTTCGGCATCGCGCTTGAGCTCCGTCACGGTTTCGATGGGCCGGGCGGTCGAACTATTCAGATCGAAGATGACGAGTGCCGGTTTGAGCGCTCGGGCCTGGCTGATGATTTCAGCCGGCGTTCGTGCGAAAACCAGCTCCACGCCGATGAGCTTTGCGGTCGTCCTGATTCTTGACCGGAAGAGCATGTCGTCAACGGCTGCGAGAATCATGCAGGCATAAGCTATCAGCTTCCACGTCCCGGCTCCCAGCTTCCCGCTTCCGGCGATCAGCCTTCAGCTCTCAGCCTGCACGTTTCAAGACGGAGGGTCGAGCGACACTGGCGCGGCCAGGCAGCGGCTCGGCCCGGTAGAGCGCCACCGTGTTGGTGATGGCAGAGATCGCGAATACGGCGACAAATCCCGCGATGGCGACGGCTCCACCGACGTCGAACAGCAGGTAGCGCGATCCGTGGATCGTGACCGCGTCGGACCACAGCAGCCGCAACGTTCCGACGGCGAGCAGGATCCGCAGCTCCGTCGGACCGAACTTCCAGAACGAGATGCAGAACGTGCCGACGGCATGCGCGGCGAGCGCGATCTGGATCATCACGAGGTAATACGCGAGCAGGAACCCGGCTCCGACGGTCGCGCTCATGTGCCCGCCGAGCACGAGGCCCGCAAAGATGAAGAGGATGCTGAGGACGTCGAGCACGTGGTCGACGTAATACCCGTACCGCGGCCGCTCGTGCCGCCGCACGCGTGCAAGGGTTCCGTCGAGGCTGTCGCCGAACCAGTTCAGGGCGAGGAGGACCACAACCGCGATGAGCGCGCCCGCCGAGCCATTCCAGTAACACAGGCCGGCTGCCAGCATCGAGACCCCGGCAAGCGCCGTCAGGTGGTCGGAGTTGACCGGGGCGGGCATCCGTTGTGCCATGCAGATCAGGCACCGCTTCTCGATCCCGGCCAGCAGGCTCGTGTGGACCCGCCGGGACTGGTGAAAGGGTTGGTTTGTCATGTCGATTCAGAATGCGAAAATGGAGGGCGAACAGGCTCAGCACGCATGATTATCGAAACGCGCTCCGCGCCGCCGTTTTTTAAGAATGGGTTCGTCCTCGGGTGTGAGGACACCCGCGAGGGGGTGGTGATCGACCCCGGAGACGATGTGGAGGAGCTCATCGCAGCCGCGGTGCAGCATGGCCTGACGATCCGCTACGTGCTGCTGACACACGCGCACCTGGACCACGTCACCGGGGTTGCCGCCGCCAGGCAGGCGTTCGCCGCCCCGGTGGGGCTCCACCGCGACGACAATTTCCTGTACGAAGCGGTCGTGCAGCAGGGGCTGATGTTCGGGCTGCGCGTCGACGCGCAGCCGCCAGTGGACTTTTTCTACGACGGGCCAGGGCCGTACCGGTTCGGGAACTTCGGCGTCTGGGTCCATCACACCCCGGGCCACTGTCCGGGCGGCGTCTGTCTCGCGGCTGGACGTGAGGGGGAGACTGCGCGCCGGCTATTCGTGGGCGACACGCTGTTTGCCGGGTCGATCGGCAGGACCGACCTGCCCGGTGGAGATCACGACACCCTGCTTCGATCGATCCGCGAAGTGCTGTTCAGATTTCCGGACGACACGCTCGTGTATCCCGGCCACGGAAGTCCCACCACCATCGGTGCCGAGAAGCGTTCGAACCCGTTCCTCTGAGCTCACCGGGAGACGACGAGCTCGACGCGTCCAACCCCGAGCGTGTCCCCCTCCTTCAGCAGCGCCCGCGTGACGCGCTGTCCGTTGACGAACGTTCCGTTCGTGCTCTCGAGGTCCACGACTTCGAGCTCCGCAGCCCCGGCGGTCAGCTGACAATGGAGTCGCGACACCATCGCGGCGTCCACGATGAACTCGGCGCCGGGAGAACGGCCGATCGTCTTGATGCTGCCCGGCATGATGCGGAAGGTGAACGACGGGTCGGCGGAGTCGGCGGTCTTCAGCAGCCACATGCGCTACAGCTCGCGAATCCGTGCATGCACGACCTCGCCGCCGCGCGTCAGCAATGTCTCGCGTGTGATCTCGTCGTCGGAATTCAGCGTGAGCTCGCGCTGCTGTGCACCGTCCTTGCTGAGCAGATGGGCGAGGAAGGTGGTGATGTTCTTCGAATACATCTGGCTCGCATGATACGGAACGAGCGCTGGGGGGTTGGTCGGACCGAGAATGGTGACGTCGTGATGGACCACGGTCTCGTCGGGCCTAGTGAGTGCGCAGTTGCCGCCCCGTTCCGCCGCGAGATCGACGATGACGGAGCCGGGGGGCATCGCATCGACCATCTCGGCCGTCAGCAGGATCGGCGCGGGTTTGCCGGGGATCAGCGCGGTCGTAATCACCACGTCGCTCGCGGCGACGACCTTCAGCATCATCTCGCGCTGCCGCCGGTAGAACGCTTCGTCCTGCGCTCTGGCGTAGCCCCCCTTGTCCTCCGCGTCCCCGGCTTCCAGCGGCAGTTCGACGAACCGCGCACCGAGACTCTGAACCTGCTCCTTGACGGCCGGCCTCACATCGTAGGCCTCCACTTTCGCGCCGAGCCGGCGGGCTGTGGAAATCGCCTGCAGGCCTGCGACGCCCGCGCCCATGATGAAGACCCGCGCCGGCGACACCGTGCCGGCCGCCGTCATCAGCATGGGAAACATGCGCGGCAGCGTGTTGGCGGCCAGGAGCACGGCCTTGTATCCGGCGATTGTCGCCATCGAGGAGAGCGCGTCCATGCTCTGCGCGCGCGTGATGCGCGGCATGAGCTCCATGGACAGCAGCGTCGCGCCCGTCGCGGCGATCGCCCGGACACCGTCCGGCGCGCCGAGCGGATCGGCGAAGCCAATAACAGCCTGGCCCTTGCGCAGCAGCGCCGGCTGCCCAGGCGTGGCGCGGACCTGCAGCAGGATGTCCGCACTGCCGAACACGTCCGCGCGGCTGAGGATCGAGGCGCCCTGTCCGCGATACGCCTCGTCAGTGAACCCTGCGGCGGCTCCGGCGCCCTGTTCGATCGCGACCTCGAGGCCGGACTTGACGAGCCCGGCGACAGCAGCCGGTACGACGGCGACACGGGTCTCACCCGGCCACGTCTCCTTAGGGATGCCGACTTTCATGCGTCAGATCTTATGCGATTTGCCCGACCGGCTACTTCTTCAGCCAGTCGGCGATCGCGGCGGCGACGGCGGGCACGACGGTCTTCTCCGGCAGCGCGCCGTATTCCGACACTTCTCCCGTCGTGGCGGGGACGAGCAGATGGTTCACGCCCGGCAGGTGCACGATGTCCACGGGCGCTGCCTTTTTCCGCGTCCGGGCGAGCTGCGCCAGCGCATCGGCGTGAGCCGGCGGCACCTGGGTATCGAGATCCCCCTGGATGATGAGAATCGGCTGCTTCACCCTGGGCATGACCTTCGCCGGATCGTACAAGAGCAGGCTGCGGAACCACGCGGAGTCCGCCTGCGCGCGCAGCTGCGGCGGGATGCCCTCCCAGCCCGTGTCGGCGATCACCGCAGCCTGGATCTTCTGCTGCAGTTCGATCTTGGTCTGCCGTTCCGCGTCGGGCGTCTTCATCACGTCGAGGAGGTGCCGTTGCTGCTCGAGAATCAGCTCTGCGCCAGAACGGCCCGGCGCCGCGATGAGCACGAGGCGGCTGATCTTGTTGTCGCGTGCGGCGGCGAGCATCGCGACGGCCCCTCCCTCGCTGTGTCCGGCGACGGCGATCCCGCGGGCATCCACGTCCGGCCGGCCGGCCATCCACCGGATCGACGCTGTGAGGTCGTCCGCATAGTCCTGCAGCGTGACGCGCTCGCTTCGGCCGCCGCTCTGGCCGACCCCTCGTTTGTCGTAGCGCAGAACGATGAAGCCCTGCGCGGCGAGCGATCCGGCGAGCTGCGCCAATATCGGGATGCCTGCGACCACCTCGTCCCGTTCGATCTGTCCGGAACCGGTGACGAGCACGACGACGGGGTTGCGCAGCCGTCCGACGCCGGCCGGCATGGTCAGCGTCCCTGCCAGGTTGAAGCCCGCGGCCGGAATGATGACGTCGGTGTCGGTAGGATTTCGGATCGGCTGGGACCGGGTCGAGACGGTGGCGAGGTCGGATCGGATCAGCCGGAGTCCCGCCGCGGGAATTTCGAAGCGCAGCAGCCGGCCGCGTGGGTCGGTGGCGATCGCCGCATCGAGCGGGCCCCCGGGGTTCTGAATCGTGAGGCCGTACACGCGCGTCGCGATCGCCCCGCCGGGGCTCGCCAGCTGTTCATCGACCGCCGAATTCACGTGGACCTTCACCTCCGCCGACGGCGCCACGTACGCGGGCACATCCGTGCCTGGAGCTGTGTCGAGCAGCCGCGCGGCGAGCACCACGTAACCGGCGTAGACATTGTTCGTGAGCACGATCGTCCGCGCGGAAATCTGGTCGGTCTTCGAGCTGCTGACGCCCTTCTGCGTGATCACGCTCGTCGCTGTCGTGACGCCGAACGAGGTCGTGAGCGCGAAGGTGCCCCCGGGCTGCGCGGCCTCGATGTGGAGATCAGTTGGCTGCCAGTCCGCCGTGTATTTCAGCTCGAACCGATTCAACGTGACGTTCAGCGGCGGTCCGAACTGCGCAGTGGACGAGATGATCCGGGCGGAACCGGCGCGCGCGATACGGACCTGCTCGGTTCCCACGTGCCTGCCGCCAATGAAGAGTGTGAACTCGGATTCTCCTTCGATCGAGGCGCTGGCCCCCTGGCCGCCGGGAGCGCCGGACGAGGACGGCTGGCGCGCGGTTTCCTGTGCGTCCACCGTCAGCGGAGAGCCAGCCGCGCCGATTAGGAGTGCCAGCAACGCGACAGTACAATGACGGGACAGCTGCATCCCGTCAGGATATCAGTAACGTTCTACATGTCTTCAGCCGACGAGTACCGGGCCATCCGTCAGGGAGCCGGCATTACCGACGTGACGGCATCGCGCGCGCGGCTGCTTCTCACCGGTGCCGATCGCCGCAGTTATCTCCAAGGCCTCCTCACGAACGATATTCTGGCGCTCACGCCAGGCACGGGCTGCTACGCCGCGTACCTGACGCCGCAGGGCCGGATGATTGCCGACATGCGGGTGTTCGAGCTCGGGGACGCACTGCTCGTCGACCTCGATCCATCGGTGGCGCAGGCGGTGCGCAGCAGATGGGAGATGTTCGTCTTCAGCGAAGATGTCCGCATTGAGGATCGGTCCGCTGCAACCGCGCAGCTTGCCATCTACGGCCCGCGCGCGGCGCAGGTGTTGGGGGCGGCGCTGTCGGCAGACGGGCTTCCGGACGCCCCGTCGGCCGGGGAGATGGATTCGATGCCGCTCTATGCCAGCGCACGGCGCGCGTTTGGGCAGGAGTCGCTGATCCTGCTGCGCACCGACGAACCAGGGGTACCCGGCTTCGAGCTCGTGCTGCCGTCCGCCGGAGCCGGTGCGCTGACGGCCGCGCTCCTGAGCGCCGGAGCGCTTACGGTGAGTCCGGACGCTATCGACGTCTGCCGGGTCGAGTCGGGCCGTCCGCGCTTCGGTGTGGACATGACCACGGACACGATCCCGCTGGAGGCCGGGATCGAAGACCGTGCGATAAGCCTGACGAAGGGTTGTTATGTCGGGCAGGAGATCATCATCCGTGTGCTGCATCGCGGCCATGGGCGCGTTGCGCGGCGGCTCGTGGGCCTGGCGATCGTCGGATCGGACATCGTTCCACCGCATGGGACCGCTGTGCACGCTGCTGACCGCGAGGTCGGAACCGTCACGAGCGCCGTGCGGTCTCCGGCCCTGGGTCACGTGATCGCTCTCGCGTACCTCCATCGGGACTTCACGACGCCCGGCACGGAAGTGCGCATCAATCAGTCGGCCGCCACGGTCGCAGCCCTGCCCTTCGTGTGACCCCGGCTGCATCTCCCGTCGTCATTCTTCTGCTGCAACTGCTCGTCATCTTGGCGGCGGGTCGGGCCGTCGGGTGGCTCTTCCGGCGTGCGGGGCAGACGGCCGTCATCGGGGAGATGCTCGCGGGCGTGTTGCTCGGACCCTCGCTCCTGGGGCGTGCGGCGCCGGGTGTCGAATCGTTCCTCTTTCCCGCGCCCTCGATGCCGGCGCTGCATCTCATCAGCCAGCTCGGCGTCATCCTCTTCATGTTCGTCGTCGGCATGGAACTCGACCTGGCCGGGCTTCGGCACAGGGCCCGCGCCACAGCCGTCATCAGCAACGCCGGCATCGTGGTGCCGTTCTGTCTCGGCGCACTCCTGGCGGTGCGCTTGTACGATCCGTACGCGCCCGACGGCGTGCGGTTCGCAACGTTCGCGCTGTTCAGCGGCGTTGCCCTGAGCATCACGGCCTTTCCCGTGCTGGCGCGCATCATCTCGGAGCGGGGGCTGTCGGGAACGGCGCTGGGGACGACGGCTATCGGATGCGCCGCGATGGCGGACGTGACGGCGTGGTGTCTGCTCGCGATCGTGCTGGCCGTAGGGCGCGGATCCGGGATGGGCGCGCCGCTCGTCGCGGCGGTTTGCGCGGCCCTGATCGCGCTCGTCGTGCTGCGTTACGTCAGGCCGAACGCCTCGCGCCTGTTCGGATCCGCCCACGCAATGGTTGCGCCTGCCGCCCAGATCTCGGGCGTCCTGGTATTCATGTTCGTGCTCGCGCTGCTCACCGAGCTCATCGGCATTCATGCGATCTTCGGCGCGTTCCTCGCCGGAATCTCGGTGGGTGGCGCGGCCGATCTCCGCGACCCGCTTCGCCGTGCAATCGAACCGCTGGCCGGCGCGGTCCTCGTGCCGGTGTTCTTCGCCTATTCAGGCCTTCGGACCGAAATCGGGCTGGTGCACGCGTGGGGCGACTGGATCGTGTGCGGGGCGGTGATCGCCACCGCGGTCGTGGGAAAACTGGGCGGCACTGCCGTCGCCGCCCGGTGGACCGGCATGCCGTGGCTGGATTCGTTCGCGCTCGGCGCGCTGATGAACACGAGAGGACTCATGGAGTTGATCGTCCTGAACGTCGGCTACGACCTGAACATCATTTCGCCAGCGCTCTACACGATGATGGTCGTGATGGCGCTGGCAACGACGTGCATGACGGGACCGCTCATCGGGATCCTCGCTCCGCGGCCGCTGACTTACCGGAGCTCGTCGGCGGATTTCGCGCCGTAGAACTCGTACCAGGGGTGAGCGGCCTTGAGCCGTTCGTTCACGTTCTTGATGTTCTTCACACCCTCGTCCTCGAGCCACTTGCGGAACGCCGCGCCCCCCTGCTTCCCGTAGACGGCGACGCCGTTCGCCCAGGTCGCGCGTCCGCAGAGCACGCCGGAAAAGCGCGTTCCCGCCTCGGCCGCGAGCTCCAGCGTCTCGCTGAACTCCGGATTGCTGACGCCAGCCGACAGATAGATGAAGGGCTTCGTCGACACGTCGGCGGAGCGGCGGAAGTGCTCCATGGCTTCCTTCCGCGAATACGCGGTCTGGCCGCCTGAGGACTTCGCACCCTCGACGAACTTCATGTTGATGGGGACTTCCACCTTCATCACGTCGACACCATACCGATCCTTCGTGAACTCCTGCATCGTCCGGATCACGAGGTCGGGCTTCTTCCTGGCGAACTCGAGACTCTTCTCGTCGACGCCGTTCTCGTACACGATGAACTCGGCGAAGAAAGGGATGTCGTTTGCGCGGCATTCGTCGCCGATGCGCTCGACCCAGGCATGCTTGCGCACGTTGATGTCGTCCGTATCGCCGGGCGCGTAATAGAGCAGGATTTTCAGGCAGTCCGCGCCTGTTTCCCTGAGCCGCCGGACCGACCAGTTATCGAGGAGGTCGGGCAGACGTCCCGGCGTGCTGGCGTCGTACCCGGTCTTTTCGTACGCGAGGAGCAGCCCGGACCCCTTCGCGCGGCGCTTGCTGGCGGGAATGCCCCACTCCGGGTCCAGCAGGATGGCGCTGGCGTACTGGGTGAGGACTTCGGTGACGAGGATCTTGAATTCTTCCATTTCCCGATCGCTCACGTCGGAGCCTTTTTCCTTCGCGAGCGACTTCTTGAGCGATCCCCGCTGGTCCATGGCCGCCGCGGCGATCACGCCGCGATCGTTCGAAACCGCCTTCATTCCCGCGAGCTTGCCTGGTGTCATTTTCACGATCGTCTCTTTTCCTGCCGTGCAACCTGTAACTGTGAACGTTCAATTGGGAGTGGAGCCCTTCATTTTAATACAGGAAACTCGAAGTCCTCCACCTCCGCGGCCGTGACGGCGCCCTGCACCATCTCTGCGATCGCCAGCCCGGCCTCCGCACGCTCCACGTCGACTGCGCGCGCGCGGGTGGCGGGGTGGCGCGGGACGAAAAGCGTGCAGCAGTCCTGATCCGGCATGATCGAAATCGGATATGAGCCGAGCCGTTCCGCTTCGGCGACGATTTCCTCCTTGTCCATGCCGATGAGCGGCCGGAGTACCGGCATCGACACCACGTTGTTGATGAGGGTCAGGTTCTCGAGCGTCTGCGAGGCGACCTGCCCGACGACCTCTCCGGTGACGAGCGCCTGTGCCCGCCCGTGCCGCGCGATGTCTTCGGCGATCCGCATCATGAACCGGCGGTAGAGCACCACCCGCAGCGGCGGCGCCACCCCGAGTACGATCCGCTGCTGGATCTCCCCGAACGGTACGAGGAACAGCCGCGAGTGGAGCTGAAACCGCGCGAGCAGCCTCGCGAGCTCGCGCGTCTTCTCGAGCGAGGCACGGGACAGGATCGGGTAGCTGTGGAAGTGTACGAAGATCACGCGACAGCCGCGCCGCATCAGGCGCCATGCTGCGACAGGCGAGTCGATGCCGCCGGACAGCAGGCAGACGACGCGGCCGCCCACGCCGACCGGCATGCCGCCCGCGCCTCGCTCGCGTCCGAACGAATAGAACGCCTCGTCCGTCAGCAGCTCGACGTGGATGGTCAGCTCGGGATTCGCGAGATCCACCGCCCAGCCGCGCGCGACTTTGATCTGTCCGCCGATCTCCCTCTCGATTTCCGGTGACGTGAGCGGGAAGCGCTTGTCGGCGCGGCGTGCGGACACACGAAAGGTGCGCGGCTCGCGATCGCCGAGATCGTCCAGAATGTGCCTGGCGATCGCGTCGAGATCGAGGGGTGCGCGCCCGGCCTGCGCGAAGTTGGCGATGCCGAACACGCGGGACACGCGGTCCCGGACGGCTTCCCAGTCCGCGTCCTCCCCGAGAACCAGCTCGATGCGGCCCACCAGCGCGCGGACGTCCCGTACCCGCAAATCGGCCGTCGCGGCCTTCAGATTCCGCACCAGGCGTGCGATGAACCACGGGCGATTCTTGCCCTTGAGCGCGATCTCCTGGTAGTGGAGGACGATGGACTTCATGAAGGTCTCGAGTGTGAAACGTGCACGCGAACGTCGATGGCCCGAAGGAGGAAGTCTGAGGCAGTCAGCGAGTACTGCGGTGGATGAGGCTGAAGTGTACTTCAGTCGTCAGCGCCGAGGTTCGAGCATGTCGAGGGCGCCCTCATTGCTGCGCCAGGTCCGCCGCCAGGTGCCCGCTCAGGACCGCACTCTCGATCGTCCCCGGCAGACCGGTGTCGGTCCAGTCGCCAGCAAGCCAGAGACCCTGTACGTCGGTGACCGGTCCCGGCCGGCCTGGCTGCCCTGGCGCCAGCGAGAAGGTGGCTTGCTTCTCGCGGACGACCGTGCCGCGGCGCAGCGTCGCGAGGCGTGCCGCCGGGAGCGCGTCCGCCACTTCACCCGCCGCGAGCGCGATGAGCTCGTCGGGGGGAAGCGAAGTCAGCCGCTCGGCACCGCTCGAGACGAGGGAAAGGTGCGACGCGTCTCCTCCGAACGCCAGCCGCTTGTCGAACACCCACTGCATTTCCCGCCCCGGCAGTCCGACGAAGATCTCGTCCATGACGCGGCGGTCGTACCACAGGTTCACGGTGACGATCGGCATGGATTCCATGGCGCTGCCGGCCGCAATCACGGGAGCGAGCTCCGGCGGTGCAACCTGTCCGAATACCGTCCGCAATGCAAACCACGGCACCGCGAGGACGACGCGGGAGGCGTCGATTCGATCCCCCCGCACCTCCACGCCGCGGACGCGACCTCGTTCGACAACGACGCGGGCGAGTGCGTTCACGCGGACGTCGCCGCCCCGCGCCCAGATGAAGTCCCTCGCTGGCTCGGCATACATCTGGTGCAGCGGCTTCAACGGCAGCACCAGTGACGCAGCCGTGGGGTCGCTCCCGAACATCTCGGCAAGGACGCGCACGAAGGGAGCGGCCGCCGCGACCTCAGGCGACTGGTTCAGGGCGGCCACGGCGAGTGGATCCCAGAGCCAGGCGCGAAGCTTGGGACGCTGGCCGTGCGCCACGAGCCACTCGGATACCGTGCCCGGCGGCACCGCCGAAACGCGTCCGGATTGTCGCAGTTCGGCGCGCGCACGGCGCAGCGGTC
>JBBWZJ010000143.1:0-17858 GCA_039648985.1 Acidobacteriota bacterium | reverse complement strand
CGGCGCGCCGACCGCACCGACAGCAGACACGAGAGCCGAGATCATCTTCACGTCCGGCGCGACGGCGGAGCCAAAGGGCGTCCTCATCACCCATCGCAACATCCTCGCGAATATCGTGCCGATCGAGCGCGAGGTGCTGAAGTACAAGAAGTGGGCGGCACCCTTCCGGCCGATCCGGTTCCTGAACCTCCTGCCGCTCAGTCATATGTTCGGCCAGGCGATGGCCACCTTCATCCCGCCGATGCTGCCCGGCGTCGTCGTGTTCACCCGCAGTTACGCGCCCGACGATATCGTCCGGCAGATCCGGGCGCGGCGGATTTCCGTGCTCGTCTGCGTGCCGAAAATCCTGGAGGTGCTCAAGGAACATGTCCTGCGTGTCGCCCCCGAAGCCGCGGAGGCGCCTGTCACCATGCATTGGGCGAAGCGGTGGTGGAAGTTCCGGCGCATCCACCGGATGTTCGGCTTCAAGTTCTGGGCGATGGTGGTCGGCGCCGCCCCTCTGGATCCCGAGCTCGAGGCGTTCTGGGGCCGGCTCGGGTTTGTCGTCGTCCAGGGATACGGCCTGACGGAAACGGCCCCGATCGTCACGCTCAATCACCCGCTCCACGCATCGCGCGGCGCAGTCGGCAAGCCGATCGCGGGCGTCGAAGTCCGCATCGCGGACGACGGGGAGATCCTGGTGCGGGGCGAGAACGTCACGACCGGGTACTACAACGCGCCCGAGGAAACCCGCGCCTCCTTCGTCGACGGCTGGTTTCATACGGGCGACATCGGGGAGCTCGACGCGGAGGGGCAGCTGCGGATCCGCGGCCGGAAGAAGGAAATGATCGTGACGGCGGACGGCCTGAACGTGTTTCCGGAGGACGTGGAACGGGTGCTGAACGCGATACCCGGGATCAAGGAATCTGCGGTCGTCGGTGCGTCACAGGCGGGGTCGCAGACCGAACGTGTGCAGGCGGTGCTCGTGGCGGACCCGGGAACCGATCTCGATGCAGTCGTGAGAGCCGCGAATGCGAGCCTGCAGGACCATCAGAAAATCCGGGCTGCGGCGGTCTGGCCCGGGGCGGAGCTGCCGCGGACCGAAGGGACGAGAAAGCTGAAGCGGCGCGAGCTCAAGGAATGGCTCGCGAGCGCCACCGTCGGACCGACGGCGCAGACCGGTCGCGCGTCGCGGTCGGTCACGTCCGTCCTGGAGCGCTTTGCGCCAGGCCGGCGAATCGACGCGGCAACCACGCTCGACGAGCTCGGACTCAGCTCCCTCGAGCGGGTGGAACTGATGATGGCGCTCGAGGAAACCATGCAGGTGACCCTCGACGAATCCGTATTCGCGGCGGCGCACACCGTCGCGGACCTGGAGGCCCTTGCCCGTCCGCTCGACGCGGGGCAGCCGACCGCTGCCGTCACCACGACCGAGCCGATTGATTTCCCCGTGTGGAACCGCTCAGCCCCGGTCCGGGCCCTCAGGCGCGCCAGCCTGCCGACCTGGATTCTGCCGCTGACGCGGCTGTTCGTATCGCTGCGCGTCGAAGGCCTGGAGCATCTCGATGCGGCCGGCGGGCCGGTGATTTTCGCGGCCAGCCACCAGAGCCACCTCGATACGCCGATGATTCTGCAGGCGCTGCCGCCCGAGTGGCGCTACCGCGTTGCCCCGGCGATGGCGAAAGAATTCTTCAAGGCGCACTTCTATCCCGAGGGGCATTCCATCGCGTCGCGCCTCACGAACAGCCTCAATTACTACCTGGCGGCGGCGTTCTTCAACGCTTTCCCCCTGCCGCAGCGTGAAACGGGGACGAGACAGACGCTGCGGTACATTGGAGACCTCATCGGCGCCGGATACTCGGTTCTCATCTTTCCGGAGGGCCGCCGCACGGATGAGGGGGAGATCAAACGCTTCCAGCCCGGGGTCGGGATGATCGCCGCCCGGCTTGGCGTCCCGGTCGTTCCGGTCCGGCTCGAGGGCCTCGACCGGATCCTCCACCACACCTGGAAGACGCCGGTCCGCGGTACCGCGCGCGTGGCTTTTGGAGCGCCTATGTTATTGCAGGGTAAGGACTATGCGCGTCTGGCCACCGAGGTTGAGGAAGCCGTGAAGGCACTCTGACTGCTGAGTTTGATTAAGCGGCAACAATGTGGCACAATCTTTGATTGAAAGGATAGCAATTGAGCAAGGATGATCTGATAGACGTGCAAGGCACGGTCGTGGCGGTTCACAGCGGCGGTCTTTATCGAGTGCAGTGTGATCAGGGTCATGAGGTGCTTGCCCAGTTGAGCGGCCGAATGCGCCGCTTTCGTATCAAGGTGGTTCCAGGCGATCGGGTCACGGTTGGTGTTTCACCCTACGACCCCGTCCGCGGAATCATCACCTTCCGAGCTCGCTAGATCACGATTTTGAATTCTCATTCCACACAGCATCGGGCTCCGAGCAGCCGACGGGGACGACGGGGACCGCGCGCGGGCGCAGGTCGCAGCGGCAACGGCTCACATTTCCAGGTGCCGGCGACCACGCGCGAAGTGACGCGCCCCCAGGCCGAATACGATCCGCGGCCCGTCGGATTCGAGACGCTTGGCCTCGAGCCCTCGCTCATCGAAGGCATCCGGATCCGCGGGTTCTCCTCGACGACGCCGATCCAGAGCGCGGTCATCCCTTACGTGATGAGCGGCGACGATCTGATTGGCTGCGCCGACACGGGGACCGGCAAGACGGCCGCGTTCCTGCTGCCGATCCTCAACCGCATGCTGCGCGCGCGGGCGACCGCGCCCGAAGAGCGCGGCTACACGCGCGTATTGATCCTGGCGCCCACGCGCGAGCTCGCGGTCCAGATCGAAGACGACGTGCAGGGGTTCATCTACCACACGGACATCACCAGCATCGCGGTCTACGGCGGCGTGGACATGGGCCCTCAGGAACGCGCGCTGAAATCCGGCGTCGACATCGTGGTCGCCACCCCCGGACGGCTGATGGACCACATGCGCAGCAAGACCGTGGGGTTCGACAAGCTCGACACGCTCGTCCTCGACGAAGCCGACAGGATGATGGACATGGGCTTCTGGCCCGACGTCCGCCGCATCGTCCAGAGCCTGCCCGACTCCGCCGCCCGACAGACGTTGCTCTTTTCGGCGACGATGCCGGAAGAAGTCATGAAGCTCGCGGACGAAGTGGTGCGCGACGCGAAGTACGTGCAGGTGGGCTCGGCCGGCGGACCCGCCAAGAGCATCACCCACACCATCGAGAACGTCGCAGCCGCGGACAAGACCGAGTGGCTCGCGCGCTTCCTGCGCAGGACGGACGGTCCGGTGCTGGTGTTCATGCGAACCAAATCGGGCGCCGAGCGGCTGGCGCGAAAGCTCTCGTCGCTCGGGCTCAAGGCGGCGGCGCTGCACGCGGATCGGACGCAGCAGCAGCGCACGCAGGCCGTCGAGGGGTTCCGGAGCGGAAGCTACCGCGTGCTCGTGGCGACCGACGTGGCGGCGCGCGGGCTCGACATCGACGGCATCACGCACGTGGTGAATTACGAAGTGCCCTCCAGCCGCGAGACCTACGTCCACCGTGTCGGACGCACCGGGCGGGCGGACGCGACGGGCACCGCACTCACGCTTGTGGCTCCAGAGGAATTGCGGGCGCTCCAGGCGCTGCAGCGGTCCTTCGGGCTCGAATTGCAGGGATGATGGACGATCCGAATCCGTTCGCGCCGCCAATGCCAGTCCACGGCGACGTTCAGCAAGAGGCCGACACGGCAGCCCCTCCGTCGACGCAGGGACCGTCCCCCGGCGGCAACGGATCCGCGTCGGCCGCACCGGTGCTCTCTGCCGCCGTCGCGAAGTTCCATTCGTGCCGGTGGCGCGCGACGCCGGATGTCGGGGACTTCTGCACGCATCGGGACGTGCTGCCCTTTGCGGGCAAGGAAGGCTTCGTCGCCGAATCGTGGTGCCCGGAGTGCGCGTTCTACAAGCTTCGCCGGACGCCAAAGAAGCGCGACTACTCGGCGTACTGACGAAGTAGCCGGTCTGACGTAACGCGCCGCTGACCGGCCGGACGTAGCGCGCCGCTTTACCCGTCCGACGTAGCGCGCCGCTTTAGCGGCGCGACGGACGCGGGGAGAAGCACCGCGCTACGACATGTCGGCACGCTCACTCGAGAAACTCCCCCGCGAGCTCGGTCCATTCCCCTTCCGGCGCCAGTTCCTGGTACGCCTTCCAGTGCGGCTTCGCTTCCGCCGAATGCCCCGTCTTCTCGAGCGTCACGGCCAGGTAGAAGTGCGCGTCGGCATAGCCCGGATTGAGCGCGACGGCGTCCCGATAGCAGACGAGCGCGCGGTCGAAGCGCCCGAGGTCGTGCTGGATATTGCCGACGTTGAAGTGCGCCTCGAAGCAGTTTGGGTCGAGACCGATTGCCCGCTCGTAGAGCGCCTGCGCTTCGATGAGCTCGTCGCGTCCGTAATGAATGTTGGCGAGGTTCACGATCGCCGGCACCAGGTCCGGATCGATGATGAGCGCCTTGCGGTACGCCGCGGCCGCTTCGTCCATGGTCCGCTCGTCGCCGTCGTCCAGCCGCGATCCCTCGATGAAGTATCGGGCCGCAAGGGCCGCCTGTGGCTCGGGGACGCGGTACGGCGCGCCAACTCCGACTATTGACGGGATGGCGGCCGTACGGAGAGGCTTCCGGGCCTCGAGGCTGACGACTTTCGCGCGCGGCGCGTCGGTCGGCGCGTGACCGGCAACGAAGTCGAGTTGCAGCTGCCCTTCCCGTTCGGCGAGCAGGGTGCGGAGGATCAGCCGGAGCGGGGTGCCGCGTTCGAGCTCCGCCGAGACCTGCCGGATCGTGAGCAGATCGGTGAAGGTGTACTCGCGTCCGCCGCGGGGCGCGGCCGACTGCCGCAGCAGTCCCCATTTCTCGAGATAGCGCAGGTGTTTGTCGGTGACTGCCGGATAAAGACTGCGAACGTCGCGCAGGCCGTAGGGACCGCCAGCTGATGACGGGAACGACGTCATTGATGGCGAAGATGTGCGAACGGCGTCCGAATGTCAAGCCGCGGATTGCGTGGATAATACGCCATGCTCCTTGCAGGTGACATCGGCGGGACCAAGACGTTGCTCGGCCTGTTCGCGGCCGGTCCCACGCGTCCCGCAACGGTGCACGTCGCGGAGTTCGTCACGCTGGATTTTCACGGACTCGAGCCGATGGTCGAGTCGTTCCTGCGCTCGCACGGCACCGACCGGGCCGCTGTCGACGCGGCCTGCTTCGGCGTTGCCGGCGCTGTCACCGACCAGGTCGCGCATCTCACGAACGTCCCGTGGCGGATCGATTGTGCCGCGGTCCAGCGGTCGCTCGGCTTCCGGCGGGTCTGGGTGCTGAACGATCTGGAAGCGCTGGCGTACGGCGTCGGCGTGCTGCAGCCGCACGAGATCGCGCGGCTGCACGAGGGGCGACCGTCCCGGAGCGGAAACGCAGCGGTCCTCGCGGCAGGCACCGGCCTCGGGGAGGCTCTCCTGCTGAACGTGGACGGTCGTCTCGTGCCCGGCGCATCCGAGGGGGGGCACGCGGACTTCGGCGCGCGGACCGCGCGGGAGCTCGACATGGTGCGCGAGCTCACGCGGGTTTTCGGGCGGGTCAGCGTCGAGCACGTCCTCTCGGGGCCCGGCATCGTCAACATCTACCAGTTCACGCATCAGGCGTTCGGCACCGGACCGAAGCTCACGGCGCACAGCATCGCGCCGTCGCGGCTCTGCGGGGCCGTCGGGCAGGTGGAGGACGTCGCGGAGCTGCCGGCACGGATCAGTGCAGCGGCCGCGGAACGCCGGTGCCCTCTGTGCGTCGAGGCGATGGAGATGTTCGTGGCGGCCTACGGAGCTGAAGCCGGGAACATGGCTTTGCGCGCCGTCGCGACGGCGGGCGTCTACATCGGTGGAGGGATCGCGCCGAAGATCCTGCCGGCGCTCCAGGCGGGACCGTTCATGGATGCGTTCCTCGCCAAGTCGCCGATGGACGAGCTCGTCGCCTCGATTCCCGTGTCCGTCATCCTCAACGCCGACGCGGGACTTCTCGGCGCGGCCGCGCACGCGCAGTACCTCGCCGGGACGACCTGAAGCGCCGCGGCCATCGTGTTAGCATCCGCTTTCGTCGCGAGGTCTTCGGACCGACACAAGGCGCTTCGTATTCATCGCGTCAAATTATATGCTCCGCGGATCCGTGCTCACCCCCTCACGCGCCTCCCGATGACACGACCCGCCTACCCGCCGTCACCGATGTCGGACGTTGTCGATACGCATCACGGGGTGCCGGTTCCGGATCCATATCGCTGGCTCGAAAACGCGGAAAGCACGGAAACACGCGCGTGGGTCGCCGCGCAGAATGTGCTGACGCGATCCTTCCTTGACGGCCCGGTTCGCGACGAGCTCGTGGCCCGGCTCACCACCCTCTACGACTACCCCCGGACCGGCGTGCCCTTCAAGCGCGGCGGGCGTTACTTCTTCACGCACAACACCGGTCTTCAGGACCAGCCGATCCTGTACGTGCAGGACGGCGTCGACGCCGCGCCCCGGGTGCTGATCGACCCGAACGTCATCGAGGCGGCCGGGCCTGTCGCGCTGACGGCAATGGCACCCGACGAGTCCGGCGCGCTCCTCGCGTACGCGCGGTCGGAGAGCGGCAGCGATCGTCAGGACCTGTTCGTCCGCAGCGTGCAGGACGGCCGTGACCTTCCCGATCACCTCCGGTGGGTCAAGTTCGTGTCGATCGCGTGGGTCGGCTCCGGCGACGGGTTCTTCTACACGCGCTTCCCCGCTCCCGGGACCGTCGCGCCCGGTGACGAGAACTATTTCAACCGCGTCTACTACCACCGCCTGGGTGACGACCAGGATCAGGACCCCCTGATCTTCGACAAACCGGCCGAGCGCGAAGCGGTATTTGGCGTCGAAGTGAGCGACGACGATCGATGGGTCGTCATCACCGCGTACCAGGGGTCGAGCGACAAGAGCGAGGTGTATCTCGTCGATCGACTCGGCGACTCCCGGCCGATTCCCCTCTTCACCGGGTACTCGGCCGCGTATTCGTTCATCGAATCCGCCGCCGCGCGGCTGCTCTTTCGCACGGACGACACCGCTCCGCTCGGACGGATCATCTCGATCGATCCGCTGGACGCGTCCGCGCCAATCCTCGAAGTCGTGGCCGAACGCGAAGACAAGCTCTCGGCATCGATCGTGGTCAATAAAACGATCGTCGCGTCGTACCTCCACGATGCGAGCGATCGGATCCTGTTGTTCGATCTGACCGGGACGCCGGCCGGGAGCATCGACCTGCCGGCAATCGGGTCGGTCACGGGCCTCACCGGGCGGCCACCGGACGATGAGCTGTTCGTGGGCTTCACGTCGTTCACGTACGCGCCCGCGAGTTTCCGGTACGACTTTACCGACCGCGTGCTCGCGCCGTCTCCCGTGGGTCTCACGACGGCCGCGGGCGGCCGCGCCCGGATCGTCGCGGCCGACTATCAGATCACCCAGGCGTGGTATCCCTCGAGGGACGGGACGCGCGTGTCCATGTTCCTCGTCCACCGGGCCGACCTGCCGCGGGACGGCAACCGGCCGGTGCTGCTCACCGGGTACGGAGGCTTCAACATCAGCCTGACGCCGGCGTTCGATCCCGCCAACTTCGTGCTGCTCGACGAGGGGGGCGTTTACGCCCTCGCGAACCTCCGGGGCGGAGGGGAGTACGGCGAGGCGTGGCACGATGCGGGGACCTTCGAACGGAAGCAGAATGTGTTCGACGACTTCATCGGCGCGGCCGAGTGGCTGGTGAAGGCCGGCTATTCACGGCCGGAGCGGATCGCGATTGAAGGCGGGAGTAATGGTGGGCTGCTGACCGCGGCCGTCATGGTGCAGCGCCCGGAGCTCTTCGGCGCGGTCGTCTGCCGCGTCCCGGTCGTGGACATGCTCCGATACCACCTCTTCACGGTGGGCCGGTTCTGGGTCTCGGAGTACGGATCGGCTGACGATCCGAAGCAGTTCGCCTATCTGTACCAGTACTCTCCCCTGCACCGCGTGCGCGACGGTGTCGCGTATCCGGCGATCCTGATCACGACAGCGGATACGGACGACCGGGTCTCGCCGGGGATGGCCAAGAAGTTCGCGGCGCGGCTTCAGGCGGCCGACGCGGACGACACGCCGGTGCTCATCCGCATCGAGACAAAGGCGGGGCACGGCGCGGGCAAGCCCGTGTCGAAGATGATTGACGAGGACGCCGACATCTTCACTTTCATCTTCAAGTACCTGAAGGTGCGGTGAGTTCAGGCACCAGCTTCCGGCTTCCGGCTTCCGGTCTCAGCACCATCCGAATTTTGGGCCTGCGCCCGCGCGCGATATGAACTGTTCAGCGGCGGCCGACCGGCCTGCCTGAACTCTCGCAGCTGTCAGTCCCCGTCCGGAAGTGAGGTCGAGCCGGAAGCTGGGAGCTGGGAGCTGGGAGCTGGGAGCTGATAGCTGATGGCTGAGAGCTGAGAGCTGCCAGCTGATGCCCTTCACCGCTGGATCCGTGCGGAACCGCCTTTCGCAAACGCGCGCACCTGGTCGAGCGTCGCCATCGTCGTGTCGCCCGGAAACGTCGCGACGAGCGCGCCGTGGGCCCAGCCGAGACGCACCGCGTCCTCCGGCGTCTCGCCGGTCATCAGCCCGTAAAACAACCCCGCGGCGAATCCGTCGCCCCCGCCGACCCGGTCGTACACGTCGAGCTCGCACGTGGGCGCGACGTAGGTATTCCCCCCGATCCAGGCCACCGCCCCCCAGCTGTGATGGTTCGTGGAGTGCACTTCGCGCAAGGTCGTCGCGACAACCTTCATCTGCGGGTACCGTTCGACGACCCGCTCGATCATGCCGATGAACGTGCTCGGGTCCAGGGCCGACTTCGCGGTGACCTCGGGACCCTTCATCCCGAGCCCCTTCTGCAGATCCTCCTCGTTGCCGACGAGCACGTCGACGTGCTCGACGATGCGCCCGAGGACGGAGACGGCGCGCTTCGAGCCGCCGGAGGCCCCCCAGAGCTTCTCGCGATAGTTCAGATCGAACGACACCATGGCGCCATGGGCACGCGCGGCGGTCATCGCCTCGATGATGAGTTCGGCCGCGGTTTCAGACAGGGACGCGAAGATCCCGCCGCTGTGGAACCACCGGACGCCCCTGCCGAAGATCGCGTTCCAGTCGAAATCACCGGGCTTGAGCTGCGCGGCGGCTTCGTTGCTGCGGTTGTAGAACACGATCGGCGCCCGCACACCGTGGCCTCGGTCGCTGTAGACCGTTGCCATGTTCGGCCCCCACGCGCCGTCATGCTGGAACATCTTGTAGAACGGGATCACGCCCATGGCCCGGACGCGCGCGGCGATGAGCTCGCCGATCGGGTACGCGACCATCGCGCTCGCAATCCCGGTGCGCATGCCGAAGCAGTCGGCCAGATTGGCCGCCGTGTTGAACTCACCGCCGCTCACGTGGATCGCGCACGACGTCGCTTTTCGAAAGGGCACCGGCCCGGGATCGAGTCGATGGATCAGGGCGCCGATCGAAAGGAAGTCCAGGGCACCGTCGGCACGCACGTTCAACGCGGTGTTCATGGATCGACACGCTATGCGGCGGCCGGGGCGCTGTCAAGCGGACGGCTGTGAGCGCTCACCAACACTCCCTCGCCGTGCGTTTCCTCAGCGGAAGATCCCCTTCAGCTTGTTCCCAATCGCACCGAGCACGCCTTCGAAGACGCGCCTGACGCGCTGCTTCACGTTCCCCTTGTGCACGGGGCACAGCCTCGTGGGCACGTCGTCCGCCTGCTTGAAGTGCTCCGTGTAGACCGGGCAGCCCTCCACCGGTCGAAGATAGGACACGCGGCACAACTGCTCGTCATGGAGGCCGGACGGTGGATTGAAGTCGTGGGGCGCCCGCCGGCGTGCCGCGCGGCGCATGAAGTCGGTCCAGATCGGAAGCGCGTACCGGGCGCCGTAGGCGTCTGCCGCAATCGTTTTCGGCTGGTCGAACCCCACCCAGACACCGACAACCACGGAAGACGAAAAGCCCACGAACCACGCGTCCTTGAAGTCGTTCGTGGTCCCGGTTTTCCCCCCTGCCGGAAAAGTGATGCCCCATGTGCGCGCCGCGGACGCGGTGCCCCGGTCGATGACGTCTTCGAGCATCGACACCATCTGGTAGGAGGTCTGCGGCGAGATGACGCGCTCGGTGCGCGCAGGATTGTCGTAAGCGGAGCCGCCATCGGCATCGACCACCTGCGTGATTCCGCGGGGCCTCACCGCGAAGCCGCCATTCGGGAACATCGCGAAAGCCGCAGTCAGGTCGAGCGGGGTCACTTCCCCCGTGCCGAGCGACAGCGAAGGGACATTGGGCAGATCGCGCAGCCCGACATCCGAGGCCAGGCGGAGCACCGGCCGGGAGCCCACGCGCTGCTGCAGTGCGGTGGCCGCCCGGTTGTTCGATTCGATGAGGGCAGCGCGGAGCGTCAGCGCGTCCGCCGTCTCTCCGCCGGCGTTCCTCGGCGACCATTCCTCCGGCCCCTGCGGTTTGATCGTCGCCAGCCCGCTCAGCACCGAGACGGGTGAGAATCCGTGCTCCAGCGCCGCTGCGAACAGGAGCGGCTTGAAGGCGGAGCCGGGCTGACGCCGGCTGCGGGTCGCACGATTGAACTGCGAGACCTGGAAGTCCCGGCCGCCGACGAGCGCGATGATGTCGCCGTTGCGAGGGTCGAGCGCGACGAGCGCGGCCTGCAGCTGCGGGTCGTTGAAGCGGCGCAGCCCGTCCGATACCGCACGCTCCGCCGCATCCTGCAGGTCCGGAACGAAGCTCGTTTGCACTTCCCAGTCCGGCGGATGGTCGCCCCCGAACACCTCGCGAAACTGCTGCCGGAGGAATTCCTTGGCGTATCCGCCGCGCGGATCGGATGGACCCGGAAACGGCGTAATCCGGATGCGCGTCGCTCTCGCCTCGCGTTCCTGCGCCTCCGTGATGAAGCCTTCCTGGCGCATCCGCGCGAGGACCACGTGGCTGCGTTCGAGCGCGCCGGACAGGTTGGTCCACGGCGAGAGGCCGGCGGGCGATCGCGCAAGGCCGGCGATGAGCGCGCATTCAGCGAGGTTGAGCGTCTTCGCGGAACGCCTGAACAGGTGGCGCGACATCGTCTCGACGCCGTACACACCCGCGCTCAGGTAAATCCGGTTCAGGTACAGCTCGAGGATCTGCGGCTTCGACAGATCCGCATCGATCATCAGGGCAAGGGCCGCCTCGCGGATTTTCCGCCCGTACGACTTTTTGTTCGAGAGAAAGAGCGTCCGCGCCAGCTGCTGCGTGAGCGTGCTGCCGCCTTCGACAGTACCCGACGACCGGATGTCCCGCACCAGAGCGCGGCCGAGCGCGATCGGATCGACCCCGAGATGATGGAAGAACCTGTGATCCTCGATCGCGACGAAGGCGTGCTGGAGGTCGACCGGGATGTCCGCCAGCGGTACATCCTGCCGGTGCTCGTCCATCCGGAACCACTGCCGGCCGTCGGCCGCCACGAACCAGGTGTCGCCGACTCCGCGACGCAGCTTGTGGACCGCCCACGCTTCGCGGAGTGTCCACATCAGAGCGATGGCCGTCATCAGGACGAGCGCCCCGAACACGACGGCAGCAATCCGGTCGCGGACGCGCGGGGGGATCGTGATCCAGGGAATCACGAACGGGCGCCGCGGCGGACATCGAGGGTGAACGACAACACGGCGTAGTAGACGGGGAAGAACAGGGAGACGATCACGAGCCGGCCGGGGACTTCAGGCATCAGCGTGATCATGGCGAGCACCATCAGGCCCCACACCGCGCCGAGTGCAATCGTGAGGCCGCGAAGGACGGGCGTCCGCGTCGGGTAGACGTAGCGGTTCCGCACGAATACGAGCGCGCTCAGCAGGAGCAGGATGGCCGCGCCAATCGTGGTGGCCAGCCGGGCTGCATGGAGATACACCGCAACAATGTTCCAATACGACGGGAATCCGGTGAAAAAGCCGTCGTCTGTCTTCGCGTCGCTCGCGCAGAACCCGTACGCGCTGCTGAGCAGCACCGCCGCGACCGGCACCGCCGCCCATCGGGCCGGAAGGTCGCCGGCCCGGTAAAGGAGCAGCAGCGGCACGAACACGAAAGTGAGGTAGTCCACGATGTCGTCCAGGCGCGCGCCATCGAACGCGGGCGTCACCTCTTTCACGCGGGCGAGTCGCGCGAGCACCCCGTCAGTCGCGTCGATGATCGTGGCGGCGACGAGCAGCCCGAACGCGGCCCGATAGCGGCCGTCGAAGATCGCGAGCACGGAGGCGAACGCGGCAACCGCCCCGGTTGCCGTGTAGGCGTGGACCGTCCAGGCCGCCGCGATCCGAGCCCCGCTCGGAGGGGCCATATAAGGTTGAGCTGACATCTGTTTCGCAGGATCCCGGTTTACATGGGCCGGCGGCCGTTGTAGAATCTCAGCACATTCCATTCCCCAGCGGAGTGTTCTTTTTTCACTCTTTATGTCTGCCGCCTGACCGTTCACGGGCGGGAGCCTCGTTTGCGGACTGGCGCAAGCTGCATCCGCGGACGAATCCCGACGTTCGTGCCGGTCTGCGGCGCACTTCGCGAAACGGATGTATCTGTGCTTCCAGCAGCTTTCCGTCGTCCACGTTTCCTGATCCTGGTGGCCGCCATCCTGGCGCTGACCGCCGTGCCGATGGGCCTGTATCTCTCCAGGCGCCCGCCCGTCGTCCAGCCGATGGCGTTCTCGGAGTTCCTGCACGAGCTCGATGCCGGCGCCGTCACGGCGATTACGTTCCGCGACCGCGCGATTGACGTCACGCTGCGCGACGCGCGCGTGATGCACACGATTGCCCCGCCCGAGTTCCTTGCCGCCAACGCGTCGTTCGTGACCGACCTCGTCAAGCGCCACATCCGCGTGGACGTCGTCCCCGCCGCGGATCCCTCGGCGCTCGGGTACGGCGCGATGATTACCGCCGTCGCCTTTTTCGGGCTCATCTCCTTCACGGTCTACCGGACGACCGCCGGCCGCATTCCGAACTCCGGTCGGGCCCGCAATGCCGAATGCGGTCAGAACGTGATCACGTTCCAGGACGTCGCGGGCGTGGACGAGGCGAAGGACGAAGTGAAGGAAATCGTCGATTTCCTCCGCCACCCCGAGCGCTTCACCGCGATTGGCGGGCGTATACCCAAAGGCGTGCTGCTCATCGGCCCACCCGGGACGGGCAAGACACTCCTGGCCCGTTCCATTGCGGGCGAGGCGGGCGTGCCGTTCCTGTTCGCGAGCGGGTCCGATTTCGTCGAGATGTATGCGGGGGTCGGCGCCGCCCGGGTCCGGCGCCTGTTCAAGGACGCTCGCCGCCACCCCTCGTGCATCATCTTCATCGACGAGCTCGACGCCGTCGGCCGCAGTCGCGGTGGCAACTCGCTCAGCCACGAGGAGCGCGAGCAGACACTCAACCAGCTGCTCGTGGAGATGGACGGCTTCGAGCCGCACCAGGGGATCGTCGTTGTCGCGGCCACGAACCGGCAGGACATCCTGGATCCGGCGCTGCTCCGGCCGGGCCGCTTCGACCGGCAGGTCACGGTCGGCAATCCAGACCTGCGCGGCCGCGAGGCAATCCTGAAGGTTCATGCGCGCAAGGTGGCCGTGGATCCCGGCGTCGATCTCAGGTCCATCGCCCGCGGGACGCCGGGCTTCTCCGGCGCGGACCTGGCGAACCTCGTGAACGAGGCGGCGCTCTTCGCGGCCCGCGCGGCGCGCTCCTTCGTGACCGACAGCGACATGTCCGATGCGCGAGACAAGGTGCTGATGGGCGTCGAGCGGCGCTCGATCGTGCTGAGCGAGCTCGACCGGGTCAATTGCGCCTACCACGAGGCCGGGCACGCGCTCATCGCGGCGCTGCTGCCGAACGCCGACCCGCTCCACAAGGTCACGATCATTCCGCGGGGCCGCGCCATGGGCGTGACGATGCAGCTGCCCGAGGCGGATCGGCATACCTACACGAAGGACTACCTGCACACGCAGGTCACCGTCCTGATGGGCGGACGGGTCGCGGAGGAGCTCTTCATGCATCACATGACGAGCGGCGCGTCGAACGACATCGAGCGCGCGACGGAGATCGCGCAACATATGGTGTGCGAGTTCGGCATGTCGGCTCTCGGGCCCCTCGCGTACCGCAAGCCCGGCAACTCGTTCGATGCGGACCGCCCGCACGCCGTCAGCGAGGCCACCGCGCAGCGCGTCGACGAGGAAATCCGGAAAATCGTGATGGACGGATACGACCACGCGCGGTGGGTCATCGAGCGCAACCAGGAGGCGATGCGGCTCGTCGCCGAAGCGCTGCTCGAGCACGAATCGCTCGAAGCGGCAGACGTGAAGGCGTTGCTCGAGCGGGCGGGCGTCCGGCGCGACTGAGTGGACCGTTTGGGGCGCGGCGGGCTGGCCGGTGCGCGCCAGCCTCGTGACACGAGGCGGTCTCCCGACCGCCTTTTCGTTGTACGGCCGCGGCCGGGCGTGCGTGGCCGGCTACTTGACCGCGAGCCGCTTGTCGATTTCGGCGATCGCCAGCTTGATCTGCTGCTGGCGCACCGGATGCGCGGTGGCTTCCGCCTGCCGCTGCAGGTTCGACTTCGCGAGCCGAAGCGACTCCTGCTCACGGACCTTTTCGGGGTCGACTTTCGGACCGGAATTGGTGCGGCGGCGCCGTTCGGCCTCCCGCTCCTCCATCTGTTCCTGGATCCGCGCTTCCGCGTCTACGAGGCCTTCTCCGGAATCACCCATAAGAATGCTGATACTGAATCCCGACTGCTGACACATGTCATCGGGGCAGCCCGGACCGCCTCGATGGAAGGTTGAGGATCCATTGTGACGTGATCGGACGGGGGGGTCAACGGAAGCCACTAAAATAGATCCGTGGCACGGCGACCCGACGTCCTCGCGCTTTTCCAGCCGGCAGTCGCCGAGTGGTTCCGCGCCTCGTTCGAGACGCCGACCCCGCCTCAGACGCAGGGATGGCCCGCGATCGCCGGCGGCGAGTCGACGCTGATCCTCGCCCCCACCGGCAGCGGCAAGACCCTGACTGCTTTCCTGTGGTGCCTCAACCGGCTGATGTTCGACCCCGTCCCGCCCAAGGGACACCGCTGCCGGATCCTGTACATCTCGCCGCTCAAGGCGCTTGCCGTGGACATCGAGAGGAACCTGCGCGCGCCACTCCTCGGCATCGCGAACCGCGCAGTCGCCCGCGGTGACGCACATCATCAGCCGGCGGTCGCGATCCGCACCGGCGACACACCCGCTGTCGAGCGCGCCAGGTTCTCGCGGGACCCTGCCGACATTCTGATCACGACGCCGGAGTCGCTCTATCTGCTCCTGACCTCGAATGCGCGTGAATCGCTCCGCTCGATCGACACCGTCATCGTCGACGAGATTCATGCGCTCGTGCCGACCAAGCGCGGCGCCCATCTCGCGCTCTCGCTCGAGCGGCTCGAGGCGCTGCGCCGTCCCGCGACCGGCGATCTCGCGTCGCCGCTCCAGCGGATCGGGCTGTCGGCCACGCAGCGCCCGCTCGACGAAGTCGCCAGGTATCTCGGGGGCGGGCTCCAGCCGGACGGAACCCCGGCGAAGAGGGTGCCCGCAACTCGCGCTCGCGCGAAGAGCTCCGTCACAGAGCCAGGGGCACCCGATTCGGCGATTCACGACGAGTTCAGTGCGCATCACACGCAGACACCCGACCCGCGCCCCGTCACCATCGTCAACACCTCGGCCAAGAAGAACCTGGATCTGCGCATTGAAGTGCCAGTCGAGGATATGGCGAGGATTGGCCAGCGCGACGAGATTCCGAGCGGCCCGGCGTCACAGGCGCCGGCCAGGCAGTCCATCTGGTCGGCCATCCATCCGCGTCTCCTGGAACTGGTGATGGCGCACCGGTCGACGCTGATTTTCGTGAACAGCCGGCGGATCGCGGAGCGGCTCGCGGCGGCGTTGAACGAGCTCGCCGGAGAGGTCCTGGTGCGTTCGCATCACGGGTCGCTGGCGCGGCCCCAGCGAATCGAGGTGGAGGACCGCCTGAAGGCGGGCATGCTGCGGGGACTCGTCGCGACGTCGTCGCTCGAGCTCGGCATCGACATGGGCGCCATCGACCTCGTCATCCAGATCGAGGCCCCGCCCTCGGTCGCGAGCGGCATGCAGCGGATCGGTCGCGCCGGTCACACGATTGGAGCCGCCAGCCGGGGGATCATCGTCCCCAAGTTCCGGGGCGATCTGGTGGCGTGTGCGGCGGTCACACGGGCGATGCACGAGGCGCGGATCGAAGCGATCCGGTATCCGCGCAATCCCCTCGACGTGCTGGCGCAGCAGGTTGTCGCGATGGTCGCGATGGACGAGTGGGACGTGGATGGCCTCTTTCGAACGCTGAGGCAGGCGGCGCCCTTCGCGGAATTGAGCCGGTCCGTCTTCGAGGGCGTGCTGGACATGCTGTCGGGCCGCTATCCCTCGGACGACTTCGCGGACCTGCGACCTCGGCTCACGTGGAATCGGCTGAACAACAAGCTGACCGCGCGCGAGGGCGCAAAGCGGGTCGCCGTCATCAACGGCGGCACCATCCCGGATCGCGGTCTCTACGGCGTGTTCTTGATCGGGGCGCGGGGACCCGGAGCGCGCGTCGGCGAGCTCGACGAAGAGATGGTGTTCGAGAGCCGGGTCGGCGAGACGTTCCTGCTCGGTGCGTCGACGTGGCGGATAGAAGAAATCACCCACGACCGGGTGCTCGTCTCGCCGGCGCCGGGCGAGCCGGGGAAGATGCCGTTCTGGAAGGCGGACTCGGCCGGGCGTCCGCTCGAGCTCGGTCGCCAGATCGGGGAGCTCGTTCGGACGTTGCGTCACCTTCCTCCAGCCGGCGCGATCCAGCGCCTGGTCACGCATCACGATCTCGATCAACAGGCAGCCGAAAACCTCCTCCGGTACCTGGCCGATCAGGCATCGGCCGGTGCCGTCCCCGATGACCGCACGATCGTGATCGAGCGATGCCGGGACGAGCTCGGCGACTGGCGCATCTGCGTGCTCTCGCCCTTCGGCGGCCGGATCCACGCGCCGTGGGCGATGGCCGCCGTGGAGCGCGCCCGCGCCGAAACCGGACTCGACGTCGAGACGATGTGGACCGACGACGGGTTCGTGGTGCGATTCCCGGAGACCGAAGATCCGCCGGATCCCGCGCTGATGATCCCGTCCGCGGACGAAGTCGACCCGCTCGTCGTCAGGCAGCTGGGGGCGACGGCCCTCTTTGCCGCGAAGTTCCGCGAAGCCGCCGCGCGGGCCCTGCTCCTCCCCAAGCGGAGACCAGGAGGCAGGAGTCCGCTGTGGCAGCAGCGAAAGCGCGCGTCGGACCTGCTGCGGGTTGCGTCGAACTACGGGTCCTTCCCGATGCTGCTCGAAACGTATCGCGAATGTCTCCGCGACGTATTCGACATCCCGTCGCTCGTCGAGACGCTGCGGCTCGTCGAGACCCGCGAGATCAGGACGGTGACGATCGATTCAGCGATGCCGTCGCCGTTCGCGGCGGCGCTGCTCTTCGGTTATGTCGCCAACTACATTTACGACGGGGACGCGCCGCTCGCCGAGCGCCGCGCGCAGGCGCTCTCGATCGACCAGGCCCAGTTGCGGGAACTGCTCGGCGAGGCGGAGCTCCGCGAGCTGCTCGACGCCGACTCGCTCGGAGAGATCGAGCGCCAGCTGCAGCACCTGGATCCGGAACACCACGCGCGCTCGGTGGACGCGGTCCACGACCTGCTGCTCAGGCTCGGAGACCTGAGCGGTGACGAGATCGCCAGCCGCAGCCGCGTTC